>REDP01000246.1 GCA_007693455.1 Planctomycetota bacterium | reverse complement strand
AGACATTCATTGGGATGGCGTGAGCAAATCAATTCCAACACCGTACGCCGCACATCAACGATTTCCCCATCGTGGGTGCTGATATCCATATCGGCTTCAAGTGGTGTGCAGCAGGCCCGTAAAAGTTTGCCCATGCCTGCTACCCGAACCACGCAAATACCGCAGGCGGCGGTGGCGCAGAGGTCTGGGTGCTTGCATAACACAGGAATCGCCACACCTACACTACGGGCTGCATCGAGGATGGTGGTTCCAGGGGCGACGTGTACCGGCAGTCCATTGATTGTGGCGGTAAGAAAGGTGTTGCTCATGGGGTACTCCCAACGCAGGCGTGATCGGGAAGATGTCGAGTGAGTTCATCGGAAAAATAGCGGAGAACCGAAAGTACGGGATTGGGGGCGGTTTGCCCAAGGCCACAGAGACTGGCTTTTTGCATGGCGGTGGCGAGGCGGCGAATCAGAGGAATGTCATCGGGCCTACCTTCGCCCGCCTGAATGCGTTTGAGTACCCCGAGTAATTGACTGCCGCCAACCCGGCAGGGCGCGCACTTGCCACAGCTTTCCTCTACACAGAACTCCAAATAGAAGCAGGCGAGGTTTACCACATCGTCATCTTCATCGAGGACAATCATGCCCCCAGATCCCATGATTGAGCCGAGCTCTTGCAAATGTTCGTAGCTTACAGGACTGTCAAAGGCACTGGCGGGGATCATGCCCCCAGATGGGCCGCCCGTTTGCGCTGCTTGAACGGCTTTACCAGTATCCACCCCACCACCAATGTCTTCGACAATATCGCGCAGGGTCATGCCCATGGGGACTTCGATCAAGCCAGAGTGCTTAATTTTTCCGGTGAGGGCGAAAACTTTGGTGCCCTTGGATTTATCGGTGCCCATACTGGCAAACCACTCTGCCCCGTTTTGGAGTATGGGAGCGATATTTGCCAAGGTTTCCACATTATTAATAGTGGTGGGCTGGTCCCATAAGCCCTTGACCGATGGGAAGGGGGGGCGTGGGCGTGGCGTGCCGCGACGACCCTCGATTGAGGCGATAAGGGCAGTTTCCTCGCCGCAGACAAAGGCTCCGGCACCCAGGCGTACCTCGCAGGTAAACGAAAAATCGCTGCCCAAAACCTTGGGCCCAATGACCTTGGCCCGGCGGGCGGCGATAATGGCCTTTTCTACCCGCTCCACAGCCAAAGGGTATTCGGCGCGGATATAAAAGATTCCTTTATTGGCACCGGTGGCCAGGGCAGCAATGGCCATGCCTTCAATCACCGCGTGGGGATCACCCTCAAGGATTGAACGATCCATATAGGCGCCAGGGTCGCCCTCATCACCATTGCAGATAATGTACGCCTCATCGGCATTAGCCTTGGTAAACGCTTGGCGTGTCAGTTGCCATTTGAGGCCTGTGGGAAACCCCGCGCCACCGCGTCCACGTAGTCCGCTATTGGTAATCACTTTGATGACGTTTTCTGCCCCCATGGCCAGTGCCGAAGCCAGTGATCGATAACCACCACGGGCAAAATACTCATCAATATTTTCAGGATTAATATACCCAGATTTAGCAAGTACCACCCGTACCTGCCGAGCAAAAAACGGCTGTTGCAGATCAAGAAGATGATCCGGCATAATTTCAGTCAAGTTCACCGTGGTCCCGGCCAGCGTCGGTACCACATACTCGCTCACCAGACGCACTGCCAAGGCTTCATCCACCCGTTGCAGTAAATATTCACCACCCGTATTATCGGTAACTCGCAGAAGGGGACCCAGCGAGCACAGACCCATACAGCCCGTGGGAACCACTGCCACTTCGTCAGCAATGCCAGCCATCTGAAGCTCTTTATGAAGCACCTCAGCAATGCCCCCTGATCCGGTGGAAAGGCATCCGGTAGAGGCGCAGCACAGAAGGCGCAAACGTTGCTGCTGCAGGGCAGCGGCACTCTCGGCAATGGTTTGTTCAAGCAATTCCGGGGTCATGCTGGAGCTCCTTCTTCGGCGGCGGCCTCATTGCGGCATTGTGCAAGCAATGCGGGGATTTTTTCCGCAGTCATCTTACCGTGAACCTGACCATTGACCGTCACCACAGGTGCTAAACCGCAGCAACCCAAACAGCGCACGCCTTGCAGATGGAACAATCCGTCGTCAGTGCTCTCACCTTCGCCAATGCCGATTTCCGCACTGATCGCAGCAATAAGCTCTGGTGCTCCCTTGAGATGGCAGGCGGTTCCAGTGCATACGGAAATGGTAAAACGACCAGGTGGGGTCATTTTAAAATAGTTATAGAAAGTCAGCACCTCAAAAATGCGCGCCATGGGGACATCCATCAGCGCACCCAACTGCAGGGCCGCCTCACGCGGCACATAGCCATAACGACCTTGAATCTCATGCAGGGCCTGAATCAAGGAGCCAGGCTTCTTGCGCCAGCGTTTGGCTGTACGCTGAATATCTTCGGGAACATCCTGCTCAAGTGGAGACGCAATCATGATGTGCCGTCCTTTCCTAAGATGGCAAGAGGTAGCCATTGAGGTGTCACCATGCAGTATGTGGTGTTAGGGAATACATAGCAATCTAAATTGCCCTGAATGTACACACATTATATAGGCATTCTCCGTAGTATTGAATATTGTGTAAATGCTGTGTATTGGCTTATCATTCCCTTTCTAACTCCGCGAGTAACGCAGTAAAGAAATAGAGGGGGATAACAATTGTCTCAAGACAGACGTTTCCCACTCGGGCAAAACCATGAATCAGGAACGGGAGGTGGATTGGCACTGAGCAGTGAACGCCGAGGGAACTTGGAAGCCCTCGTCTCCGGCATGCCCATTCCATCCTACGCTTGATCAAGGCCCTGCTTATCTCGCCGGTCGATCGCTCAGATTGTAATGGCATCCCGCTGGCCGCAGAAGCGGATCCGGGCTTCCGCAAATTGCTGATGCTGGATGTCGGTTTAGTTGCCCGTCAACTCGGCCTTGAGCCC
>REDP01000038.1 GCA_007693455.1 Planctomycetota bacterium | reverse complement strand
CGGCCCTCCTGCAGCACCCCCAGTCACGTATTTTGCAGCTCAATGGTGGCTGTATGTGCTGCGCCTTGCGAGTGCTTTTGGAAACACGCTTGGCGGCAGCATTGCGCAAGCATAAGCCTGATCGTATTATTATTGAACCAACGGGGGTAGGACATCCGCGCGATCTTGTAGCCATCCTTGAACACGGCCCTTTGGCTGCTGCGCTGTCGTGTGGTCCGCATGTGGTGGTTTGCGATCCTGTTTTGCATACGCGGCAGCAGGTGCGTCAGCATCCCCTCTATATGGACCAGTGGCATGTGGCAGATTGCGCCGCAATCAGCAAAAGCGATGTCAGTGACCCCCAGCAACTCGCGCAATTACGCCAGGACCTCCAGGACTATGGTTTACCAGTGGTTGCAGGGGGGCATGTCAGCGATCGCATTCTTGTGGTCTGGCCGGCGCATCGTCTGGCACTTACGAAGCCGCTGTCGCAGCAGCAGCATCATCACCACCACCACCACCACCACGACCACGACCACGACCACGACCACGACCACGATGAGGCAATGCTGTTGCCAGGCCATGGCTACGTCAGTTATGTGGTGCAAGCACCGCATACCTATGCACCCGAGCGCATAGGGGCGTGGTTACAGGCCATGGCACAGGTTGAACCAGATGCGCGGATTAAACTGGTTCACTCGTCACCCGATCGACTGCAGGCATGGCAACTGGTTGCAGGACGGGTGGATTGTCAGCCCCTCACCGCAAGATCAGTGCAGCTGCAGCATGGGCTTGATGGGGTGGTAATCGTGCCGCAGCACAGTGCTCGCGAAGCATTCCTTGCGGTAATCACGGACTATGGATTCACATTGCGAGAGGCTTCAGTGGTAGCGGCAGAGGATTCAGATGCGAGTGTGCCATTGGCTGGTGCCCTCACCACCAATCTATGACGAAGAGACCCCAGCCACTTGCTCGGGCAATGCAGGGTGGCGACCGCTGAGCTCAGAGAATCGTCGTTCGCAGTGATAGCACTCGTAGACTCGTTGAGAATGGCGTGGATTGCGGGTTCCACAATGGGGGCAGGTGACAAATTGCACGGTCTCGATCGGCTCATTGGCAAGGTTTATGCAAACCCGTCGAGTGATAACGCTTATAATACCGATGGCACCAAGGGTGATCAGTTGCCATGCCCACGGCATCTGGAGAAGGAAACTCAAGGAAGCAATCAGGGCTACCGCAGCAACAGTCACCCAGGCAATGTTTCTCATCATGCCCCTAATGTGTGTCACTCTCCGTGATTTGTCGAGCATTATTTTGCGCAAGCTTCGTCATGGTAAGCGGAGAGGTCTCCACCTCAACGCAGCACTGTAATGCGCTACGTCCTGACAGTGGACTCACTGGGGCCTGCGGTTAGGCTGCTATTAACGAGGGAATCAAACTATGAGTGAACGCTTGGTTGGCAGGCACGCGTATACAGTAGCTGTACTTATGGTAGTGTTGGGCGCATGTGGGCTTACCATGGGGTTGGGCTGCAAGCATCAGGCCCATTTAAGTAGCCGTGAGCAGGCGGCAGTGGATCGCGTCTTACGTGATCGCTGGACCGATGCGCAAGTAGTCTATCGCGATCCACAGCAACGCGATCAGTTGCTTGTGGTTACCCAGCAGGGCGATGAGGAAGTATCTTATCGCATTACCATGCGAGATGCAGACCAGGATCCTCTTATTGAGCGGGTGCCGTTGTATCGCTTTGGTCCCCGCTAAGCGGAAGATTATTCCGAGACAAGGCGGTTACATGGATACCAATAAATTCCGCACTATTGTCCAGGGTTTAGCTGAAAGCTACCGCTCTGGATTTGGCGTAAATGACTCTGGCCTGAGTGGCATTCCCGATCGTGCCAGTATCGCCAAACTATGCGATCTTATGCTGCATGTGGTGTTCCCAGGCTTTTTCGCTGGGCAGCAGCAGTTACAAGTACAGGTGCATTGGGTCGCCCTGCGCAGACTGATCGCTGATCTTGAGGACGACCTGCATCGGCAATTGCAGCGAGCGTATCGTTTCCAGGAACGCTGCCAAGGCGTGAGCGAGAAGGACGAAAAGGACTTTCTGGAATGTATTGATGCGGTAACCACATCATTCCTGCAATCCTTGCCCGAGGTTCGGCGGCTCCTAGAAAGCGATGTGCAGGCTGCCTATGAAAATGATCCATCGGCACCTGGAGCCGAAGAGATTATCGTTTCCTATCCGTGCATAGAAGCCATAGCGGTGCAGCGATTGGCGCACCGACTCTACCAACTCGAGGTCCCTTTCTTGCCTCGTATGATGACTGAGGTGGCGCATTCACGCACTGGCATTGATATACATCCTGGCGCCACCATTGGCGATCACTTCTTTATTGATCATGGCACCGGGGTGGTGATCGGCGAAACGACCACCATAGGATCGCATGTGGTTCTCTATCACGGGGTTACCTTGGGGGCCTTTAATCCCCTTTCACGTAATGAAGAGGGGATGCTCGAACGTGGGCAGGCCAACAAGCGGCACCCCGATCTTGAGGATCATGTCACAGTCTATCCTGGAGCCACTATCCTGGGCGGGCGTACACGCATTGGCCACCATTGTATTATCGGGGGAAATGCATGGGTGACGCGGTCAGTGGCACCGTGGTCCACAGTAACCATGGCTGATCCCGATCTTACCATCCGCCAAAATAGTAAGCAAGGTCCTGGAGACTTTGCCATCTAGGTGATGGTATCGCCACACAACTTCTCGGGGGTGAGCTTTGCGTCGCCCTGGCTATGCATCCAGGGCGGCGCAAAGCTTGCCCCCGGGATCGCCGATCTCCTGATCGGCCTGCGAAAACGCCCTGAATAGGGCGCTTTTTGCGCCAAAAGCATGCACCGCGAAGCGGGAATTCCTTACCCAAGGTGAGCTTTGCGCCGCTCTGGCTATGCATCCAGGGCGGCGCAAAGCTTGCCCCCGGGATCGCCGATCTCCTG
>REDP01000133.1 GCA_007693455.1 Planctomycetota bacterium | reverse complement strand
GGGGGGGCCGTTGGGGGGGCTTGCCCCCCCGACAACCAAAACCGACCGCCGAGGGGGGAAGGGCGGATATAATCGCGAAGCGATCCGCCCTTAGGTGCGCAGCACCGACCCCCCGACAAAGGTCGTGGGAAGCGAGCGAAGCGAAGCGCACCGGGGGGGCCGTTGGGGGGGCTTGCCCCCCCGACAACCAAAGCGCCCCTAGTTACGGTTATTCAACAACAGTGGCAACACGTAGTAGAGGAGCCAGAGAATTGAGGTTACTGCTGCGGCAACGTAGGTGAGGGCAGCGGCGTTGAGGACGCCTTTTACTGCTGCGGTTTCTTCGCCAGGACGAATTACCCCCAGGTCGCCGAGGACCGTGGTGGCTTTGGCCGATGCATCATACTCGTTGGGCACGGTAACCAGGGTAAAAAGGGTAAACATGGCAAAGAGTCCAATGCCAGCAGCAGTAAGATATGCCCCCATGCCCCATTCAGCACCAGCATTTATTTGCTGAAAACCACCTAAGATGGCGCCAGCAAAAATAATGTAGGGTGCCATCCCTGAGCCAAGGCCAGCGGCCGGGGCGAGCACCGATCGCATTCCCAAGGACCACGAGCCATAGGCATGTTGGATGGCGTGACCGACTTCGTGAGCGGCAACCCCTGCGGCAGCTGCAGTGGAGCCATGGTAGACATCACGACTCAGGGCGAGCTGCTTGCTACCGGGGTTGTAGTGATCGGACAAAAAGCCTGGGGTTTCCACTACCTCCACATCATTAATGTCTTTGTTGCGCAAGATCAAACGGGCCACTTCTGCCCCGGTCATACCCGAGGACAGGGGGACTTGCTTGCCGCGGTGAAAGCGGCTTTTTACCAACATGGAGGCTATGCCACTAATGGCCAATGTCAGCACTATGAGCGCAATAAAAATGATCATGATTGACTCCTTTCGGTCACAGTGACCTGGTCGTAACCTATTCTCCAGTGGGGCAGCAAAATCTATACCACTAGAGGAGAGCGTATGTTGGCTGCCAACGCCATAGGCGCAATGGCCGACATTGCTGCAAGTATGTAATTTATTACCAAACCTACACTTGCCTCAGCAAGGACTGTGGCAGCATACGCCGATCTTGGCCGCCAGCAGCAACGGGCCGTTGCCGCTGACGCCGGCGGAGCCCGTTTACACCAACGGGATCACCACCATGGCACTGCTTAATGCTGATCCAGCTGACTCCCGTGTGGGGGTAAGCGCAAGTGGAAGACTGGTTATTGCTGGTCCCACTGCTCGCACCAATGCCCCGTTAGAGCGGGCATATGACGCGCGTTTTCCCCTGCGTTCGTTATTTGCCTTATATGGCCTGCGTTGGTGGCAGTGCGCGGGCATCTATCTCGTTTTTCTTTTAAAAAACCTTCCGGTATGGCTGACTCCGGCGGCCTTAGCGCTTACTGTGGCCGTGCTGCAGCCTCCTATCAGTTACGAGTATGGGGTCTTGCTGACTATTTGGGGCTGGCTGCTGGCAATGCTGGTCTTGAATATTCCTGCCCACATTTGGTACATGACGCACGTGTCGCGGTGTAATCGCGGGGCTGAGTTACAATTACGCTCGGCCTTGGTGCGACGCTTACAACAGCTCTCCATCTCCTTTCATTCTGAATCCGAATCTGGCCGCATCCAAGCCAAGGTATTGCGCGATGTCGAGCAGGTAGAGCAGCTGGGAAATCAGCTTTTGCAAATGGGTTTGCAGTCACTCACCATGATTGTCATCGCCTTTCTTATTACGGTAGTGCGCGATCCGTGGCTGGCCGCATTTTATATCGTTGCCACTCCCGTTTGCCTGATCCTTATCGCCGCTTTTCGGGTACGCCTGCGCTCCCATAACCGTGATTACCGGAGTAATGTTGAAGTTATGTCGGCGCGGGTGGGCGAGATGATTGAAATGATTCCCGTCAGCCGCGCCCATGGGATTGAAGATCAAGCCCTGGCCAAAGTGGATGAGCGTTTGAGTTCAGTGCACCGCGCGGGCTTCCGCTTGGACATTGTCAATGCCCTCTTCCAAAGCAGCACTTGGGTTACCATGCAAGTAACCCAGCTTATGAGCCTGGCAGTGACCGGCACCATGTGTTTTTTGGGACACTTAAGCGTGGCCGATGTGGTGCTCTACCAAAGTCTCTTTGCGCAGATGATTATGGCCATCAATATGCTACTGAACATGTATCCGCAGCTAGCGAAAGGTATGGAGTCCATGCGCTCCTTAGGGGAAGTTTTGGAGTGCCCTGACTTAGAGGTCAATATTGGCAAGCAACGGGTGGATAGCGTGTGCGGCGGGGTGCATTTTGAAGCGGTTGGCTTTACCTATCGCGGGCGTAGTGATCCTGCCGTCAAGGACCTCAGTTTTCATGCTGAGCCGGGTGAATGCATCGCCTTGGTGGGGGAATCTGGATCGGGAAAATCCACGGCGATGAATCTCCTGATTGGCTTTCTGCGTCCTACCAGCGGACGCATTCTGCTTGATGGCCAAGATATGGATGCCATTGATATGCGCAGCTACCGCCGCTTTGTGGCAGTGGTGTCACAGAATGTGCTCCTCTTTGGTGGCAGCCTGCGTGAGAATATCACCTATGGTTTGGATAATGTGGAAGAAGCCCACCTGCAGGCGGTAGTGACTGCGGCCAATCTGGGGGATGTGGTCGCCAGCCTTCCCGAAGGCTTGGATACGCCACTGGGTGAGCATGGCGCCCAGTTGTCTGGTGGACAGCGGCAGCGCATTGCCATTGCCAGGGCATTGATTCGCGACCCCCAGGTAATCATCCTTGATGAGGCCACCTCGGCTCTGGATGTGGTGTCTGAGCGCCTGGTGCAAGAGGCCCTGGAGCGTCTTATTGCTGGGCGCACCACGTTTATCGTTGCCCATCGGCTTACCACTATCCGCAATGCTGATCGGATTATCGTGATGCGTGGTGGGCGTATGGTGGAGCAGGGAAGTCATGACCAGCTCCTGGCCCGCAAGGGCGAATTTTCTCGGCTCAAAGCCCTCAGCGATGCCTGAGGTCTGCATAAGTCCGAGCCTGTGCGTGCTTGCTTCGCCAATAGAGCACACAGGCTAGGCCTTCCGTCTTTGATCCCATCCCATTTTCAACCACTGACCTTGCGAGGAGTCCTTCATGACCAGCCCCATTCGTGTCGCTGTAACTGGCGCCGCCGGCCAAATTTGCTATAACCTGCTATTTCGCATCGCTTCTGGCGAAATGTTTGGCAAAGACCAGCCGGTAATTCTCCAACTCCTAGAAATCCCTGTTGAGGCCGTGCAAAATGCCCTCAAGGGTGTCGCCATGGAATTGGATGACAGCGCCTTTCCTTTACTGCAGGATATTATCTGCACTGGTGATGAGCAGGTAGCCTTCAAGGACGCCAACTGGTGCTTACTGGTGGGCTCCAAGCCGCGCGGCCCTGGCATGGAGCGCGCTGACCTACTCAAAGACAATGGCAAAATCTTTATCGGCCAGGGCCGCGCCATTGACGCGGTTGCCGCCGATGACTGCCGCGTAGCGGTAGTGGGCAACCCCTGCAACACCAACTGCATGATTGGCGCCAGTCAGTGTAAGCGCATTGGCCCCGAGCGCTGGACAGCAATGACCCGCTTAGATCAAAACCGCGCCGTCAGTCAGTTGGCTCAGAAAGCCGGCGTGCCCATTACTGCGGTAGAAAATCTCATTATCTACGGCAATCACAGCCCCACCATGTTCCCCGACTTTGCCAATGCCCGCATTAATGGCGCCCCGGTAAGCGATGTCATCAGTGATCACCAGTGGCTACGCGAAACCTTCATCCCCACTGTGGGCAAGCGCGGTGCGGCGATTATTGAGGCCCGCGGCAAGAGCAGTGCCGCCAGTGCCGCCAATGGTTTGGTAGACCATGTGCGCGATTTAATGACCCCCTCGCCAGTTCCCCATTCCATCTGCGTACCCAGCACGGGCGCCTATGGCTTTAGTGAAGGCGTATGGGCTTCGGTCCCCGTCATCACCACCGCCCCGGGAACCTATGAAGTGGTGCAGGGCGTTGAACTTGACGACTTTGCCAAAGAAAAAATCGCCCTCACCAACGCCGAACTGGTGAGCGAGCGCGACACCGTCAAAGACATGCTATAAAAAACGCATTGGCAAGACGCTCATATTCCCTCAGCCCAGGCCCATGCCTGGGCTGAGGCGTGTGGGGCCATTAGCGTTTATTCTTATGCCGCTTCCCACCGCTGGTGGCGGGATGCTCGCTTAACGCGCGTAACGCTTTCGCCAACCTGCGCCCCTTGAGCCCCTGTTTACGCAGGTTCTCGGCGTCTTGCGATGATATCTTGGCCATTGCCTCAACGATAAAACGATCGCGTGCCCGACGCTGGCACCAGGAAACAAAAAGCCATACGCCAATACCAGTAACCAGTAGGCCTGGGGCGAACAGCATCAGGTGATAGGTGAGATTCCGATAATATTCAATTTCGCCGGTATAAAAAACGCTTGAAAGCCAACGGCGAAACCCCGTACCACGCCGCTCACGCAAGGTCGTTTCGATGTGCACGGCAAACAGTAACATAAAGATACCGCCACCAAGACAGGCTAAAGAAACCAGGCGCAGTTGCCACATGGCAGCAGTCTATCCTTCCCCCCAAGCAAGAGCAAGAGCGGTCTAGCCTCTACCAAAACCAGCAACAAACGAAGCAAAGCAACAGAAGGATATAGCCACCAGAGCAAGCGAAGCAATGCGGACCAGGGGGGGGGGCGGAGGGAGCAAAGCGACCGACCGGCCGACAAAGGCCATGGGGAGCAAGCGAAGCGATGCGGACCGGGGGGCAAGGGGAAGCGAGCGAAGCGATGCGGACCGGGGGGCAAGGGGAAGCGAGCGAAGCGATGCGGACCGGGGGGCAAGGGGAAGCGAGCGAAGCGATGCGGACCGGGGGGCAAGGGGAAGCGAGCGAAGCGATGCGGACCGGGGGGCAAGGGGAAGCGAGCGAAGCGATGCGGACCGGGGGGATGTCGGGAGGAAAAACCGGAGGGAGCAAAGCGACCGACCGGCCGCCGAGGACGGCAAGGGCGGATACAATCGCGAAGCGATCCGCCCTTAGGTGCGAAGCACCGGCCGGCCGACAAAGGCCGTGGGGAGCAAGCGAAGCGATGCGGACCGGGGGGTGTCGGGGGGCGATAGCCCCCTGACAACTAATGATGATAAGGATGCCCAGCAAGAATAGTCCCCACCCGATACACCTGCTCCACCACCAGTAGATGCGCCAGACGATGAGGAAGGGTCAACTGGGAAAGGGAGAAGTGTTCCTGGGCTTGGTTAGCGAAGTCTGGATGATGACCATCACCATCGCCCAAGGCAAAAGCAATGGCGCCATGCTGCTCACTCCAACGAGCACATTGCTGCGCCAGAGCGACGCTGCTGTACTCGCTGCCACGCTCATCGCACAGCACACGCAAGTGATCTGTGGGCCAACGCGACTGCTTCTGCTCAATGATCTGTAAACTTCCAAAGGCTCGGAAACGTTTGCAATATTCTGCACACAGTCCTTGAATGGCACGGTCTTTCACGCTCCCCCGCTGCACAATGGTGATGCGCAGACGCATAAGCCCTAGCCCTGCTGCTGGGGCAAACGCCCTGCGTAGTAATCTTCGCGCCATGCAGCAAAAGTGCCCGCGCTAATAGCTTCGCGCATGGCCTGCATCAGTTGCTGATAAAACCACAGGTTATGAAGCGAACACAAGGTCTCCCCGATTGCCTCACCAGCATAGAGCAAATGGCGCAGATAGGCGCGACTAAAGCCCCCACTACAGGCAGGGCAAGAGCAACTGGTGTCGATGGGATAACGGTCCTTACGAAAACGTTTATCTTTGAGGCGCAGTTTGCCACGCCAAGTGAAGACGGTGCCTTCGCGGCCATAGCGCGTGGGCACCACACAGTCAAACATATCCATGCCCCGGGCCACGGATTCAATGAGATCTTCAGGATGCCCAACACCCATAAGATAGCGTGGTCGGTCTTCTGGCATCAGGGGGGCCGTATGGCCCACCACCCGCTTGAGCTCTTCATGGCCTTCGCCCACGCTAACCCCACCAATGGCGTACCCGGGAAGATCCACACTGCACACCTGCTCGACAGCGCGTTCTCGCAGGTCGAGGTGCAGGCCTCCCTGGATGATCCCGAAGAGATGCTGATGCGCCTGCAGCGGCTCCCCGGCACAGCGTTGCAGCCAGCGCAAAGTACGCTCACAGGAGGCTACGATATAGGGCTTGGCCGCGGTATGATCAATACATTCATCAAAAGCCATAACAATATCCGCGCCAAGGCTGCGCTGGATCGCCATGGACCGCTCAGGAGTCAGGAGAGTGGGCTGACTGCCGTGCTGAAAGCCAAAAGTGACACCGTCTTCACTAATCGTCCGATCCTTGAGACTAAAGACCTGGAATCCGCCAGAATCGGTGAGTATTGTATGTGGCCAGCGCATGAGATTATGAAGGCCATTATGGCGCTCCACCAAGGCGATGCGCTCATCATTGCCCATATGGTAGGTATTGGCCAGCACCACCTGGGCTTTACTTGCGGCAACTTGGTCAGGCAACACCCCCTTAAGGGCTGCCTGGGTGCCCACTGGCATGAATGCAGGGGTCTCCACCACCCCATGATGGGTGGTAAATCGACCACGACGAGCGCGCCCCTGAGCGGACACCTCGCTTGCCAGTAGCTCAAAGCCGAGACCCTGAGCCGGCGTTATATCCTGCGACATTTCAATGCTCCAGCGCTTGCAGATGCGGCTTTATGCCCCTGCCCAATATCCTCAGGCACAAGCTCATATATTCATTTTTGGGGGCGAGTCTCAGCGCCATGACAACCATGGCGCTGAGCAGCGCGCTCATTAAGCGGACACAGCGTAGGCGTTTTTACGCAGCTCTTCGAGCAAGGGGTCCAACTCATCTACAACACTGACGGCATTGAGAACCCGATTGCGCGTTTGAATGCCCACCCACTTCTCAAAGACACGAATGCGCCCGTGCGCAATGGCATTCTGGAAGTCTTCTTCGGTAACAGGCACGAGGTCCTCTACTTCTACGCTGGGCGGGGCAGAGGCGCTCGGTGCAGCTGGGGCGGCAGGTGCCTGTTTGGCAGTAAAGGTTGCGGTGGCGGCGCGACCGCCACTGCGCACCTGGGACTTGGTGCCGCGGCCCGTGCTGCTGGCGCTTGGCCGTGGCTCTGACGAACCCGATGGAGTAGGCGCTGGAGCGGGCTCTTCGAAGTCGGCGAAAATATTGTCTTCGCTGGCTGCTTGGGGCTGCGCCGCGGGTGCAGGATCAGCAGCAAAGCCAAGATCAAGGTCATCATCAGCATCGCTTGAGGCCGAGGGCTGTACAGGGGCGGCTGGCGCCTCATTGCTCGATGATGGCTCGCTGATCGATGACGCTTTACCCGCTGAGGGCGCTTTGCCCGCTGAGGGCGCTTTGCCCGCTGAGGGCTCTGCTATAGATTCCGCAAAGAGGGCTTCAGCCTCCTCCTCTACGCTGGGTTGGGCTTCTGGCTGGGCTGGCTCAATGGGCTCAAGGGCGACTGGTTCAACCAGGGATGGAGCGACCTCATCGCCACTCCCCAAGAGATCATCAATGTCAGCAATATCCAAGAAGTCATCACTGGCCAAAGCCTCTCCAGCATCAGCCGCTGGAGCCGCCGCTGGAGCTGCCGCCGCCGCGGGGGCGCGGGGCGAAGCGGGCTGGGTTGCGGTGGCATCATGGAGATCGGTGTCCTGCTCGAAACGACGGCTTTCTTCGTGCACAGGGGCTGCCGGAGCGTCCGCATCACCACCAAAGTATTTGACGATACAGCGCTCTATCTCCGAACGCGTAGCCACCACGCGCTTGACTTCTAAACCAGTCTTGGATTCAACTGCGCGGATGGTTTCTTGGTCAAGGGGGTTAACCATGGCGAGGTTCAGCACGCTACCCAACTTATCCACTGGCAAAACGCCAAAATGACGCGCCTCTTCGGCGGAAATAGTATTGAGGGCTTTTTTGCGGATCTCGTATTTATCTACTTTAAGATGGGGAACCCAGCTTTCTCCTGCAAGCGCATGTACCAAGGCATCCTCGGTAATTGCCCCCTGACGCACTAAAGCCACATCGAGTGCCAGGCCTTCGTCCTGGGCAAGCAATTGGGCGTTTTGCGCCTGTTCGGGACTGACCAATTCAGCCTTATTGACTAAGAACTCGAGCAAAACCGCGTCGCCGCTGCGACACGGACCACCGCTCAGGTCGGCTTCACCACCTAGCGAGCCCTGGAAATCCAAATCAGGAACATCGGCCGCCGCTGGCTTACGCTGGGGTGCCGAAGGCTTGGGACTAGCGGCAGGAGTGTCGCTGAAGTCATCAAGATCGAGCAGGTCATCGGCGGGTGGCGCCTGTTTGCCTGGCGCAGACTGCGCTGGCGGCTTGCGACGAACCTGAGGATTGGGGCTGCGCTGTTTGGTTCCAGCACCTGGGGTTGCAGCGGTCTTCGGCTTGCCGCCAGCACCCGGCTGGACAATACGACGACTACGCCGTGCGGTCGTTGGCTTTTCCCGGCGTTGACCCTTCTCTTCTTTCTCCGACTTTTTTCCACCGAACATACCCATGGCACATTTCCTTTATGATCAATCAGAAGCAGTGTGTACTGCGATATATAGCCTCTTGGCATTACTATGGCCCGACAACTGTGGGCACAAGCCTCGAGAGTAGTAACACCCCCTTACAGTGGCTCAAGTGACGCACACGGCATTACGGCAACGCCTAGGCGTTTATATCCTGCGAAAGAGTCTTGCCGTCCTCAACGCGGCCTCGGGACTAACTAGTCGTCAGTATCACACTGACAACAGCCTCAACATCAACGACCAAGGGGCCCGCGAAATCGGAATCTTTCTCAATTATAGCAACGCATGAGCCGCGCATGCCACTCCTGCGAGTCTGGTACTGTACTGCTCAATATCACGGCTGAGCCTAGTCCGCACCTTGACAGAGGCAATTCCGTGCCTTCATCTACACACAACGTGGTGGCACTAAATCCTCCACTTCATTGGCCTTTCCATTTTCAGCAACCAACCATGGCGCCCGTATCACCTCCATGACTTGCGCCCATGGCATCGGCAAGCCTCCTTGTGAACTTGCCGCTTATCATTGTCTTCATCACCAGGAGCCATCATGGCCGTTCTCAATTTCGACATCCAAGACGTTGACCTCTCCAACGGCGGCGTAGCCAAGTCGGTTTCCCTCAGCGGCAGTATTGATGCCAGCACCAACCAACTTTTTGAAAGCCAGCTTGACGACATTCTCTCGTCGGGCACCAATCGGGTCATGTTGGTGCTGACCAAAGTCAAATACATCAACTCCACGGGCCTCGGCACTATCGTCAAGTGCGTGGATAATTTCCGCGAACAACAGGGCGACATTAAACTGGTTGGCGTTCCTACCAAAGTGATCGCGCTCTTTGAGATGCTTGGCCTGCTCGCACTTTTCGAGACCTATGACACCATTGATGATGCCATCGCCAGCTTTGCCGAAGGTGGCGATGGTGACGCCGCACCGGTTCAGCCCACGGCGCAGTTTCCCATCCAATTCAAGCACCCCAAAAGCGGCATGGCGCTCAATGTTACCCAGCCAGGCCGCTTTAAAGACCCTCGCTCGGGCGACTATTTCAGTGTCGATCAAGAAGGAAAAATTGAGTTCTACGAGATGTCCAAGATCAAGATGGTGGACATCAAAGTGCCCTGCGAAGAACATTACGGCGAAAGCCTCCTCAGCCTCACCGAAGCAGTAACGGTGAGCTGCGGACTGGGCAGCATTGCCGCTGAAATCACCGCCGCAGTACAACTCGCCTGGACCGGCGTGGCGACCAATGCCGCCGACCCCCTGGAAACCTGCAACGTGATTATCGTGGGCGACCAGAATAAAATCCAGGTCGGATTCATGAGCTATGGTACGGCCCTGGATATGCGCAAGGATGATCCTATACTTGCTGGTTTGGGCAATAAACTCGACGATCTCCGCCATGTCGATCTACCCAACAATGGTCATCTACTCACGCTGGTCAAAAACGCTCAGCATTAATCGCATTAACGCACGAGCATCCATGGTCCCCAATCTCTGCTTAGATATTGGGGACCATGGCCCCCGATCGATGCACTATCGCCCTGCGCAGCCGGAGGCCAAGGAGTCGTCGCCACCATGTCTGCGATAGGAGATGATGTGGCATGGATGCAGCGAGCCCTAGCCGCCGCACGCCGAGCCGCACGCATTGGCGAAGTTCCCGTGGGTGCCGTTGTCGTGCGCGACAATCACCTTCTGGCCAGTGGCAATAATCGCTGCATCCGCGATCACGATGCCAGCGCCCATGCCGAAATCGTCGCCATCCGTCGCGCCAGCAAGCGCCTAGGAGACTGGCGTCTGGAAGGCTGCACCCTCTACGTCACCCTTGAACCCTGCCCCATGTGCGTAGGCGCCTGCCTCAATGCCCGGGTGCAGCGCATCGTCTACGCCGCCCCTGAGCCCAAGGCTGGAGCCTGCGGCAGCCTCACCAATCTCTGCCAGCTCAACGGCTATAACCATCACCTCCACGTCACCAGCGGGGTTCTGGCCGAGCAAAGCAGCCACCTCCTCAAAAACTTTTTTGCCCAGCTACGCAAGGCCCGCAAAGCCGCAGCGGCACAGACCTCAGACCCCGCCGCAAAGCAGTTGCAGTCCGAACAATGAGCATACACTCCCGCCCACACGATTGATCACATACGGCCGAGTGGCGGAATTGGCAGACGCGCTAGATTCAAAATCTGGTTCTCGCAAGGGAGTGTGGGTTCGAGTCCCACCTCGGCTAGGATGATTCAAAAAACTGCAAGCACGCCCCATGCTCACAACTGGGATACAGGTTCAATACCTTGAGGCGGATGGCTTTTTTGCCGCATGCGGGTCAGGCTCACTGCGAGATACAGGGCGACAATAAGCACACAGATACGCTTGAATATGGGACAGCTGATTCAGCCGCTATCGGCGGGGGCTTCAATGTCATCCGCCTCCCAATCATCCACTGGCGTCAATACCACCCCCACGGGTTCGGCAAAGGTGATGGTGCGCCCATCTCCATCGAGAATGACCTGTGGATGATCGGGGTCCAAGGGCTGGCCGTCTACTAATATGGCACTGGGATCACCCTCAAACTGCATGCGGTATACGCCTCCACTAACATTGGCCACTTCGGCTACGCCGTTGGGGAAATGTTTTTGGTCGAGGCCAAAGCCAAGAATGCCATCACGCACTGTGAGGGCCGGCCCCCAGTCAAACAATTCCACCGACCAGGGGCGACTATCCACCACATTGGGAGATGCCGCTTCCTCGGCCTCACTGCCTCCATTATCGCCAGCCGCGGTGCGGCGACGGACACGCTCCTCCTGCTGGGGGTCAATGGGCATGGGCTGCTCTTGACGACGCCGCCGCTCTTGCTCTGAGAGCAAAGCCTGGGTACGAGGATTGTCAGCCTGGGGCGACCCGGAAACAGACTGCCCTCCCGCATTGCCTTGGCGACGGACGTCCAGCCCATCATCAGAATCCGATAACCTATTGCCGCGAGGGGCAGGATGCTGCTCCCCAGGAGCCTGGTAGCGCAGCTGCACGCCACCATCCTCATCCCTAGCCTCAACAATAACCTGGCCCGATACGGCCTGATCCGCGACAGCTAAATCCTGACTTGCTGCAGGCATCAGCAGCATAATACATAAAAAACTCCCCGCCCCACAAACCAGGGCGAGGAGTAGCAATCTTGGCCAATGCAGCTGCTGACCCATCAGGATTACGGCACAGCAGCACGAGGAATGGGCTTGTCAGCCACGCGGAACCACCATTGTTTCGGGCTATCAATGGTCCCCTCTTCGCGGAAATCAATGCCCGCAGCAGTGCTACGCGCATATACTGCAACGCGGTACCATGCACCTGGAACCAGCGGCTCTGAAGGGATCATCATAATCTCGCCATTACGCAAGACTGATTCGCTACCATCATCATCAAAACGGAAAATATCAGCAAATACACCAGTCTCGGCATCGTCACCGTCTATGGCAAAAATAGTCTCAACTTCCAACTCGTCAAAACCGAACCGAGGCTCAACAATCAATTCACGGCGACCATTGCCGATTTCAAGAATACGCTTGGTGCCAATATTGAGACCCGGAGGGATATCCCCTGATATCTGTATCAAATCGCCAATCTGCACTTCCGCCGGCAATGCTGCTGGAAAACGAATGCGTCCCAAAACAAAATCGTCATCAATTTCCGTGTCGCTAATTGCTCGAACCGGCGCATTCTGCACCAAGAATTCCGCATTATCAGCGCCACCCTGATCGTCTCCGTTATAGAGTTGAAAATTAGGGGCGAGGGTTACCTCAAAATCCGAATCCCCCAGCTGGGTTAAGGATAAAGCCTGGTTATTGGCCACATATACATTCAGGGGGACGGCCGCACTAACCTCCACACTCGATGCATTCAGCACATTACCGCCGACCGAAGCCGTGGATCCAGGACTTTGCACGCGATTCATTGCAACACGCAAAACATTAATCGGCTCGGTTGTCGGTAAGGTCACGTGCAGGACAGGCCCACTGTAGTGAGGATGTAGGGGGCGCTGATCGTCACCCCAACGGCGAGGACCATCAAAGCCCCAAGGACTAACCCCCTCCAAGCCATCGGAAGGCCAGAAAGACATGGCGGTAACCGTTACCGGGGAACGCTCTTCAGCGGAGATCATCACGCCTCCAAAGGCCCCGTTGAATAAGGGGAACGGAGGCACATTGTTGCCGTTTTTACTACGAGCATCGAATTTATTCGCAACTCCAAGGTGGCGGACTGAGGGACGCATTAACGCTGGGCGAGCCAGCGGATTATGCCACAACGACTCAGCATCGTTGAGATCAAAGCGACCATATTGCGGCCGCGCCACCGAGCGAAAGTCACTCAGGCGACCGGATAAGGTCAGCAGTGGCCCAGCATTATCAAACCAGTAATGTTCAGAGAGCGATACCGCCCCAGAGTTTGCCTGCAAAAGATCTCGTCCGCCGCGGACTGCCAAAACACGAGAACGCAGTTCTGTGTGCGTAAACATAGCCGGCCACACGGGATCCGAATGGTTACTCGGCATATTCAGCTCAGGAATAAGCGGCATCACCTCTTCACCCAGAAGACTGACATAGGCGCTATTGAGCGGAACGTTATCTTCAGCTGGCCCCGAGATGCCTTCGCGAGAATTAATTGAATCCAGATATCCCGCATGGCGCAGTGCTGCGGTATAGAGCACTCGGCTATTGCGCAGATCAAAGTTATCATTGCCAAAGGCCTGACGACGGAACTCGTTGATCTGCCACACTGCTTCGGCACTGGTTCCAGTATCGCTCAATTGAGCAATGCTGCCCTCTGGTGCGGGCTGCCCAGGTGAATTGGTGTTTTGCCGGCCCTGATGCTCATCCAGGGTAATACTGCAGGCGGCAGCCAAGAGTACGGCAGAACCAAGGGCTACTGCAGCAACGGGGCGAGTCCAAGCCATGGAAGGTCTCCTCAACGAAAGCCTAGGTGCGGTAGGCTAGAGAGCAGGCACAATAGAGGCCTGCGGGAATATCCGTGCACGGTGAGCGTAGTATCGGGCCTGCGTCCTCCAACGGAGAGACGGTGGCAGCTCTGGGCACTGTCTGATGCAGTGAAAACGATATCGCGACGCCTATTCTGGGCTGACTGTGTCCCCAGTCCAGGGGATCCATCGCGCTTCTGGATGGAGTCGCGAGAGGGCCTGGCGATCTTCATCGGCTATCTCTGTGCCTGCGCCGTCATTCCAGCCCCACAGCAACTGATAGGAATGGGCACTGCGGCGAATGCCATAGGCGGCTGGAATATGGGCAAGGGCAGCCTCCTGACGGCGGGCGGCGTGCTGGGAGAGCTCCTGCCATGATTTCTTAACGTCGTCCGCCGAAGCATCACTGGCAATCTCATCTATGAGGAGAATCCAGCGCTGGGGCTGACGGTCAGCTGGATCAACGGCATCGAGTCCCCGTTGATATTTGACATCTGGATCCCCCCGGCCCACTCGCGTCCAGCCGGTATCGCGATTGACCGCCATCCAGCGATACTGCCCCTCAGGGCCTGGGCGATAGATCACCTGCCACCACACCCGCCCCTGAGCATCGGGTGAGGGCAGGACGCGCGCCTGCCGCGAACGCCCCCAGTCTTCACCCTGACGGGTTACCATGGCATCGGCAAAGGCCTCGGCCTGAACCTGGGTCACTGGCGCTGGTCGCTCACAGGCCACCACCAACACGGCGCTAAGAAGTATGAGCAGCGGACTCCAATGCATGACGACTCCTTCGGGGATCGCTCGCTATAGTCGAGATTCACACCTCGGCGCAAGGGCGGAACCCCCCCTCCAGAGCAGGGCGGCGCAAAGCTTGTCCCCGATAGGGGTAGGGATGGCCCCTCTCGGGGCCAATGGCATTAAACCTCTTCTATAACTTCTTGCAGGTAATTGTTTTGAACTGGTATTACGGCTAAAATAACGCTTGACGTCCTCTGACGGCCCAGATTTCGGC
>REDP01000323.1 GCA_007693455.1 Planctomycetota bacterium | reverse complement strand
TTAACGCAAAAAGCGCCCTATTCAGGTCGTTTTTGCCGGCCGATCAGGAGATCGGTGATCCCGGGGGCGAGCTTTGAGCCGCCCTGAGTGGGTGACGGCTGTTCTGCTCCGGCAACAACGTTTAGTTTTCGGTGTTGGTATCGCTCTCTGCGCTGGCCTCACGGATGAGGCGTTCGAGCTCTGCTGCTGTGGCGGGATCAAGGCGGGTGGGTGGTTGGGCATTACCGCGGCGGTATTCATCTAAACGTTGAGCCATATACTGGGCGATACTGGCTAAAGGGCTGGCAATGGAGGTAAGGTTGTCACTAAGACTTGATGCGGATTTATGGGCGTGGTACACATAATGTTTCCATCCCCGAGAAAGGGGGCGTTGGGTCCGCGTCTGGGTTTGGTTGTCACTGTGCTGGGTGCGCTTGATCAGAACATCTAAGGGTGGTAAACGGTGACCCAGTTCGCGAATTGCAGTGGTGTCATCGCCCAGGCCAATGCGCTCTTCAATAAAGGGCCGCAGGGGCTTAACGATATTGCGGACATGGCGCTCGCTAAAAAACCACCGTTGGGCCAGGCCGGTAATGGGACGATAGCGCTTGGCGGGAGTTCTCCCGCCACTGGTCCACAGTGCCAAAGGATCCGAAAGGGAGCGATAGGCATCGGCCAAGACAAATGCCTCCCGCTCCTTAGACGAAGGCATTTCGCGCCCTCGTTGTAACAGCAGGAGCTCTCGTTCACATGCGGCGGGATCTTTATCCCAATGCAGGTGTTCGTGGACAACGACAGGGATCTGCCCCGTGGGGAAGCGTTCGCGAAAGCGTTCTGGAAGGGTGTCGCGGAGGAGTCGCAGGGCGGTACTGCGGACCTGGCCAGCGAGGATGCGTAGGGATTGATCCAGTCGAATGGGATGCTTGAGGCCATCGTCGGCGATACTCTGCGCCGTACTTTCGACCCATGATTCAGGAATGGGTTCCTTATCATACGGTCGATCGAGTCGAATTTGATCGAGGGTAACAAAGCGCAGCTGGTAGCCTTCGGGGATGGCTGCCTGCAATTCGTTCACCTTCTCCTCTAGCTCGCGCCGGGCGGCCGCATCAAGACCATCTGAGCTTGGGTGCACAGGGGCTGGTTGTGGTGTTGTGGTGGGCGGCGGCGGCTTACTCAATCCAGCGCTTCCTAGGGTAGCGTCAACCGCATTAGCAGATGCGCCCCACTTACCTTTTTTACGCATACTCATGGTAGCACCTCTGGGCTTGGTCGTGGTTGGGGAATGGGGATGCGATCAATCAGCTCTTTGGTGATGGCCTGCATGGCTATCGCAGAGGGAGACTTGCGGCTGGCGAGATTGAAAATCCGAGGCGGATCGTAGGACGCGCAGCGAGGGATATGGGAGTCACTGGGCATGTAGTGACGCAGTAGGGAGGGGCCAAAGTCATCGCTAAGAATACGCAGCATGGACTGTTCTTCCTTGCGCGAAGAAACCTGATTCATGAGCAGGCCCACATAGTTGGGGTGCAGATAGTCAGGGACTCCACGCAGGCTCAGGGCCTTGGCGAGATAGGTGACCAATTGGTGAACAGAAAAGTAGCTCATCCCCTCAGGCTTGGCCACCACCAGATAGAAATCCGCATGCATGGCGATGTCGCCAACCAGATCAGTGAGGGTAGGAGGCGTGTCAATGACGCAGACATCAAAGTGATCCCGAATGGACGCATCGCGGGTGACCTGGCCCAGGCCTACACTGCGACCCACGTAGAGGTTCTCGCTAAAGAATCGGCTCAGGGCAATGTTCAAGGATTTGTCCAAACGATCAGCAGCGTTCATGGCAGCCTCTTCGGCTGCCAAACGACTTGCCCCACCACCCTCCAGGGCTGAACGCACACCCCCTCCTTCGAGCGTATCGCGGGCGACCTTGCGGAGTTCTTGCTCCAGTTCAGGAAGCAGCTGAGTGCCTGCTGAGCGAAGCACCAAGTGGCGGTTGATGCGGGCAGTTTCCGTCCCTGCTGGAAACACCCGCACCCGGTCACCATGCAGTCGGGTTTTCAGGCAGCGATGGATTAACGGTCGATCACTCTCCAGGGCGCGCACCACCTCTTCGCCACTGCGTTCCTCGCGGGCGTAAATCGTGGCGTGACCTTGCGGGTCAGCATCGACTAGAAGGACCTGGTAACCAGAGCGAGCTAACTCATTGGCGAGACCAACCGACATAGTTGACTTACCAGAACCACCTTTGAAGTTGGTTACGGCGATGGTGATCATGTGCCAGACCGTAGCGGGCACAGTGACCAGGGGAAGCTGTATCTGATCAAGCACTCGTTGGTAGCTCACTCGGCACCGGTGCCGAGTGAGAAGCGCATTCAGATATTCACCGAAACCGAGAGACCGCCGTAATATATATTCAGCATTCTCCATAAGACACGAACTATGGGACGTATTGGCGGGAACTGGTGTGCTCCCTTACCACCCAACTCGGCATCGGTACCGAGTTACACTGATGTACTGCCTATCGGATGTGCCAGCAACCCGAAGGGTAAAGCAACGCGCGCTCAATAAGCAACCAACAACCCAAGAATACAAGCAACGCAATCATCGAGATTAGACGCTCCTTCATCCGAATGAGGTCGCCATGGGCTTACTCGGCACCGGTGCCGAGTTAAGCTAGGACTCTATGAGCGAGGCCTAATAAAAGAGTGTTCTACGTGGAACATAAGTAGTCGGTAGTCAACAATGCTCGGTCAACGCTCGAACAATGGTGTAGTTACAGCCCCTCACTCGGCACCGGTGCCGAGTAAGCCCATGGAGTGCAGTCTGTACATCTGGATTAGACCAGTCGCCTTCTTGCAATAGGTGGTAGCATGCAACCACCCCAGCCGTGCGTTAGGAGCGATGGCATTCTTTCTGATGGTACCAGCAGCAGCAGCGGTGGTGATCGCGAGAACGTTAACCATTATGATCTCCCCAAAGCAGGTTTTTTTAGGAGAAGGCGTTTGGTCGCTTTGTTCTCCACG
>REDP01000214.1 GCA_007693455.1 Planctomycetota bacterium | reverse complement strand
TTCCCAGGGTAGCGCCTGTGGCGCAACCCTGGGCTGGGCTACGGAGCCCCGTTGGGGCTCGATTAGGCCACGCGCCTGCGTATCGCAAACGCTTAATGCCATTGATCAGGAGATCGACGGTCCCGGGGACAGGCTTTGAGCAGCCCCGCAGACCTCCCTCTCGAGCACGATCGGCGCTGCCGGATGGACGCCTGCGATGAATCTGCGGAACGCGATCTCAGGACCTAGAGCCGTTTGAGCTTATCGCCGACAAAATGCAGAAACATCTCGCGGCTGGTGCCGTCATCAAAGTCAATGCGGATCCGTCGATCATTGCTGGGGCCCTGCAATTCGCGCACGTGTCCCGGTCCATACAATTGATGCACTACCATATCACCTGGCTGAAATGGGTCCCCAGGCAAGACAATGGGAGCGCTATCTGCGGTTGCAGCCGCTTTAGCGCTTCGACTAGCAGCCAAGCCCTGGGCAGACCCTTTGGAGCGTAGTGCTGCCTTCAGGGCAGAGCCGGTGGTGAGCAGGCCTTGCGCGCGCAAGGTTTCTGGATCAACAGCCGTTTGCGGTGGGGCTGATGATGCTGGTGGCGCTGGGCGTTCATGCATGGGCTCTGGACTCCATGCATCATCGAGTAATTGCCGGGCCAGGGAATCAATGGGATAGGAAGGGCCTTCACGGAAATCTTCGATATCACCTCGGGCTGAACGAATCGTTGAACGATCGTAGTGCTGAATGCACTCATCGGGAATCTCTGCCAGAAACATACTGGGCGGATTGCGCTTGGTTTGCCCGAATTGCGAACGCGTCACCGAACGAGAGAGAAAAAGTCGCTCCTGAGCTCGGGTAATCCCCACATACATGAGACGCCGCTCTTCTTCATAATCTGGCGTTGCCCCATGACGCACCAAAGGGAGGACGCCCTGTTCACAGGCGGTAATAAAGACTACAGGGTACTCAAGGCCCTTTGAGGCGTGTAAGGTCATCAACGATACCGCCTCATCTTCACCGCCACGGCGGTTATCCACGGCGGTGATCAGAGACACATGATCCAAATAGGCGGCAAGGCCACCATCGGCGTGGGTGGCAACGAACTGCTCGGCGGCGGAAATAACTTCCCCCAAATTCCACAAGCGCTCTTGCCCTTTTTCGGGATCGTCTTGAAGATGATAATCTTCGAGACCAGTAATATCAAGAATTGCCCGCAAGCAGCGCGCTGCATCAGCGCGATCCAGGGCATGCAAACGCCGCCATGTATGGGCGAGTCCGCGCAATGGCTTACTTGCTCGGCCCACGGCCACCCGATCAAGGAGGCTATCATCAAGGAAGATATCGGGAATGGCACACTCTTCATCCAATGCCATATCACGAATAATATCGAGCGTTCGATCACCAACACCACGACGTGGTGTATTTACCGCACGCTCAAAACTCACCTGGTCACGAGGGTTAATCAGGAGACGCGCATAGGCTAATAAATCTTTGACTTCGGCGCGGTCATAGAAGCGTGTAGCGCCAACAATACGATAGGGCAAACCCCGCCGATTGAGCCACTCTTCAATCGCACGGCCTTGATGGTTGGTACGATAGAATACGGCGATATCTGAATACGAACGCCCATCCTTGTCGTGCAAGCGCTGACAGGCAGCCGCCACCGCCATGGCCTCATCATCTTGATCATCAACAGTAATCAGGGTAATGGGATCACCTGATTCTTTTTCGCTAAAGATGGTTTTATCTTTTCGCTGCGTATTATGCTCTACTACTGCCTGCGCTGCGCGCAAAATGGTTTGCGTTGAACGGTAGTTTTGCTCCAAAAGAACCGTGGTGCATCCCGGGAAATCTTTCTCGAAATTAAGAATGTTGTGGATATCTGCGCCACGCCATCCATAGATAGCTTGGTCTGGATCACCCGTTGCGCAGACATTACCATGCCCGCCCAAAAGACGTACCAGGCGATATTGAGCTTCGTTGGTGTCTTGATATTCATCAATAAGCACAAAGGGGAAGCGCTCTTGGTACTGTTGACGCAACTCTTCATCTTCCTCAAACATCAAAACTGGTCGCAGGAGGAGGTCGTCAAAGTCCACGACACATTCAATCTGAGTCAGCTCAGTATAGCGATAATAAATTTTCAAGAAGGTATCGTACTCATCCTGGGCGGGGACCTTATCGGGAGTAAGTAAGCGATTTTTCCACCGTGAAATCTGCGATCCCACGGCGCGTGGGTCATGATCTTTGGGGTTAAGTTCCATCTCTTTGACAACCCGCCGCAACATGCGCCGTTGATCATCTTCATCAAGAATGGTAAAAGGATGTTCAAAGCCCAGGCGAGACTGCTCAAGCTTCATTATCCGCAGTCCCGCCGAGTGAAATGTCGTAATCCAGGGCGTCTTCAGGCCTAATAGTCCTTCAATGCGCTCCTGCATTTCACCAGCAGCTTTATTGGTGAAAGTAATGGCAAGAATGCGATCGGGACGCACCCCCTCCTGAATCAGGGATGCAACACGGTGGGTAATCACCCGCGTTTTACCCGATCCAGCCCCTGCTACGACGAGTAAGGGCCCTTGATGATGGCGCACCGCTTCTTGCTGACGGGCGTTGAGTCCAGCTAAACAATCGATAGGCATGGTCAATCACCCCTCTTTGCTGGGAGACAGTCCTGGGCCACCCAATAAGATGTGGTCAATAAGGCGGACCCCATCAACAAAGGCCGCCACTGCCAAGAGATCGCCTGCCTGAGCAGTGCTTGCCTCGCTAAAATCAGCCAGCCGCACAACATCGGCATAGTCCACCTCGACTCCTGGGTGAACCAATAATTCTTCATAGACAAGCTCGACCAGGCTCATACTCAGACTTTGCCCATCTCTAAACGCGGCATTGGCTTTATCCAGACCACGCGGCAAGGCGGCTGCCTTGGCACGGCTTTCTTGGCTCAGGCGAGCATTACGACTGGAGAGCGGAAGACCATCGGCCTCGCGCACGGTTGGCCCGACACTCAAGCGTACTGGCAGATGCAGATCTGCCACCATGCGCTGAATAATGAGCACTTGTTGTAGGTCCTTTTCGCCAAAAACCGCTACTTGGGGCTGAATAATATTCAGGAGCTTGAGGACCACTGTTGCCACGCCGCGAAAATGGCCGGGACGAGCCCCGCCACAGAGTTTATCGGTTAAGGGGCCGACCACTTCGGTGAATGTGCAGTAGCCATTGGGGTATATCTCTTCGCGCTGCGGCACAAACACTGCCGCCACACCTGCCTGCGCGCAGGTAATGAGATCTTCATCCAAGGTGAGTGGATAGTCATCAAAATCACTGGGATCATCAAACTGAATCGGATTGACAAAAATCGATACCATTACCGCATCGCCCTCTTCTTGGGCTTTACGAATCAGTGCAAGATGACCAGCATGAAGGGCTCCCATGGTGGGCACCAGTACCACCGTTGCTTGATTGTTATCCAAGCGCCATTGGCGACATTCAGCTATACTGCGAAGGGTTTCCATATTCAGTCCATTTCCTTGAATGTTTCGTGTATTTTTCCATTACGGATATTTATTCAGCAGACTTCAAGAGTGCCTGCCAGCGACTATGCATCTGCTGACGACGGTGCTGCCAGTCGTAAGCGATGGTGTGGGCCTGGGTCAGTAGGCGCTGCAAGCCCAAGCATCCGGTGCTGCCTGCATGACTACGCTCTCGTAGTAATGCCGCATGATCCTTGGGCACGGTTACCGCATCTAAGTTCCGTCCAACCTGAATATAGGCTTCGCGGAACGACATCCCTTGTTCACGCACCAAGCGATAAGCTTCATCGGTTGCGTACAGGTCTGGGGTGAGTGCGGCTTCAATACGATCGGGAACGGGATGCATATCGGGAACACTCCGGTGCACCACCGCCAAGGCCTGCTCAGTAAGGGTTACGCCATCAATCAGCAAGGGCTTGGTATCTTGCAGATCGCGACTATAACCCGAATGCAAGCCAAGGGTCATAGCGTAGAGGCCACTGCGTAAGCCTAAAAATCGTGCCGCACGGCCACGCAGCAACTCAAAGATATCGGGATTGCGTTTTTGCGGCATGATCGATGAACCGGTAGTCAAACCCTTGCCCAGACGCAGAAAACCAGCCTCTGCGGAAACAAAGAAAATGACATCGGCGGCAAAACGCGAGAGATCATTGAGGACAGCTCCACAAGCATCCAATGCCGCAGTCTCAACCTTACCACGGGAATTGGCATCGCTCAAGGCTATGGCACCTCCTTCGGCAAAGCCCAGAGCCTGAGCACAGGCGTCGCGATCCAAGGGCAGGCCGACTCCGTAACTGGCACCAGAACCCAAAGGGCAGCGATCCGCAAGCCGCCAGGCCCCCTCCAGGAGAACCACGTTATCAAGGAGGGCTGTAGCATGGGCGCCAAAGAACATACCTAGGGAAGCGGGCATCCCACGCTGCAGGTGCGTATACCCGGGCAGGGGAACGAATTCGTGTTTCTGCGCTTGCTCCAGCATAACCTGGGCAAGGGAAGTGATATGATCGGCAACCGTACAGAGATGGTCTTTGAGCCACAAACGCGAAGCGGTGAGCACTTGGTCATTGCGACTGCGTCCTGTGTGAAGGCGCTTGCCTGGTTCCCCCAGGCGTTCGATGAGCAGTGCCTCAATACGCGAATGCACATCCTCATCAGTCGCCTCCACGGTCCACTGCCCCGCATCAAATTCCTCTTTAAGGATACGCAGCTGCGCTACCAAGGCCTGAGCATCAGCTGTGGGTATAATGCCCGTAGCACCCAGCATCTGCGCATGGGCAATACACCCCAGTAGATCATACGGGGCAAGATGGCGGTCGTATAGCCAATCGTCACCCACCGTAAAAGCATGTACCAAGGCGTCGGTGCTATCGTCGCCCTTACTCCAAATGGCCATAGCGATCCTCCTTGCGGTAAGCACAGCAGCTTGCCATTCCTTTGCTGACGCCAAGGGCGAAGTTGACCCCCGGCAATTTGTACCACTATCCCGCTTATGACTCCACGCATCGGCATTCTGCTCTCCGGTTCAGGCAGCACCTACGCCAATATCGCCACACACATCGCTGAGGGTACGATTGCCGCCGAAATTGCCGTGGTAGTGGCTTCGCGTGCTGATGCTGGAGGCCTTCAGCGCGCCGCAAGTCTGGGTCATCCCCATACCGTGGCGCAGCAATCTGACGCCATCAATGCCATCCTTGCTGATCATCAGTGCCAATGGGTACTTCTCTGTGGTTTTATGCGTCGTTTCGATGCTGCCGCCAATCTGCAGGGCAAGGTACTCAATGTGCACCCTAGTTTGCTACCGTCCTTCGGTGGTAAGGGGTTTTACGGTGATCGGGTGCATCAGGCAGTCCTAGACCACGGTTGTCGCGTCAGTGGGTGCAGTGTGCACTTGGTAGAAGGGGATTACGATACGGGGCCCATCCTTGCCCAGCGCTGTGTTGCCGTGCGCCCCAACGATACCGTAGCCAGCCTACGCCAGCGAGTACAAGCTGCTGAACGGCACCTGTATCCCTTGGTGGTGCGGAGCATTCTCAGCCATGGCATCCATGGCGAGGGACGGCAACGATGGCTCTCTGCGGTTGCGGGATGCGATCCTGCCGATTTTGGTTTTGCTGCAGACTGACGCACAGCCCAGCCATATCCCCTCCTTACCGTTGAGCGGTAAGTGCGATACGGTTACTATTTCCCTCCAAGATATGCAATCCCAGGGAGGAATACACCTATGTTCTATCGTTCCATTGGCCTCTTGCTTGCCAGCGTAGCGCTCTTCATCCTCCCTTCTGTTCAGGCAATTGAGCGTAAGGATGATCAGCCCCTGTATAAAGAGGGCACCGACAGCGTTCTGCTTCGCTATTCCCTGCAACTCCCGCGACATCGTGCTGGTGATCCCCCGCTACCGCTCATGGTGCTGTTTCACGGCACCAACCTTGACGCCAAACGAGAAGTCACCTGGACCAATGAAGTGTTGGAAACCATGGGCCTGCGCGATCAGGTCATCCTCCTGGCTCCGCAAGGCGGCAGTGGCCGTGGACCATGGGAAGGACGCAGCGGAGCCATTGCCGAATTACTCTCCTGGGCCAAACGGGAATTGCCCGTGGACGAACGACGCATCGTTGTTGCTGGCTTTAGTGCTGGCGGCGGATTTATTATGCGCCACCTCATACCCAACCATCGCCAAGAACTGGCGGGCGCCATATCCTTCGCTGGCAATAGTGGACATCATCTCCCAGCCAGCAACGACACCGATCCAGACATTATTCTGCTTATGGGCACTGCCGATAATCCAGGACTGGCACGCAACTGGGCCAGCAATTCCCGCAAACGTGGCTATCGGGTGATCTATCGTGAAATCATTGGTGCAGGCCATGGCACCGTCTTGGGGCTTCCTGATACGCGACGCAGCCGCAATCGCCAGGATCTCATCCGCTGGTCCTTGGCCCAGCGCGCCCGCGCCATCCCCCCCAGCGAAGAAGAACTGGCCTTCTTGCACACACTTGCCAATAAGCGCGGTCGCCCACGCGAAGCCGAGGTCATGGAAGTCGCACGCATTGGCGGCAGCGAAGCCGGGCAATTGGTTGCCCGCTGGCTCGCCTCCGATGATGCGGGCATGCAACGCGCAGCCGCCCACATTGCCTATACCACGACCTTTGATGGAGCCACCATTGCCAGCCTCGCACAAGTAGCTGCCACAGAAGAGGGCGAAACCGCCAGCATGGCAGTCAAGGCCCTCGGGCAGCTCGCCGCATGGGAATTCGAAGACGCTCAACAGGCTTTAATTTCCCTGGCCCAGCACCAACAAGCTCGGGTGCGCGCCCTCGCGGCCGCTGGCCTCAAGGACGCCATCGCCTTTACCATTTATGGCCAACACGAAGGACAGCACCTCTTCGTGCCCCTCATTCGCATGCTGGAGGACCCCCAACAAGGAGTGCGTGCGGTGGCCTGGGACGCACTGAGCCAAAGCATGCCTCCGGTAGAAAATGCCCAGGATTCCGAGGTTACCCTCTCCCCGCCCATGCTCTACGACCCTGCCCGTGACCCCAGCGTACAACGGGAAGTGATCAACTCCTGGCAGCAATGGGCGCGCAGCTTACCCGAAAGGCTCTAGCCCCCTGGGCAAAAGACAGTTCTTGCGAAGCACCTTGCTCCTGCGTACTATTTTCCTTCTCGGCTATACCGAGAAAATTGTCAAACAGGGAAATACTCGGGAGCACCTCAGCATGTCGCCAAACCTCGCGCAAGAGCTGTCAGCTCAGCCAGACACCCCAGAGACTGAGCATCACTTGGCCAACATAAGCCATGCTCCGCCTGGAGCAAAACCAGTACTGGTGACTGGCGCCACCGGCTATATCGGGGGTCGCCTCGTTCCGTGGCTTTTAGCCTGTGGCTGGCAGGTGCGGGTTGTGGTACGATCCCAGAAAAAGGTTCTTGCTCGACCATGGGCCCAGGATCCTCGGGTTACGGTGATCACTCTAGACCTGGAAGAACAGACATCCCTCACCAATGCTATGCGCGGATGTGGTGCTGCCTATTATCTCGTGCACTCGATGATTTCAGCCGGAGCATCCTTTCAAGATTTTGACCGACGCTTGGCTGAATCCTTTGCCACTGCAGCGGCGCAGGCAAACCTCGAACGCATTATCTACCTTGGTGGTTTGGGAGAGGAAGGATCAACCCTCAGCGCCCACCTCGCTTCACGCCGAGCCGTAGAACATGCCCTGGCGGCTGGTCCCGTTCCCCTTACCGCCTTGCGCGCTGGAGTTATCCTCGGCAGCGGTTCGGCATCCTTTGAAATTCTTCGCTATTTGGTGGAACGCCTGCCTTGTATGGTGACGCCACGCTGGGTGCGCACTGAATGCCAACCAATCGCGGTGCGCAATGTCCTCTATGCGCTCGTCTCCTGCTTGACCACGCCACCTACCATCGGTGCCACGCTCGACTTGGGTGGTCCGGATATCTTGACCTATCAAGAGCTGATGCAGGTTATGGCTCGGGCATTAGAACTGCCTCCGCGATGGATTATACCAGTCCCAATCCTGAGCCCACGCTTATCGTCCTGGTGGATTCACTTAGTCACCCCCATCGATCATCGCTTAGCGCGTCCTCTGGCTGAAGGCTTGCGTAATCGCGTAGTGTGCAGCGACAATCGCGCCTGTGAACTCATGCCGCAGACTCTCTTAGATGTCCAAACAGCAATCAAACTCGCCCTTCGTCGAACACGTGGAGGTAGCATCGAAACGCGCTGGAGTGATGCCGGTGCCATGCCTGGAGACCCGCAATGGGCAGGCGGAACCGTCCTCAATGACACCCGTATGCGCAGCACTCGGGCCAGTGCTGACGAGCTATTCACGCATCTCTCACGCATCGGCGGAGAACACGGCTGGTTTGCCACAGATGCACTGTGGCGGGTTCGTGGATTCCTCGATCGCTTGGTGGGGGGGCCTGGTTTGCGCCGGGGTCGTCGAGATCAGCAGCGTTTATCCTTGGGCGATGCGGTGGATTTTTGGCGAGTCAGTAATATTCAACCGCATACATCATTGGAATTGGCCGCCGAAATGCGCCTGCCTGGAGAAGCGCGCCTGCATTGGCGGATCATTGACCGCGGAAATCGACGCATACTCATCCAGCAAGCTCGGTTTAGACCCCATGGACTATGGGGCATTCTCTACTGGTACAGCGTACTCCCGCTCCACGGCCTTGTGTTTCCACGCATGCTATCGGGCATCATCAAAGCAGCAGAACGTTCCATGCAACATGCGCGGCCCTAGATCGCGCCCGTTAGAGTTATGACCGCTTCAATAGAGTCCCCTCATTACCATCCATCTAAACGCAGGTGTAACGCCGTTATCAATGGCTCTCTTGCTGGTGTTAGTGCAACATGTAATGGAAACCGTTGCAGATCCAGCAGCTACATCGGCTTCGCCGATGCAACTGCGGGATCTAGGGTGAACTCTCGATGAGGCTCATCTCCCGCCGCGAACGCTGCGGGTGATGGCTTTTTCAATCTCGACAATAAAGAACAAGGCCACCGCTGGCAGTAGGCAGAGAAGCCAATCTTGAGCCGATAGCGAGGCGCTAGCAAAAAGCCAATGCATGAATGGGGCGTAGGTAAAGAGCATTTGCGCGAGCACCACAATGGCCACCGCCCCCAGCACCAGACGTGATCCCAAGAGGCCGCGCAGGGAAAGGGTCGATCCGGTAATAAAGCGTGTATTGAATAAATAGGCAATTTCAAACAACACCAGGGTATTCACCGCCATGCTTTGCGCATGCGAGAGTTCGTAGTCCCAGGCGCGCGCCATGACAAACATGGCAAACGTTCCTAGGCCAATAATCAGCGATACATAGGTAATGCGGAAGAGGAAATAGCGGTCCAGCATACTGGCATTGGTGGGCCGGGGTGGCCGCTGCATAATGTCTTTTTCTGGCGGTTCAAAGGCTAGCGCCAGAGCCAGGGTGACCGCGGTAATCATATTCACCCAGAGAATTTGCCCGGCGGTGAGGGGCAGACTGCGCCCCAGGGCAATGGCTGCCAATAAGGCCAGGGCTTCGCCGCCATTGGAGGGCAGGATAAATAAAATCGCTTTGCGCAGGTTATCATAGACCGTGCGTCCTTCGCGCACGGCGGCGGTAATGGAGGCAAAGTTGTCATCGGTGAGCACCATATCCGCAGCTTCTTTAGTGACTTCGGTACCGGTGATACCCATGCCCACGCCGACATCAGCGCGCTTAATGGCGGGGGCATCGTTGACTCCATCGCCGGTCATGGCGGCCACTGCGCCATTGGCCTGCAGGGCCGTCACCAGACGCAATTTGTGTTCGGGGCTCACCCGAGCATAGACATTACAGCCGCGCACCCATTGCCGAATCTCTTCATCACCGGCGGCTTCCAACTCGCCACCGGTATGCACTTCCGCGTTATCAATACCGATTTGCCCAGCAATGGCTTGGGCGGTGAGTTTGTGATCACCGGTAATCATAATCACGCGAATACCGGCACTGTGACATTCTTTCACCGCGGCAATGGCTTCATCTCGTGGCGGGTCAATAATTCCTACTAAACCTGCCAACACCAGGTCGCCCTCAACATCGTCCATGTGCAGGCTGCTTGGCTGATGGTCGAGGTCTTTATAGGCAATGCCCAGAACACGCAGGCCGCGACCGGCTTTATCTTCCAGACGCTCGAGCCAAAAGGCTTGATCCAGGGGCTTGGGACCATTGGCGCTGTGCTGTTGGCTGCAGCGCTCAAGCAAGCGATCCGGGGCACCCATCACACAGATGCGCGCACCACCCCCCTCGCGACCCACCAGGCGGGCCGAGAATTTATGCTCGGATGAAAAGGGGATGCTGTCGATCAGGGGAAAATCTTGGCGGAGTTGCTCGCGGTCGAGACCTGCTTTCATTGCTGCCACCAAGACCGCGCCATCGGTGGGTGCCCCTTCCAGGCGATAGCGCCCTTCTTCGCGGCGCAAATGCGATTCCGTACACAGCATGCCGCAACCCAAGAGGCGCTGTAAACACGCGGCGGTGGTCACATCCACCACCTCCCCATCCCGGCGCACTTCCCCACGGGGCTCATAACCACTGCCCGCCAACTGGTAGGCATCTTGGTCGACAATCAAGTCGGTCACGGTCATTTCATTGCGGGTCAGGGTGCCGGTTTTATCGGAGCAAATCACCGTGACCGAACCCAAGGTATCCACAGCAGGCAAGGCGCGGATAATTGCATTGCGCTGCGCCATGCGGCGCACGCCAATGGCCAAGGTAATGGTCATAATTGCCGGCAGGCCTTCCGGAATGGCAGCAATGGCCAAGGCCACACTGGCGATAAAAATCTCGCCTAAATCCATTCCCATTAACAGCCAGCCGTAGCCAAACGCCAGGGCTGCCACGCCAAGAATGGCCACCGATAGGAGATGGCCAAAGGTATTCATTTGTTTGAGCAAGGGCGTGGTAATTTCTTCCACATTACCCAGCATATCATTAATGCGCCCCAGCTCGGTGTGCTCACCACTGCCGACTACCACCCCTTCGCCAGTGCCAAAGGTGACCAGCGTACCGGAAAAAGCCATACAGGTGCGATCACCCAGCACCGCATCGGATGCCACCGCCGCAATGTCCTTTTCACTGGCTACCGACTCACCGGTGAGAATGGCCTCCTCAATGCGCAGGTCGCGGGTGGCAAGTAACCGGAGGTCGGCGGGAATCTTTTCACCCGCCCGCAAAAGTACCACATCGCCCGGCACCAATTCCTCAGCCGAGACGGTGATCTCGGCCCCATCACGGCGCACCCGGGCCTCGGCTGAAAGCATGCCGCGAATGGCATCCAACGCTTTCTCTGCCTTGCCCTCTTGAATAAATCCAATTAAGGCATTAAGGATTACCACCGCCCAGATGACAATGGAGTCCACCAATAAACTGGTGCTCTTCTCTGGGTCACCAAGAAAGGCCATGGCACCAGTCACCACACCAGCCACCATGAGGATATAGATCAGCACATTGTGAAAGTGGCTGATAAAGCGCAGGAAGGGCCCGGTGCGATGCTTTGTGGGCAAGCGGTTATGGCCGTGTTCGGCCAGGCGCTGGGCGGCATCCCGGGTCGTCAGTCCATCTCGATTGACCCCTAAGCTTTGCAGGGTGGCGGCTTCGTCCATGGCGTGCCAGGTTGGTGGCGGGGCCTGTTGGGACGGATCTGAATCGGACATGGTGGGTAATACCTTTGCAAAGAGTAATCAGACACTGTTCAAGGATGATCACAGACCGCTTGGCCCTGCGCCCATCCTGCAATTGATTGTCGGGTGGCGATCCGTATAGATGGCACACAGATGCCCCCGCATTGCAAAGGATATATCATGACGGACGCCCCTCAACAACCGCCCAAATCCCTACAAGATCGTGCCCACATCGCCAGTATGGAGCAGTACCAACAATGGTATGAGCACTCGCTGCGCGATCCTGATACCTTTTGGGGGGATATGGCCCGGGCGCATCTGACCTGGCAGCATGCGTTTTCCACCGTACACGACTGCAACCTCAACGAAGGCCAGGTGGCGTGGTTTCTCGGCGGCCAACTCAATGCCTGCGAAAACTGCGTTGATCGCCATGTGGCCACCCGGGGCGACCAAGTAGCCATTCTCTGGGAAGGCGATGAGCCCGGCGATGTCCGCCGCATTACCTACCGCGAACTACGGCGCATGGTCTGCCGCCTGGCCAATGTCCTGCGCCATCGCGGGGTACGCAAGGGCGACCGCGTGGCCATCTATATGCCCATGATTCCCGAAGCCGTGGCAGCCATGCTGGCCTGCGCCCGCTTGGGAGCCGTGCACAGCGTGGTCTTTGGCGGTTTTAGCGCCGAGGCCTTACGCGATCGCATTAATGATTCTGCCTGCGTGGCGGTAATTACCGCCGATGAAGGGGTGCGCGGGCGCAAGGTGATCCCCCTCAAACGCACCGTCGATGAAGCGGTTATGGCCTGCCCGTCGGTGCGCCATGTCTTTGTCACCAAGCGTACCGGCAATAAAGTGCCCTTCTTCCCCCCGCGCGATGTGTGGCTGGATGAAGCCATGGCCAACGAGCGCCCCTACTGCCCCATTGAGCACTGCGATAGCGAAGACACGCTCTTCCTGCTGTATACCTCCGGCTCCACCGGCCAACCCAAAGGCATCCAGCACACCACCGCTGGCTATCTTCTGGGGGCCATGCTCACCCACCGCTATGTGTTTGACTATCAAGACGGGGATATCTTTGCTTGCGTCGCCGATATTGGCTGGGTGACTGGCCACTCCTATGTGGTGTACGGGCCCCTGGCCAATGGGGCCACCACGGTGCTGTTTGAATCCATCCCCACCTACCCCGATAGCGGTCGCTACTGGGATATGGTGGAGCGCCTAAAAATCACCCAGTTTTATACCGCCCCCACCGCCATCCGCGCGATTATGCGCGACGGCAATGAACCCGTCGAACGCTATGATCGCTCTAGCCTGCGGGTCTTGGGATCGGTGGGCGAGCCCATCAATCCCGAAGCCTGGAAATGGTATCACGATGTGGTGGGCAATGGCACCTGCGCGGTGGTGGACACCTGGTGGCAAACCGAAACCGGCTCGATTATGATCACCCCCCTACCTGGGGCCACGCCCACCAAACCCGGCTCGGCCACCCTCCCCTTCTTTGGCATTGAACCAGTGATCCTTGATGAAGAAGGCAAAGAACTCACCGGCAACGGGGTCAGCGGCGTGTTGGCCATGAAGCGCCCTTGGCCGGCCATGGCGCGCACCATCCAGGGGGACCACCCGCGCTTTATGGAAACCTACCTCAAACCCTTCCCCGGCTACTACTTTACCGGCGATGGCTGCCGCCGCGACGAAGATGGCTACTATTGGATTACCGGCCGCGTCGACGATGTCCTTAACGTCAGCGGCCACCGCATGGGCACCGCCGAAGTGGAAAGCGCCCTCAACTCCCATCCCGCCTGCGCCGAATCGGCAGTGGTGGGTGCCCCCCACGACATCAAAGGCACCGGCATTTTCGCCTATGTGATTCTGCGCGAAGGCTACGACATTACCCAAGACCTGATTGGCGAACTCAAAAACGAAGCCCGCCACCACATCGGCCCCATCGCCACCCCTGACTGGATCCTGATCGTGCCTGGCCTCCCCAAAACCCGCTCCGGCAAAATCATGCGCCGCATCTTACGCAAAGTCGCCGCCCAAGAGACCGACAACCTGGGCGACACCAGCACCCTGGCCGACCCGAGTATTGTGGACCAGCTGATCCAATTGCGCGGAAAACTGGCATAAGTGCAGCTGGATGAGAGGTCCTGGCCAAGGCCGTCAGTTCGGCGGCTAGCACATGCGCTGGAAAGATGGCACTAGGGAACATCCTGAGGAACCGAAGGGGCTCCCACGCCCCTTTCGTCAGCCGCCTTTTGCGTAAACGCTCGCTTATACTCAAGCAATGGTTCCGTCAGGCGAGCAGTCCACTGGTTTAGTACATCTAGAAAGTCATCACTCTCACGCAATACGCGCACATCAACCATGGGCGCAAACAACGCCGCTCTATTCACATGCATTGCACGGTCCCATATGATGCCGAGTCCAAAAGCTTCCCCCATAATATTTGCACCAAGGGCAGACACCTCATCATTGTAATAGTGCCATTCGAGACCGTAGCGCTGGCCCTCGTGATACATGAGTGCAGCCAGCAAGTCACCATCCTCTCCATTCAATATATTCCACACTCCAGTCTTTTTCCACTGGCGACTCTCTGGGCAATATATCTCCCATCCCGACATATAATGCCCACTCTGAGCATCAAATAATTCATGAGTGGACGGAATCACAACCATCCTGGCATAAGATTGCCCAGGTCGTTGACCACAACCGAGAAGGGCCAAAGACATCACCGCAAACAAAACCAAGACCTTGCCAATTTGCATTCCGGGATCTTCCTTGGGAAATTTACAACTCTTTTACCTGACGACAACTATCTTGTCCGGCCGACGACAAGACAGGACATGCACTCATTACCACCGTCATGATATATACTTAGCCAAAAGGCCACCCACCACAATCAACAATCCGGCCCCATCGAATACCTCTCAGCCTTCTCCATCCGGCAAAGGCCTTGATTTGAGAAGATGGGTCAATATAGTTCC
>REDP01000300.1 GCA_007693455.1 Planctomycetota bacterium | reverse complement strand
GCGGCCAACCTAATTGTCGCTGACCGGCCAAGGTAATTGTCGTTTGACAGCCTACTTCATTACTTCATTTCCACGCGCTACTTTATGGGACAAATCGACAATTAATGTGCTGTCCCATGGGCCGCTGATTACAATCGAGTGGGATAGAGGGATTCCTTACCAGTCATTACAGACAAAGCGCTCAGTCCGTATTTTTTTACCATTTGGCTGTGATCGGCGATAAATTGTTGAGCATTTTGCCCATGCTTCCGGTGTGGTTTGGGATCATCACTCCAGGGGGTAAATACATGTGAAATAAGACTTAGGTCTAAAAACATCGATGGAAGCCATTCAATATCCGTGGTATAGCCTGACACCCACGATGCCTGTGCGGCACAGCGCAATTGGTTGAGCGTCTTCTTGCGCTGGGGACTGGTGACGAACTGGCAACTCCCAAAGTGCACAAAACCTATGGCATCCTCTTTGGTTTTGCCAAGGGCCTCTAGTAACGTTTCCATGGAAATTTGGTCCCTGCGACCTGATGGCAACAGTACACTCGGCTCACCATGACATGCAATGTAGAGAAAGGAGCGACTTCCTTTTGGGATGCACCTTCAGGCGAGGATCCTCCTGCTGGGAATATGCCATCACATAGGGGAGGACCTGCGGTAGCTCTTGGCGTTTATTCCAAGAACCCTCTAAAATAAACATGTTTCTAGCCATGGTGTGCTGCGCCTTTGCAAAGAACGTGTTTCCTCCATCTTCGCGCATCCGCACCATGTGCAACACTGATAACGGCACGGGATGCGCCTAGTTAATGGCGCAGGGCTGGGGAGAGGATGCGATCGTCACGAAATGAACGGCGTTGATGCCAGTAGGTATGGTAGCCGTGAAAGTGAATCGCCCCCTGATATTCGGCATAGCCGTAGGGGATAATCGTCGGCCGTGATGGGTTGCCGCTGGCACCGCAGTAGGTGCAGGACCAAGACTGGCCTTCCGCTAAGGCTTGGGGGAAGTTGTGAAGCTGGGGCGGAAGACTGCGTGGGTGCCGCCAGGTGCTGGTGAGGGTACTGGGGATGGCGGGCGTTGCTCCACGAACCGTTTGAAAATAACCGTACACTGCATGCGCGTCAGCCAAAGCGCGGTGGGCTGGGCCTGGGGTGGGAAGGCCATAGGCATCAACAAGGGTGGTGAGACTGTTGCCGGCAGTTGCCCCCATTTGCCGAGCCATGGTGAGGGTATCCAGCAGGGGCAGGCGCGGGAGTCTACGCCGCGCCTGGGAACAGGCGAGGGAGAGAATGTCTTGATCATAGGGCGCGTTATGGGCCAAGAGGGTGACCCCTGGCGGCAGCCAGGAGAGGAAGTCGTTGATGGCCTCGCGTACATATGGAGCGTCGACAACATCCGCATCGGTAATGCCGTGAACCTGACTGACATCGGCAGGAATAGGCATGGCGGGGTCGACCAGGGTCTCGTAGGTACTGACAATTTTGCCGCGCTGGGAAAAGGCAACGGCACCTATTTCTACCAAGCGCGATCCCACTTCGGTTCCAGTCGTTTCCGTATCGAAGGCAACAAAACAGGCTTTAGCGGCAGGCATAGCGGCTCTTTCTGTGACTATGGGGCCTATTGTGCCCCAGTGATGGGGACTTAGGCGGCGCGTGATGCGATGATGGCGGGGGGATGGTATGCCACGCCACTCTTGTGGCGATCCGATTGTTTACGCAAGCGACGAATGTATTCACAGCAGCGGCGGTCGCGGCGCCGACGTTTTCCATTTTCTGATACCAGTTTTTGTGCCTCGCAACTACTTTTTACCGCCATATCCATGGTAAAGATGGTGCGAATAGCCCATTGATCCGCTTTATTCCCCTCGCGGTGCGGGCTCACCACGAATACCACTGGACCAACTCCTGACCCAGGCAACAGCTCATCATTGCTGAGCTTGAGAAGGAGATCGTTACCGCGTTGCTGACCCATGGGCCGAGCGTGGTGAGCCAAAAACGATATTCGCCGCCGGGAGTTCACAATGGCCGTGCCATCCTGGATGGGAAAGAGCGGCGCCAAGGTAGGGAAGCGTTGGCGTAGGCGTTGCAAGGCATGGTCGGTACAAAAGTATTGGGGCATGATGTTCTCCTTACCCCCTTCTAAGCCCAATGAGTGCCCGTTCTGACACAGCAATCTCATCCACGGATAGGCCCCAGTAGAACCTGTCCGAAATTTTAGGAGCCTGACCAGCAGGGATATAGCCGCGAACTGTCCATCCCCTTCTCAGCCGATTATGGCGTACGAACACGAGTTTCGCTAAGGCCAAGCGCAGGCGTTACCAATTGGGAAGTCATGGTGATGGAGCGGCTAACGCCCATATCCATTCCCTACGCGAACAGGAGGCGCCCCTAGCGGCTTGTAACGAAGCCGCAGCATCATCGCCCTATAACAAATGGTGGTCCCGCCAGTATTCAATCGCCCGCGATAAATGACTCAAAATGGGAACCATATCGGCAGCCCCGATTACTTGGGGGCGATAACACAGTTTGTTGATATCACGGTCATGAATGTTTTCGTTACCCACCACCCGTAAGAAATGGTAGGTGGAGGCTATCCACGGAGGAGTAAACTTGGATGCGTTTAAGCGCTCAATGTTCCCACAGAGATCGTTTGCTTTCTTTATCTGACGACGCTCACATTCTCGATTAACAGCCACTTCCAAAATGGGCCGCGCCAGTGAACACACCGTTTGCAAAGTAAATTGCTCTCGAGCAAGAATAGAGCGCAGCCCTGCAATCTTGTCGATGACGGGGTCTGCTGGGCCCTGAAGCATGATTGAGTCCAGGGTGGACACGATAGAATTACGAATCAGCAACGCGACTTGATCACTGCCACTGGTAACTGCCGTTCGACCAAGAATGGCGTCCATTGCCTGACTCCAGATTTGAACCTCGCCTTGATCATAAACATAGCAATCTACGCCGGTCATGACCTGGGATATTTTCAACCACGCAAAGGCACGAGTGATCAATATGCGCATAATG
>REDP01000013.1 GCA_007693455.1 Planctomycetota bacterium | reverse complement strand
CCAGCGCCGATGGTGAGCTGACCGCGTGGCTGGATGAACGGGTGCAGCCCTTTGCCTTGCTGCCGGCGCAGATTCGCGCCATGCGCGAGGCCTGGGATGCGGGGGATGCCCACTGGGCCCCCTTTCGCCAGCATTTCGCCATGGCGCCTGAGGATTGGAATAGCGGCTTTCTTGATGGCGCGGCGGTCCTGGATACCCGCGATGAGGAAGCCCGCTGGCAGGTGAAGGTGCAGGGGTTCTCGTCGCTGGCCCAGCGCCTGCGGCTTTTCCTGGGGAGGGTTGAGCGGGAGCGGGTGCCACCGCCCACGGTGCTGGTGGCCCACGACGGGGCCGAGGCCTGGCGCCTGGCTGGTGAACTGGCCACGGCCTGTGGGCTGTCCGAGCCCCAGGTATGGGCGGAAGCGCTTTCCCCAAACCCGGGGGTATGGGTGGTGGAGCCCCAGCAGGAAGCGGCCCTGTATGGCGCCGCCCGTTGGGCCACGGCAACCATTATCGATGTACCCCCATTGCACGAACGCAGTATGGATGTGCCGCATATGGCCGTGGCCATCCTCGGCCGCCTCCACCACCAGGGACAGCGCCCCGGGGCACCCAGGGCCCTGGCACAAGATCCCCGCCATTTGGCCTGGCTGGCCCGCTGCCACTGGCCCCAGGGCAGCGGCGATTTGCAACGCTATCTCGGGCAGCGACTCGCCAGCGATGCGGCAGGTGACTGGTCCCAGCCCGACAACCGTGTACCCCTGCTCCCGGCCATGGGCCACCCCGCCTTATTGCAGCAGGGCAGCGCCAGTATGGATAGCCTGCGCGCCCAGCTCCTGCGCTGGGCCTTGGGGGCCCACAGCACCCAAGCCATCGCCCAAACCAGCCTGGGCCTCAATAGCAAAGAACTCCCCGCCTGGGCCTTTGCCCCCCACTTCCCCCGCCGCCACGCCCCTCCCGACGACTGTATTACGAGGACGGGCAGTGGCGAGACCCCTGGCAGGGGTGACGAGCGGCAGGCGCTCTCTCGGCTTGCATGGGGCACGAAGCCGAGTCCATATTTAGCACATGTGCATAAAGAGTCGCTCTTCATCATCGCTGCCATCAATGAGATTCCCCCTTAAAACCTCCTCCATGTCGTGATCCAAGGCCTGACAGAGGCTCGCCTTATCGCTAGCTTCCACAGCCCATTCGCCCCACACAAAGACCGTCTCATCGCGGGTACGACCCTCCCATTCACAGCTTACCCCCTCGTCGCCATCTTCGTAGGCATCCACGGAATCGTTCCATTCGCCGCAGTCATTTTCTATGGCGGTCATTGCTGCGGTAACGGTGTCGATATAGGCCTCTGCCGCAGCGCCGTCGGCAAATATTTCCATACCACCAAAGTCCCCCGGAAGCAAACAGCCCACCTCGGGGTGAGCGGCAGTAGCAAACACGATATAAAACGTGCTGCGAGCATTACTGGACTCGGAAGAGTTGGCGGCGGGGTCTGTGGTCATCGCTGGCTCCTGGGTAACGAGTGGCGGTATGGCGGTGAGAAGACCAAAACAATACCATCTGTCGGTACGGAGTCTCTGACCAACCGACCCGACTTTTCCGGTCTGTGACCCTCTTCTTTGCGACAATAGCCTGACAGTCATCTTAAGCGCTAAGATCAATCCCGATAGCGTGCGGAGCAGTCAACCCAATATGATATGACCATGGTAATTCGAATAACAATAACGCGAATAATCTAACTACGACCATGGAATTCATGCAATTATGCGTTATGCACAAGACCCTATCGCCTCGCGAAATCTTCATTGACGCATCACTCCACGCGAACATTGATACGCCAAGCAAGCGCTTGGCATGGCGCATGCGCGCCATGGCACTGATGCAGTACATCCAATTGGTGCGTGAGGATACCGTATGTCATCTTGACCATCCCATACCTGTGGTGCCGTTTGGCGATCGCATTTGCGTCGACACACCACATGGCGCACTCTTCGTCTTGGCCGCTCGCTCAGCGCGCGTCAGTGCGATCACCATCACTCAACCACATGCACCCGGTCCAAAGCTCGCGCCGCATCACGGGACATACACGGGCCTGCTGCGGCTTTTTGTCGGACATCTATGTCCAACCATTGCCGAGCGCAAAAAAACGCCCCAAATCGAAAGTATCGGGCGTCTACGGGCACTGCTGGTGCTCGTAGAGCAGATCCCGAGCGCTCGGGGCTTCCCCTCCGCCTCGTGGCGGAAGGTACTCCGCATCAGTGAGCCGGCGTTGATGCTGCTCGCACTCGATTCGGATACTCGTAGTCGGTTAGCCGCCGAGGATGATGATTCCGCGTTGTGGAAACGCTTGCTCAACCAGAGAGGCGGGCTGCGCATAACCGAGATGAGCTCGCTCCTCATGACGCCAGCATCATTGCGACCCAACTTGCTCGACTCGTGGATTCACAATACCGAATACGCTCAGTTGCACCTTCCGCCCTCTGACCCTCGTTGCGCCAGTGATGTGATCATCGACTCAACCAGTACCTACGGAATCGCCACGGCCATTCGCGCCGTCCCGCGTGAACAAAACGAGAGCCTCTCGCCACTGGAACCAATTCCCAGTGACGACCTGGCAGGCACCACCACCTTCCCAGTCGACATGTCCATGGTGGCCCAATGGTGCGATCATCCAGACCGGCATGCACTACGTAACGCAGCCGCTACATTGCTGTGCGAGATGGCAGGCAAGGTGCCAGTGTCGCCCGACGTGGATGTCGACTGGCGTTCCAGGCTACTGCGATTCGTCAAGAGTGGTGGAGACGGATGGAAACAGCCACCATATACCCAATAGTTGCATATTATCATACATATGCAACTATTGCCCCCTCCTGTTGCATAGGCGTTTTCCGGCCGATGAGAGGGCTCTGATAGGCCTTTTGTGATGGATGGGATCGGCGGCCTCATTGTGCGCGGTAGGGCCTGTGAAATTGGTCAATAACGATGGTTTTCGCGGTGGTGAGAGGCTTCTTTTCCGGGGGAGATGCATGCATGTGC
>REDP01000228.1 GCA_007693455.1 Planctomycetota bacterium | reverse complement strand
AGCATACACCGCGAAGCGGGAATTCCTTACCCAAGGTGAGCTTTGAGCCGCCCTGGCGTGGACAGGGCTAGATCCACTGTCGTTTGGCGCATTGGTGATACAGTACTGGAACCGCCATGCGACTGATCAGGAGACTGGCGATTTCCCCCGCCATGAGGCTGATGGCGAGACCTTGAAAAATGGGATCGGTCAGGATGAACGACACTCCAACCACTAAGGAGAGAGTGGTAAGGAGCATGGGACGAAAGCGTACAGCTCCCGCCTCAACCACGGCGGTATCGAGATCATCGCCGGCAGCCAAGCGTAGACGAATAAAGTCCACCAGAATAATCGCATTGCGCACAACGATGCCTGCTCCTGCCATAAAGCCGATCATACTGGTGGCAGAAAAAAAGCTCCCCATGAGAGCGTGTCCAGGTAAAATCCCCACCAGTGAGAAGGGGATGGCTACCATAACCACCAGGGGAATAAGGAAGCTACGGAACCAGCCCACCATGAGCAGATAGATCAGCACTACCACTACTGCAAAGGCGCTCCCGAGATCGCGGAAGACCTCTATGGTGATGTGCCATTCACCATCCCATTTGATCGCGGGTTGGCTGGTGTCGGTGGGTTGACGCGCATGCCAGATTGCGATGCGCTCGCCAGGGGTGCCGCCAAAGGCTGCGGCATCGAGTGCATCAATGCGCTCCTGCATGGCTCGGATGGCATAGACGGGAGCTTCAAGTTCACCCGCAACGTCGCCGAGGACGTACACCACGGGAGTGAGGTTTTTAAAGTGCTGGTCGGCTTCGCGCTGCTCTTCAACGCGGTGCAGGAGGGTGCGCAGGGCAATCACATTGCCCTGCGCGTCGCTTATGGATAGATCGTCTACCGCAGGACGGTCGGCTTGTGGTAGGCGAACAATGATATCAATGTCTTCGCGCTGCTCGGGATCATGCAATAGGCCTACCCGGGCTCCATCGATGGCCAAAGAGAGGGTGGCGGCAATGCGTTCAACACTGATGCCATGCAGTGCGGCCTTTTCTTGGTCAACAGCCCAGCGCCAGCGTCGCTGGGGCGCAGAGCGCTGAATATCAATGTCGACGATACCTGGAGTGTCATGGTATATATCGGCAATGGCCTGGGCCAAGGCATGTCGTGATTGGCTATCAGGACCGTATACTTCGGCAACTAAGGTCTGTAAAACCGGAGGCCCTGGAGGGACTTCCGCCACTGTAATGCGTGCCTGGTGTGCTTCGGCAATGGGCGTGATAAGTTCGCGTGCGGCCTTGGCAATGGCATGGGATTGCCGTCGTCGCTGTGAGGTGTTTACCAGATTCACTTGAATATCGGCCTGATGTGATGCCTCCCGCAGGTAAGTATGGCGCACTAACCCGGAAAACGTGAAGGGGGCGGCAGTCCCCACATAGGTTTGCATGTGGGTGACTTCGGGGAGTTTTTGTAAGCGTTGCTGCATGGCCATGGCAACCCGAGCCGTATCCTCAAGGCCAGCCCCTTCATCCAGATCAATATGGATGAGAAACTCGTTTTTATTATCAAAGGGCAGCATTTTAACCTGTACCCAACCAAGTGGCACAAGCGTGAAGGCGGCAAGGAGGAGTACGCATATCCCGCCAAGAAACGACCAGGTCCACACTCTTTGCCGCAAGAGCCGCGGCATCAGCCAGCGATAGGCGCGGGTAAATGGATCATCACGGCGCGGTTTACTCTTGGCCGTGGCGCCGGACGGTGTTGATGTGGGGCGTAAAATAAGGGCGGCAGCCCAGGGCGTCACCACAAAGGCAATAAGTGTACTCCACAGCATCGCTGCGGAGGCTCCCACCGGAATGGGGCGCATATAGGGACCCATTAAGCCGCCAACAAAAGCCATGGGTAAAATGGCTGCAATCACGGCCCAGGTGGCAAGGATGCTGGGATTGCCCACTTCGGCGGTTGCCTCAACGGCAATGCGCGCCAGAGACTTTTCTTCGCTACCCGGTAGTCGGCGATGGCGCACGACATTTTCTACCACAACGATCGCATCATCGACCAGGATGCCGATGGAAAAAATCAGAGCAAAAAGGGTAATGCGATTGAGGGTGTAGCCAGAGAGATGGAATACCGCTAAGGTGAGGGAGAGGGTGGCAGGTATGGCGATAAAGACGATCAGCGCTTCGCGTAGCCCCAGCATAAGCGCGATCAGCAGAGCAACACTGGCAATGGCTCCGGCCATATGGATCAGGAGTTGGTTGGATTTTTCTGCTGCGGTGGCGGCATAGTCTCGGGCAATAACGACGTCAATATGTTCAGGGATGTGTGATCCCCGTAGGGCGTCGAGGCGCAGCAGCAAGGCATCGACAACGCTAATCGCATTGGTGCCAGGTCGTTTGGCAAAGGTGACGGTAACCGCCGCTTGGGCACTGTCATCAGGATTGCTATGGAGCACATAATGTTGTGGCTCTTCGGCTTCCAGACCTACCTGAGCAACTTCGTGAAGAGCCACCGGAACGCCGTTGTGGACGCCAACAATGGCAGCAGAAACCTCGTCAATACGGTGAAGAAATCCGCCAGCAGTGATGAGAATTTCACCCTCGCTGGTGACGACGCTGCCACTGTGGAAGTGCGCATTGCGCTCCTCAAGGGCCTGGGCTACGGCCAGGGGGTCTAGGCCCCTGGCGGCAAGGCTGGCGCCGTCCAGTGATACGCGTACCTGATCGCGATAGCCGCCGATGACCATCATTTCGGCATTGCCCTCGGCGGCACTCATATGGGTGGCCACTTCCATGGCTACTCTGCGAAGGTTGCGGTGATCTTCTTGGGCAGAGGTGAAAGTGAGGGCGAGCACTGGTACATCATCAATGCTGCGTGGTTTGATCAGCGGGAAGCTGACGCCAGGGGGAATGCGGTCGAATTGGCTTTCCAGGCGGCTGGCGATGCGCGCGCGTGCGCTTTCGGGATCCTCACCCACGGTAAAGCGGACGACGCTCAGCGCCCGTCCAGGGGAGGCGGTGGAGTAGATGTATTCCACACCAGCCACTTCCCAAAGAATGCGTTCAAGGGGGCGCACGACCCGTTGTGCAACCTCATCGGCGGACGCTCCTGACATGGAGACGTGGATGTCGATCATTGGCACTTGGATCTGCGGCTCTTCCTCTCGAGGGAGCGATAGAGTGGCCCAGACGCCGATCATCAAGCTGATCACTACCAATAATGGGGTGAGTTTATTGGTGACGAAGCTGCGTGCGATAGTGCCGGCAAGACCATGGGATTGGGCGGCATCAAGATCCTGCTCAGGGGTTTTCACGGCTGGCCTCCCTGCCAAGCTTGGCCATCCCGCCAGCGCTGGGGATGACTGAGGATGAGCTGTTCAGCGTGGGAGAGTCCTGCGACAATTTCCAGCCAGGCTTCATCGGTGTGAGTGGCTCCATCCTGGTCATCAGGTGACAATCGCAGCGGGCCATATTGCCAGAGTCGCCCTGTGCGAACCAAGCGTAGGCGTACGGTATCGTCTTCGATGACTGCAACCTGCTGCAGTTGACCGCGTTGAATAATCGCTGAAGCGGGAATAGCCACCACAGATCGCATGTCTGTGGTAATATGCATGCGACCAAATTGACCAATACGTACTGTGGGACGATCCTCGTCGTGCTCGAGGCAGGCTTTTACCATAACGCTGCGCGATTGCGGATCTGCGGCGGCAGCAATTTCCACAATCGGCGCTACCATAACCACATCGGCAATCACCACTGAAACCGTGTCCTCAAGGTCCAGCGCATTGACTAACGTTTCTGGGACGCGGGCTTCAAAGCGTAAGCGCCTGGGATCGGCAATTTCCAGGATGGTGGTGCCGGGCTGGCCAATGTCTCCAGCTTCGCTGTGGCGTGCGGTAATGACCCCATCATAGGGAGCGCGAATGGTGAGATAGCCCACCATGGTTTGCGCCGCATGCAAAGCAGCCTTGGCCTGTGCGGCGGCGGCGCGTACACTATCGGCATTGGCTACGGAGGCGGTGCCGCTGGCAATTAATTGTTCTACGCGTGCTAAATCTGCATTAGCCAAGGCGACTTGTGCTTCTGCCTCAGCCAAACGAGCATGAATTTCTTCAGCTTCCAATCGCGCCAGAACATCGCCGGCGGCAACCGTATCTCCCAGACGAACGGGCAACTCCACAATCACTCCACTCACCCGTGGGCTAATATGCGAATGCTGCGCCGAAGCTACCGTTCCCACCACCCGTGCCGTATCGGGCCATTGCACGAGGGGGGCACTGAGTGTCCGTGTCGGTTCGCTGGCAAGGACGAGATGTGGTGCAAGTATCAGTACTGCCAGCAGTGAGGCACTGCACAAGAGATGATGGCTGCGCATGGAACAATCCTTTCAGAGAAGAAAGTGCAGGAGTATATCTCCAAGTGTCGGGTATGCGACCCAGGAAGCTGCCGTACTTTCATATCTACTATATGACGATATAGGAATAGTCAAATGCCCCTGGTGCAGCGTCACGTCAATTCCGCCAAGAAGATGCTGTTGCGCCGCTGCTATACCATGCCGCATCGTAAAGCCTTCTGATGATACAACATCGAACACGGCACTCGCGGGGTGGCCATTGGAGGCACTCTGCCAGGGCGGCTCAAAGCTCGCCCCCGAGATCGCCGATCTCCTGATCGGCCTGCAAAAACGACCTGAATAGGGTGCTTTTTGCGTTAAAAGCATGCACCGCGAAGCGGAAATTCCTTACCCAAGGTGAGCTTTGAGTCGCCCTGGGCACTCTGCCGTATCGGCCTTGCCTTCTTGCGGTGAAGAAGAGTGTAGGGCTTTTGCTGGACGTGAAGTGGGAGGAGTGCGTGAACCAAGAGCAGTATCCGCTGTGGGCTGATGAGACGGTCTACCGACACACCATAGTCGTGGCGCAGCAGCACCCTGCCGCCGATGATGACAATCCTGGCAATGCAGATTTGCCACTCAAAAGCATCCAGGCTGCTTGGCGGTTGGTGCAGCCGGGGCAACGCATTCGCGTGCATGCGGGAATCTATCGCGAAATGCTTGCTCCCTTACGTGGCGGCACGGGACCTCAGGCAATGATTGCCTTGGAATCCGCCCCCGGCGAAACGGTGATCGTACGTGGATCGCAGGAGCTTACGGGTGGCTGGTCTCGTCCACGAGTCTTTGATGAGGCATTCATCGCCAGCGGGCGCACGCCATCCATGTCACAGCGAGTATGGGTTGTAGCCCTCCCGGAAAATATCACTACTGCCGCGTATCAACCCTTTACCCTGCGCAATGTTGAGCCCATTGAAGAGCCGCTGATGCCCTGGATGGAGCCAGTCTCAGGCCGTCCACCCTTCACCCTGCGCAGGGGTTTGCTGTTGCAGGATGGTCAGCGCCTCACCCAATTGCATCATCACGGTGATGTGCCGCGGGTACCAGGATCATTTTGGGTGGATGATGATGGCCGCAGTTTGCTGGTGCACCCCATCGGCGGCATACACCCCGATCAAGCTCGCTTTGAGCTTGCCGTTGCGCCCCACCTCCTCTGTCCGCAGACGGTGGGCTTGGACTATATTCGCCTCAGCGGCATCATCTTCGAGCATTGCGCCAATGGCTTCTTGCGTACTGGCGCTGCTGCGGTGACCACTCGCGGCGGAGGCTATTGGATCATCGAGGATTGCCACTTTCAGCAGATCAATTCCGCGGGACTAGAGTTTGGCGACCACCCCTTTGAGCATCATGATCCCCATCCCCTCAATCGTGGCCGTAAGTGGCATGGCCAGGGCCATGTGGTGGTATGTGGCAATGTGTTCCGTGAGTGCGGTACAGCTGGCATCCGCTGCTTGGGGACGAGTCACGCTCGTGTTCTGCGCAATACCGTCCACGACTGCGGATGGCAGGACGCCGAATATTATTATGAATGCGCTGGAATAAAGCTGCTGCTTACGCGGCATACCTTAGTGGCGCATAATCGCATCAGCAACCTGGTGGGAGCCTGTGGGATTTGGCTCGATTGGGACAATATCGGTTCACGGGTCACTGGTAATGTAATTACCGACATAGTGAGCCTCCAAGGTGGTATTTTTATTGAAGCCTCCCTGCATGCCAACCGCGTTGATCATAATCTGATATGGGGAATTGATGGTCCTGGCATCTTCGGTGGTGATTCATCCTCGCAGATCTACGACAATAATCTTATTGGCCACACCAGCGCCGAGGCGATGAGCCTGTACTGCCATACCGACCGCAGCGTCAATAAGCAGCCAGTAGCATGTGTCGATAACCAGGTGTGCCGCAATCTTTTTGTCTGTGTCCCCCATCATCGCAGTGACGAAGAGAACAATACCTTTTCTGACAATGTCTATCTATCTCATCGCGAGACCGCGCAGTGTTCTTGGCAATCCTGGCAGGAACGAGGCTTTGATCGTGATGCCCGCTTTCTCAGGGGCCACATGCAATTCGATGCTGCCGAGTATGCCCTGTCATGGCAGTGGGATGAAGCGCCCACGAATATGGATCACATCGGGCCGATGTCCGTAGCCGCCGCTCAAGGGCGCTACCATCTAACCGACCTGGGACCGGAATAGCCGTCTTGCTCACAAGGCTGAGAAATCGCTGAGTTCTGGCGATATCAATGTGAGCGGCCAAGCCAAGGCAGCAGCTCTGGATCCGAGAGTCCCCCGGGCGGGGTAAAGCTTGCCCCCCCGGGGGGGGCGCCGATCTCTGGATCGGCCTGTAAAACTGCCCTGAACAGGGCGCTTTTGCAGGAAAAGCAAATCCCGCGAAGCGGGCATTCCTTCCCCATGGCGAGCTTTGCGTCGCCCTGCCCCAAGCCCATGCTGCATTCATTCCAGGCCAAAAAGAACCCCCCGTAAGCCTTTTGCTTACGGGGGGTCGATTGGAGCGGGTGATGAGACTCGAACTCACGACCTGCAGCATGGCAAGCTGCCGCTCTAGCCAACTGAGCTACACCCGCGTGATGGGCGGTTTTATAGGGGGTCGGGAAAAAGTGTCCAATGGTTTTTTGCCGTGAGTGCCTGGTGGGGCCTGGCTGACAGGATTACGCGGGATTTCAGGTTGTCATAGTCGATCGCACTGGTCTATAACTGATTGGCATTGCTAGAATGCATGTCTGTATACTGAGGGCGGATGTCAGAAAGTGCTGCGTGGTGGGGTGTTCAGCTGCTTGCACATGTCCTCTGTGAATATTTTACGTCTTAGGATTAGGAGTGGGTATGTCTGAACAGCGTCGTCCTCATGGTTTGCCGGTTTTACGCGGAAGCGAAGCAGTCAAGGATCGCGAGCGGGTGCGGAGTTATCTCGCTCTCAAATTGGCCGCCTGCGGCTGCCCAGTGCCACCTAGCGGTGGCGAAATCGACGGCATGTTGGATATTGCCCAAGATCTGCTGCATAGCTATCAAGAGGCGGGGCGTCTGCTGTCCCATAGTTTGTGTCCGGTGGATCAGCGGATTCAGGATTTCCTCGACCGCCATGTGGTGCAGCCAGATGCGCAGGTGCCCCTGCGTCTACCCGCGCTCAATCTGCTCCTGGATCAGCATGGGCTGGCCCGTGAGCTGTCCCTGCCCTGTGATGCGGATAGCTATAAGAATGCCCTGATTTCCTCGTTTCGCTGTGCCAATGGTGTCATGCATAATCCGGTCAATGATCGGCGCACTACCCAGGGTGTGTTCCATGTTGCGGAGGGGGGCCTGCCCATCCCCGGCGATAAGAAGGCCGTGCCCTTGGCCACCTTTGCCCGCTTGTTACAGGTGGCTCTGCAGCCGCCTCAGGATCTGCTGGAGCTGCCCTATACCTCCAATCAGGAGCAGAAGGCTGCTACCTGGGTAAGCCTGCTGCTACGTCCGGAAGTGTGCCCGGCCGCCCCGGGGTACTCCGATGCCAAGCGCTTAGAGCTGCGTTTTTTCGCCCCGGGTTCCATGGTGGCAAACTTGGACTTTGTTGAGTCGGTCTTCGGCAATGCGGGTGATCCACTGCTGCCAGAGAATGATGCGGCCTTGGATCCGGAAACTTGGACCGGGCATTCGGGCTGCGTGATCCTGGCTCCGCACTTGGTGCGGGTGAGCAAGAAAGCCATGGGCTTGCCGCATATCAGTGAAGCCACTGAGCGGCAAAAGAGTGATGGCATGTGCTGGGAGAAGCCCGACGAGCTCTATAATGACGGTGGCGCCTTTAAGGTGACCTGCCGTAATGAAGAGGGGGTGATTATCACCGTTATCGCCGATAACTATTTCGGTTACTGCAAGAAAGAGGTGAAAACCCAGATTAGCTATTCGGCCAATCTCTTTGGCCTTGCCGAAGAAGAGCATGCCGGCGGCGCTCTGGCCTTTGCCAGTTATGGCCTGGGGAATCACTACTACCCAGATAGCCGAGTGAGTGACGGTTCTTACTCCCTCGCAGAGGCTCTCACCCTCTTGGGTGATCGGGCTAAGGTGCAGGCCCAGGGCCATGCTGTTGACCAGCGTTATCCGCAGGTGGTGTATATTCCTGAAGATGCGCAGATGGATGTGGAAGCCTTGCGCGTGTGGTGGATGCGTGGCGGTGCGCGCCAGGAAATACCTCTTTTGGCTGGGCATCATTACGTCCATCCCTCGGGTTTCCGGGTGGAGTTGCGCAAGCACGAAGGAGCTTCCTCGTGGCGTTTGGTGGGCACCGATGCCCGGGGCATTATGTGCCATAAGCCCTGCACAGTGAGTGGTGGCGGTAAGTCGGAGATTTCCAAGTCCATTTCCGACGCGATTATTTACGGCCCCTTTTATGTGCAGGATCTCAAAGATGATCTTACGCGTTTGCGTGAGATCATCGCTCGCGACTTTTCCGATCGCTTCCTACCCGAACATCCCCCCAATCGCCCCAGTCGTCCCCTATTATCAGAAGACCGCTCCCTGGGCTCGGTGATTAAAATGCTCACTCCGTCCGAGGATGAATTTACTTCCGAATACAACCAGTGGCTAGAGAGCATTCCCAATTACCTACGGGCCTTGGTGTTTGCGGTGAAGCGCTTCTACCGTCCCGAATGGGGCGATGACTGGGAGAGCCATTTCAGTGTCGATACGGTGAATGGTCACCCCGGCCATGAGTTCAAGTTTGATGGTCGTAAGCTGGTGGCCAGTTACCTGCGCGTGGGCCATACCCAAGAGGGAGCCTGGCGCACCTTTAAGCTGCGGCAGGACTTTATGCCGGCGGCCAAGGTGCAAACCGAAGACGATATTACTGCCTCGGTGGTGCTGCCGCCCTCGGCAGTCGGTATTGACGAAGAGGGACATCCCTCGGTAAAGCTGATCACCAACTGCGAAACCCGCCTGTTCCAGCGCCCGGATGATGCGATTATTCGCGGCTATGATCAGCAAACTGAATCCGATATGGCTGATGAAGGCAACTTCTTCTCCAACTGGGAGCCGCTCTCATGCGAAGAAGTGGACGATCTCATTCAAAATGCTGTGGCCTTTGAAGAGTTCACCAAACCCATGCGTAAGCGTATGCTGCGTTCTCAGCGCAAGCGCAGTACCTGGACCGTGTCCTCGGCCCACCCCCGCATGGTCAACGGCAAGCCTTCGAAAAACCCCCGCTACCTGCAGATTCGCCCGGATGTAGTGGATCCGCTGGGGCGTCATCTGGCCGATGTGAGCGGCCGCTTGCAGCGCCGCGTGCCGGTCGATAAGCCGGTGATGTATCATGTGGGGGCCGTGCTGCCGGGCCGCCGCAATAACCCCCCAGAGCCGGGTGTGCGCCCCTTGGCGGTGTACAACCCCATCCATTACCAGGAACTGCCCGAGCTATTTATGGACTTTGTCTGCTCGCTTACCGGCAAGTCTCCCTCTACCACCGGTGCGGGATCGGAAGGGGCGCTGACCAAAGGCCCCTTTAACGCCCTACGTCCGGCAGCCGATGTGAATAACGCCCTGGTAAGTATGATTCTCTGCGATCACCACGCTTTTTCCACGGCGGCCGGCTGGGTCGGCCCGCACTACCGGGTGGATCATGACGTGTCGTTATTGGTGCCGGAAATCTGGTGCCGGCTTTCGACCAAAGAGCGCGACCCGCAGTGGCTGATTAGTCATGGCTACCTGGAAAAAATTGATGACTTTGAACATCAAGGGCAAACCGTGTTGGCCAGTCGCTTGGGGTACCGCATTACCCGGCGCTTTGCCAATCACTTCCTTGGTCGCATTTTTGACAATCCCATGGCGGTCTTTGACGACGGCATGCTGCAGCCAGAGTTGCAGGGCATGGATGTTTATGTGGATGGCATTAGTAATATTGTTGAGGCCCAGCAATTGGTGGCCCAGCGTTGGCTTGAAGATGGCAGCGCTGATGCCGCCTGTCCGCCCCTGCGTATTCTTCTGCATATTATGGCCGAGGGTACCTGGCAGGGCAAGGCCATTGACGATCCTGCAGTGCGTGCCCATTTTACCCGTGATTACCTTCTATCCTCGGATTGGTATCAAGAGCGTTTGCAGATCAAGCAGCGCCGGGATATCGCCCGCTGGCAACGCTCGGTGCAAACCCTCAAGGCCTTTCTTGAGCGTTCCAGTCACAGCGAAGAAGCCAGCCGCCTCGGCATCCAAGGCCGCCTTGCTCAAGCCGAAGCCAAACTCAAGCGCCTGCAAACCCCCGTCTACCTGCAAAGCCTGGTCGGCACCATTGGCGCGGATCCGTTGGGGCAGAGCTCGTTGGAGCACTAAGCGTTTCGACAACAGACAAGGATGCTGCTGATGGCCATGGGGTGAGGGTATGAAAGGTGGCGAGGTCATCTTCAGCCCATAGCCTATGGCCATGGCGTCACTGTTATTTATTAGTCGCAATATGGATCGAGCAGAGGTTGATGCGGTATTGGCTGCGCAGGCTGCGGGGCTTCCCATATGCGCAATGACTCGCCCCGATAATGCTGGGGTGGACCGTCTGCGCGAGGCTGGCTGTTACCGCGAGCCCGTGGAATATGGAGGTAAATTCAGCTGGGGACTGACTCGTCAGTTGCGCCGCCTCTACGATGAGCAATCAATTGTGGCCGTCTATGCCAGCGACAATAAGTCACTGGCGAATGCCCTGCGTGCAGGGCGCGGTAGATCGTTGCGTTTTGCCGGATATCGCGGTACCCTGGCACGGATTCGTTGGTGGGATCCAAGTTACCGTATGGCCCTTCTTCACCCTCGGGTAGAGCGCATTGTCTGCGTCAACCGCTCCATCCATGAATATATGCAGCGCTTCCGTCGGCCAGAACAGCTAGTGCTGGCGTATAAGGGCTATGGTGTGGACTGGGCGGAAGAATTACAGGATGCGTCACGAAACCTACCTGTCTCATTGCCAGAGAATGCATGGGTGCTGTGCTACATTGCGAATACCCGAGATCGGCCCCATAAGGGGCTGCGTGAGCTACTCATGGCCATGCATATGGTGCGTAATCTGTCTGTGCATCTCGTCATGATCGGCAGCCACGATGCGGCAGCCCAACAATGGGCGGCTGCGGGACCAGCGGCAGAGCGTATTCATTTGCTCGGAGAACAGCCTCAAGCATCTCGCTATTTGCGTCATGCCCATGCATATATTTTACCCTCAACCCGTGATGGCCTGCCGCGCTCAATAAAAGAGGCCATGGCGCAAGGGCTTCCATGTATCATTACTGATATTCCAGGACCGAGTGAACTGATTGAAGACGAGGTCAGTGGTTTGTTGGTCCCCCCAAGTCAGGCCCAGGCCATGGCGGCGGCCATAGATCGCCTCGCCAATGATGCTGATCTGTGTGCTCGCCTTGGCGGGGCTGGACGTCAACGACTGCAACAGTCTTTTCCCCCAGAAGCTTTTAGTAATGCACTCCTAGCCCTTTGGAAAGATTTGCTCTCTTCGTAGTGTAAGGTGCTATCGGCGCCAGGAGCGCAGGTTGCGCTTGAATGCTCGGAGTAAACGGAGTGCTCGGTCGGCATGCCACACTCGCCGTTCCACCGCCGCCACATCTAGGCTACAGGCCTGGGCATAGGCGCTGCAGAGCAGGCGGCGTTGCTCGCCACGGGCGTACATGCGGCAGAGCGACCACACGGCACGACGTTGGCGTAGGGGGCCCAGGTCCATGCGGTTAATATCAACCAAAGTGAGTTGATCGTCGGCATTGAACAAGACGTTGCCAGGAGAAAAGTCGCGGTGCAGCATGCCGTGCTGGTGTAGGGCTGCGGCAAGCTGAGCGGTGCTGCGTAGGCGCTGGGCACTGGCCACGTTTAAGCGCCCCCCTAAGTCTTCGCGGATCGTTTGTTGTGTGGCAAAGGCGGCGCTAACATACCAAGAACGGCGAAGTATTCCGCTTTCTCGTTCCTCAACACAGGCTAGGGGTTGCGGTGTTGGCAGGGCGCAATGTTGCAGCAGTAATCCATTGATCAGAGAGCGTAGGGCCTTGCTGCGGCGCAGAGAATAGCCACGGGCCTGAATGCCTCGGGGAATCCGAAACGCTTTTATTACCACCGGGCCCAACTGCGGCCAGGGTCCATCTATCCGCAGCAGTCGATTACGGCCACGATAGAGGTCCTGTGATGGATCGCTGGCAGCCGCTATCTCGGGTAAGCGGCGTAGCCACGCGACTGCATTAGAATTGCCCCAGCCTGGGGCAATCCACATTTTCATAGTGCAGGGAGGTGCATTATTATTGGATGGCATGGCGACATTCACCCCAGGTGCTGTTGGGCCACCAGCCGCGCATAGGCCTTTCCGCGCGCCAGTAGCTCATCGTGGGTGCCTGATTCCATGAGTTGCCCACGCCATTCTCCGTCATCCTTTCCTCCTAATACGCATATCCGATCGGCGTGTCGCACGGTAGCTAAACGGTGCGCAACAATGATGGTGGTGCGACCGCGCATAAGCTCTGCTAGCGCTGCTTGGACATGAGTTTCACTGGTGGCATCAAGGGCGCTTGTTGGTTCATCCAGTAAAAGTACAGGCGCATCGCGTAGGAGGGCACGAGCAATAACGACTCTTTGGCGTTGGCCGCCAGAGAGTCGTGAGCCACGGTCGCCAACAGGAGTATCGTAGCCTTTTCCACCCTCTAAACGAAGGATGTCATCGTGAATATTGGCACGGCGAGCGGCGGTTTCGATTTCCTCACGACTCGCTTCGGGTCGCCCATAACTGATATTATTATACACCGTGTCGTCAAAGAGAAATGGGTCTTGTTGCACAATGGCGCAATGGCCAACAACGGTGGATGGACGGTATCCGCGAATATCGACCCCATCCCATAGTACCCATCCATTGGTGGGATCATGGAGGCGCGGGATGAGGTCTAGAAGGGTGCTTTTGCCTCCACCTGATGCGCCCACTAGGGCCAGAGTTTTGCCAACAGGTATCTCGAGGTCAATCCCCCTTAAAACAGTCTCATCATTGGGGTCGTAAGAAAAGTGGACCTTTTTAAAGGTAATCGCCGTTTGTGGCTTTGGACAGGGCGGCAGGGCGGGATCATCGTGTAGGTTGGGTGGGGTATCAAGGATGGCAAACATACGTTCGGCAGCAGGAATCTGTGACACTAAATCGGTTATGCCCTTTTGGAGTTCGCGTAGGACCGCAGTAATGCGCCCTAGGGCAGCTATAACCGCGATGAGACTTGCTGGCTCTGCAAGGCCTTGTGCAAAGAGCCATCCGGCAAGCCATAAGAGTAAGGCGAACAGTATGAACACAGAGCCATTGGTTACGGCTTCTGATTGCGCTTTCGTATGTGCCACGCGCATTTGTCGGCGATAGAGATCGTCATTGCTCGTGGAGAAACGTTGGTCTTCACGTTCTCCCGATCCCATGGCCTTGATCACACGTATGCCAGAGGTTATTTGCTCAAAGGTGACAAGGTTTAAGGCCAGGGCTTCGCGAGCTTTGCGCGATCGGCGTTTGGTGCGCCCAATGATTCGTCCCAAGACGAGAGTTAGGGGAATGAGGAGGATGAGGGCTGCTGCCCCCATGATCCAGCTTAAATACCAGATGTATCCAATGAGTGCGAGTATTTCAGGGGGTTTGGTGAGGATGCGGCCGAACAGACGTTGAATCATGCCGCGCACGCCATCGAGGTCAGCCATCATCCGAGCCATGAGGTCGCCCTTGGCAGCACGAGCGTGAAATCCCAGATCCAATTCCACTAAATGAACGACGAACCGTTGTCGTAGGTCACGCATGCAGGCATTGGCTAAGCGCAATCCGCAATAAATGGAAAGATAGGCCATAAGTGCAGCGATGGGAGCGAGGGCGATAAGTTCCCATACCGTGCCCCCCATAAGGGAGCGCGCATGTTCAAGTTCATTCTGACTTGCAGATCCGCCGCGATCCAGTGAGGACTGAACTGCTGCCCAGGATCGCACCAGGCGATCAATTACCAATAGGAGGTAGCCTAGGACGGCCCCCGATAATGCTGAAATACCTAGAGAAAGAAGAAACAGGCCACGATAGTTCCAGCCTATTGCAAATACTCGCGCTAAGGCGCTGCGTGCTTGTGCCGGTGCATTCATGTACATCTCCGCCGATAGCCATCGGCCCAGGATCGAAGGATAGGTGTCACACCTGTTGCGCAATGCTGGGCTGATTGTGCCCATTCCATGGCCCACAAGGGTGTTCCAGGCTTCCTGTATTGCGGTTGAGAGCCCATTCAACGATTGTGTCATCAGAATGAGAGAGATCCTTGAGAAGCCTACAACACGAGCGTTGAGGCTGGGAAGGATGGGGGTATGAGCCTGCAGCGGCTATTCGGAGGTAATGGATGGACC
>REDP01000157.1 GCA_007693455.1 Planctomycetota bacterium | reverse complement strand
GCGCCTTGGCCGTTGATGTGCCCAATCTGGCACTGGCGGTTGCTGCTAAAGTAGCCGTTGGGCAGTGGGAGCTTACTGGGGGCATGGAGGTAGAGTCCGACACGCTGATCCCCTGCGGTGAAGCCTTGGCGCGATCCCTGCGGTATGGCCAGGAAGCATTCATTCACCTGCGTGGTAGCCCCTCAAAAGTAGTGTGGATTCCGGATGTTTTTGGCTATGCCGCATGTCTTCCGCAGCTCATGACGGCGGCGGGTATTGAAGGTTTTTTCACCACCAAACTGACCTGGTCTGCGGTCAATAAATTTCCCCATTCATCCTTTCATTGGCAGGGCCACGATGGCTCGACGGTGCTAACCCACCTCTGTCCCACTGGCTATAATGGCGGCGTACATCTGCATGAAAATATTCCTGCCATGGAAGAATATGCGCAAGCTGGCGTGCACGATGAAGTGCTGCTTCCCACTGGCTACGGAGATGGTGCGGGTGGCCCCAGTGAACGCATGTGCGAACGTGCGCGTCGCCTGGCAAACTTGGCTGGCGCACCTAGACATCAATGGGTTACCATCGAACCCTTTTTCCAACGCTTGCGTGCGGTGGCCGATCGCCTTCCCCGCTATCAAGGTGAACTGTATTTAGAATATCACCGCGGCACCCTGACCACGCAAAGCGAATGTAAACGCGTGTATCGAGCTCTGGAACGAGCCCTGCAGCAGCATGAAGCCGTACGCGCCATGCGCGGCGCCACTGCGCTTACTGCCAAGGACTGGCAACGCCTCATATTTAGTCAGTTTCATGACGCTCTGCCAGGCAGTTCCATCGGCTTGGTCTATGCGCAACTCGTTCCAGAATTGGCTCAGGCCTGCGCCCAGCAGCACACGCATGCCAAGCGCCTGCTTCGCCAGGGCGGAGGCAGAGGGCACCTCCTTGCCAATACACTTCCCTTTGCGCGCACCCTCAGCGCCAGTATTCCCTTGGCCGAGCTTCCCGCGCACTGCCAGGCCCTGCGCAGAGCAGATGGCTCAGTCATAGCCCTTCAGCGCAGCGGCGAGCAAGGGCTCCTGCGCATGTCGGCTCAGGCCCTGGCGAGTGAACGTCTTGAGCCCATAGAGGATAGTCCCCCAGCACATCTCATCGCTGCCAGTTCGCGGCACTTGGATAATGGAATCATGCGAGTGGAATTTGATCAGAGCGGAAATATCCAGGCCATGCGCATCGATGGTCAGGATGTGGCCATTGCCCCAGGCTGCGGCTTTGCCACATATCCCGATCATCCAGCCCGTTACGATGCATGGGATATCGACCAGTGGAGCATGGACCTACCCTCCCCAGTCCCCCCCTGCCCACTGACGCTCAGCGAACAAGGACCGGTGCGCAGTGTTCTCCAAGGAACATGTCGCTTTGGCAAACAATCTACCCTGCAGGTGACATGGATCTTGGAGGCCGAGAGTGACTGCCTTGAGGCCGTCGTTGATATTGACTGGCAGGAAGAACACACCCTGCTTAAATGGCTTTGCAATACGAGGTATACAGGAAGCCATGCCCGCTTTGGCGCGCCTTTTGGCTCCGTACGTCGACGCCAACACGCAGGCCTCAGCACCCACGAAGCGCAATGGGAAGTCCCCGGCAGTCGCTGGGCCGTGATCAGCGATGATCAAGAAGACCTGGGCCTTGCCATCCTTACTGAGGCGAAATACGGCTTCCATGCCCGCGAAGGGGAATTGGGCCTGTCCTTACTACGCTCTCCGCGTTATCCCGATACACATGCCGACATCGGGCAGCACCGCATCCGCTTTGCCATACGTGGCCACCGCCGCTACAGTCAAGACGGTCATCTCAATACTGCTGCCGCCGCTGATGCCATGGCTACGCCTGGACTGGTGGTGCGTGGCGGTAAGGCACAGTCCACACCCCTCCTCTGGGACAAGCTCGGCAGTCTGGTTCCCGCTTGGGTGTGCCCAGACCCAGACCAGCCTGGAGCCATCCTCATCCGTCTCCATGAAAGCATGGGCGCGCGTGGCACCGCCGTCCTCACGGCTCCCCATCACCAGCATGCAGCATTGGTAGACCTTCTCGGCCAGGTCACTTGTGATCTCGGCAGGAGTCGCAAGCAGCAATGGCGGATTGACTACACCCCCTATCAAATGCTTTCCTTGCGCTTGCACGCCCTCCCATGATCCCTATTTTTCCATCACACCAGATCTTTTTACCCACCCTTGGAGTCGGTCATGTTTGCAACCCTTTCACGCAGCTGGAAATATGCCGTAGCCAGTTATGGCATGGTATGGCGGCACAAACAACTCATGGCTTTCCCTATTTTATCGGGAATTGCAGCCCTGCTGGTTTTAGCATCTTTCGCCGTGCCTCTGCATGCCACTGGACTGTTTACCGAGACCGCCGAGGGTGGTTCCGAGGCGATTGAGCCATGGGCGTGGGTAGTCCTCTTTATCTTTTATTTGGTTAATACCTTTATCATCGTCTTCTTCAATTCCGCTTTGGTGGTGTGCGTTATGCGCTCTCTTCGCGATGAGCCCGTGTCCGTGGGCGACGGCCTGCGCGAAGCCGCGCGCCGCTGGCCATCAATCCTTGGCTGGTCCATCTTATCGGCAATTGTTGGGGTGGTGCTGCGTGCTTTGGAATCGAATCAAAAAGTCGGGCACTTTGTTACCATGATTTTAGGTACTGCATGGACCGCATTGAGTTACTTTGTCGTACCGGTCATCGTTACCGAGCAATGCGGTCCTATTCAGGCCCTCAAACGCTCCACCAGCATTCTCAAAAATACCTGGGGCACGGCATTGGTGGGCAATTTTTCCTTAGGACTGATCCAATTCCTCATCTTCCTGCCCATTCTCCTCATTGCCATTGGCCTCATTGCCTTGGGAGTCTTCAGCGATTCCACTGCAGTACTGCTCGCCTGTATCGTAATCGTAGCGATAATGGTGCTCGCCTTTATTGCCATCAGCACTGCTGCGGGAACAGTCTATAAAGCCTTTTTGTTCACCTATGCCACCGGGCAATCCCTGCCAGCTACGGTCCAGGATCTTGACCTGGAACATGCCTTTCGGCCAGAGCGCGAATAAAATAATCCAGAGCGCGCCGCTTAGCCGAGCGGCGCCGCCATGGCCCGTCCAGCAATCCATCCTGTGGTCCAGGCGGCTTGGAGGTTAAAGCCCCCAGTAAGGCCGTCTTGATCCAGGGCTTCGCCTGCCACATGCAATCCGGGAAGTAGTCGACTTTCCATACGGCGCCAATCAATTTCCTTACGGGCAACGCCGCCACACACCACAAATTCTTCACGAAACGGGCCTTTATCAGTTATCGCCAGCTTGCATTGACGCAGTGTTTGCACCAGGCCTTCGATCGCGCCATTGCTTTGCGTCGCCCACGCCCCACTCATACCAGCACGCGCAAGTAAACGCTCCCAAAGCCGACGAGGAATACCTGCAAAGGTGAGGGACGCCACCTGCTTACGAGGATGCTGGCTACGAAGATCGCGCAGCTGCTGGCGCACGGCATGTTCATGGTGCTCGGGACACCAATCCACGGTGAGCGTGCCCTTCCAGCCCGCCTGGGCCAAATCGCGGGCAGCCCAGGAACTGGCCTTAAGGAGGGCTGGACCACTCAAGCCCCAGTGGGTGATCAGCAATGGTCCCTCGGCACAATGCTCCCGTGTAATATCCTGGGCTTGCACTGTCACACGCGCGGTACTGGCGATTCCGGCAAGATCTTTTAAGAGAGGATCACGACAGCGCACGGTAAAGAGAGCCGGCACTGGATCATGAATCGTATGCCCCAGACCTTCCGCGAGCGCCATACCCTGACGCGCACCACCACTTGCCAATAAGACACGATCGGCAGATATCTCCTGATGATCCAAGCGGATATGATAGGTATGATCCAGGCGACTCAGGGCCCGCACCCGATGCTGGGTGCGCAGAACGACGCCCGCGCTGCGTGCTTCACGGCGAATGGCATCACAGATGGTGGCGCTATCATCGCTGGTGGGAAATACGCGGCCATCTGGCTCGGTTTTTAATGCCACCCCAACCCGTGAAAACCACTGCATACAATCACGGGCTTGAAAGTGAGCAAAAGCGGCGCGTAATTCCCGCCCTCCACGCGGATAGGCTGAGGCAAAGGCCACGGGATCGATGCAGTCATGGGTCACGTTACATCGTCCCCCACCCGCAATTGCCACCTTTGCTAGGGGCGTGCGTCCGGATTCCAACACGACCACCTGGGCTCCCGCCTGCGCCGCCTGAATGGCCGCAAACATCCCCGCAGCCCCAGCTCCAATAATCGCCACTGTGGTCATGCGGGCACTCTATAACCACCCTTGCTGCAGCAAGTAAGCACTCCAGCAATGCCCTTCCATGGGGAGTGCTTACCCCACTTCTTAAGGTCATACCCCCTCGAGTACCGTTGCCCAGTGTGATGAGGAGCAGTGTGGGAAATATCATCAATTCTCGGATTGCCTCAGCATCTGATCACGTCAGCATGTCGCTATGTCTCAACCTCAGGAAGAATGGTTTCGCTTTCAGCACAGCACGTTCCCAGGGTCGGATGACCCCACGCGCACCTGGGTGGGGTCTTCTGGCGATGCGGTTGGGGTGCCTGACAGTACCTGGCGCAAGCTATTGGCGGCACAAAGCACCCAAGTTCTGAAGCATTCATCTGCCGAAACTGATCGCATCACTTCAGCGTCGCCTTCCTTCATGGTAACTGCTGCTGGGCCATGGGCGGACCATAACGCTGCCGCATATCGACCCGTAGCCTCGCTTGGTTCTGGCGGCATGGGATCGGTATTCTTGGCCTGGCAAAGCTCCCTACGCCGCCAAGTGGCGGTAAAAGTGGCCCATCCGCGGGTGGCGGGGCGCTTGCTTCAAGAAGGTCGTATTGCGGCTTTGGTGGAGCATCCTGGCGTTGTGCCGGTGCATGAGGCTGGACCTGATTGGCTGGTAATGCGGCGCATTCCAGGTGATAGCCTCGCCGCCACACTCCCTTCTGGGCCAGTGCCCTTGGCGCAACTTCCAGAGGCTATCGAACGCTTGGCCCGCGTTGCCGAAACCTTGCAGTGGTCGCATCAACAAGGCGTCGTCCATCGCGATATTAAACCTGAAAATATAATGGTGGGGGGCTATGGTGAAGTATTGCTCATCGATTGGGGCCTTGCCCTTCATGGCAGCTATGATGCCCAGGGAGTGTGGTATTGCGACCACTTGAATCAGGAGGTGTGCTGTGCGGGTACGCCAGTCTTTGTCGCCCCTGAACAGGCTCGTGGGCAGCATACTGCCCTGGGCCCGGCTACCGATGTCTACCTCTTGGCTGGAGTGCTGTATCAGGTGCTTACGGGGGAGCCGCCGCACCATGCGACAGGTGGGCGGGCTGCCCTACGACGGGCAGCAGCCAATGATTGGCGCCCACCGCAAGCCATGCGCGATGACTGCCCGACAGCGCTTGCGGAGATATGTGCTCAGGGATTGCATGCTGATCCCGCGCAACGCCCCAGCGCCGAAAACATGGCTGGACAATTACGCGCCTGGCTACAACGGTCACAGCTCGATGCCCTGATTGCGCGCGCCGTGCAGGAAGGAAATGCGGCATGGCAAGCAGCTCTGCGCCTTCCCCAGGGCCGCGAGCGTTATCCCCTTCTCCAGGAAGCACGCCAGCATTTTGGCGATGCCCTGGCCTGGGACAGCAATCATGCCGCGGCACAATCAGGCATACACACAGTAATCAGCGCCAGTATTGACGCCGCTCTTTGGGCCGATGATCTGAGCATTGCTGCTGGCTTGTTAGAACAAGCCGATGAACACAGCCAGAGGCGCTATGAACAGGCACGCCGACGCCGTGATACGCAGGCACGCCGGCGCCGACTCCTCCAGGTCAGCACCATCATTGCCGCTGCGGTTCTGGCGACAGTGGCGTGGTGGTGGTGGTGGCAAGTGGGGCAGGCTGAACACCAACTTGTTCGCGAGCGCCATCAGTTGGCCGAGGAACTCCTCGCCCAGCCCGCCACTGATCCCGTACTGCAGCGCGCTATTGCCCAACAAGCCATGGGCCTGATTGGCCCCCAAGCAGAGCTCTTGAAGAGCTTAGAGGATGCTGAATATCGCCTGTTTAAACAAGCCCTGGAGGCTAACGATTGGTCTACTGCACAAACACGCCTGCAGTCGCTAGAGGAGGCGCCCGCCACGGATGAGGTGATACACAACGCTCATATAGCCATGGCCGATGCTTTATCGGCGTATCACCGCCATCAACGCCAAGAGCACGAACGTCGCCAGCAGCGCCTGCAGGCCATGCGCGACTATAGTTCTAGCCAACAACCTGAATACTGGGATCAGCGCATCAGTGCCGAAGTTGCCGGTTGGGATGGCGATGCATGGGCGCCAGAAATGCATGCCTGGAGTAACGACTCCTCTGCCCTCCTGCGGCGCACAGCCGCCCTGGTTTTTGCCCTCCGCCCCGACGTTGATGACCTGGATCACCTGCGCCGCTTGCTTGACGATCCCGTTGCGATTGTACGGGAATCGGCCGCCCAGGCACTCCTCCTGCGTGATGATCATCAAGCCCTGCAAAGGTATAGTCGACAACTTTTCGCGGCGGCTACAGCAGCCACTGACATGGAGATGCTGCTCGCGGTGTGGGAGCAGGCGATTATTCTCGGTCCCTGGCTGCCGTTTGCCGATGACAAAGACCTCTCAGCGAGCAGCCAGGAATTGTGGCAGGCATGGCTGCGCTTTGACTGGCAAGGAGTCGCACAGGCCTTGGCGAATGATGCCGATAGAGGTTCGGATGCCATGCGCTTGCTCCTGTGTGCATGGGCTTTTGCCGAGAACGATGCGTTAGCAGTGGAACTCGCACAAGAACTCACCGAGAGCATTCCCGAACATCCCCTTGCATGGATGATTATGGCCCTGACGCAATCTCCGGAGACAGCGCCTGATACCCTTGAAGCCGCACATGCTGCCGGGGCTTCTGCCTCATCCCTTGCTGGGTTACATGCCTATCTTGCCCTCCGCAGCGAAGGTTCTCCAGAGATTCCGCTTCCCAATGAAGATACCCCTGGAGCAGCAGTTGATCGTTGGAATGTTTGGTGGTGGTATGCAGTGGCACAAACTGTCCCTGCGCCTGCCGAAACACAGGCATGGATGAGTCAGGCGCGGATTATGGTCAACGACTACGAGCGGCGTTTGCAATACTTGCGTAACACTGGTGCACATGGCCAACGGCATCGTTTGGCTCTCGTTGGGTTGGTAGAGCACCCCTTTGCTGTTTCCTTACGACTCCACCTCAGTGACAGTCAAAGACGTCTTCATTCCTCGGCGCACGCAGAGCAACATCTCTCCTATCTCGTCCAGCACTGGCCCGATTTCTATGGAATACATTACACTCGCCTGCTGCATACCCTGCAAAAGCCTAATGAGACCGTTCTGCCACTTATGGAGCAACTCCGCAGCACCGCCACATCCTTTGATCCAGCGCTCCCGGGATGGCACATGGAGCTCACTCGGGCCCTAGGTGACCCGCAAGCATCTGCACAGGCGGCCAAACTCCTGGCCAGAAACGACGACACGATGATTGCCCTGCGCATGGACTTGGAAGATGGTCGCCACCAACAAGCCCTAGAGCGCCTGCTTGGCCAGCGTCAGCACTTACCCGCAGACCTCCTGGGACAGCGAGCGATGCTCGACACGATCCTGCTCACTATCCCTGAACTACGGCAGCAAGGATGGCCTGGTGCCGAAGGGCATCGACTGGCCTTGCTGATAACACGAGAGGCAGTCTTTGCCGCCGAAGCAGGTGATCAGGAACGAGCCCACAGCCTCATCGCTGATGCCCACATCCATTCCGGTGGAGATCACAATCTTGCCGCCCGCACCATCACATGGCTCCAAGCTGTGCTTGCCGATGAGCCTACAGCAGCACGCGAGGCCCTAGCAGACTTAACCGCAGAACCCATTGCGCCATGGCCTGATGCGCTGTGGCTGAGCGCGCGCATCCCCGTGTGGAAAGCACATATGCAAGCCGCTTCCAAGCAGGTATGGCCCCTTCCGTCACCACCTCCTTCCCTGGTGAGTGCCGATACCCTGATGGGATGGTGGCAGAGCCCTCTGCAAGACTGGCGACAGCCACCACAGGCCACGATCCAAGGCCTATGGCGAGAGTGGGGACCGTGGCTGCCACCACCAGCCTCTGCCAATAACGGCACATTTGCAGCACTACGCCTCATTAAGTGGCAGAACGCGGGTAAAAACCATGACTGGCTTGGCCCAGCATGGGATAGCGAGGATCAACCATGAGTTTTTCCCAACACAACCCGCACCCCGCCTGGCAGGAGTTAAGCAGCGGTCGCAATGCCGATGAAAGTATCGGATCGGTGCCTGTATTACCCGCAAGCGGAAACGATGCGGATGAAAGCATCGTAGTGCAAGATCTCCACAAACAGTCCTTAGTCAGCATGGAAGACTGGCATGAGGCCCAGCACATAAGCCTCCAGCGCCCCGTGGTCATCAAGGACATGACGACACCCCACAGTACCATGTATGAAGCCATTGCCATGGCTGCGGTGGAACATCCAGCAGTGCCAGCTGTTCATGCGATAACCCCACAATATATGATGCTCCAGCATCTTCGGGGCCATACCCTCGCGCAGCTGATTGCCCGCGGGGACGTATCACCCGAAGCCCTGGCCGATATCCTTGTTCGTGTGGCTGAAGCCCTCGCATGCACCCATGCGCAAGGGATCATCCATCGCGATCTACAACCGCGCGTCATTGTCTGTGATGATCGGCAGGCGGTGTATTGTTGTGGATGGTCGCTGTCCTGTGCCATAGATGCCAAGGTTGCTGATGCCACAGGGCTCCCACTCCTCCACCATCTCCCGCAGCCACTGGCTGGCACTCCAGCATGGCTTGCCCCAGAAATGGCTCGTGGTGACATCACTGCCATTGGCACTGCCAGCGACTGCTTTCAATTGGGAGCAATCCTGGCCGCTGGCCTGGGTGCTGACCCTCCCTTTGCCGCGGCTTCGGCGCAAGCCGCCATTGCTCGTGCGGCGGCAAATGATCGCAACCCGCTCCCCTTAAGCGCGCCTCCCGCCTTGGCCCGCTTAGTGGCGGCACTTTGTCAGGAAGATCCCTCGCAGCGACCCACTGCTGCCGCTGCCGCGGAGGCTCTGCAAGAATTCATACGCTCGGCTGAGGCTCGCAAGCATGCACAGGCAGTGCTCAGCAATATTACTCAACATTCTAGCGATAATGCTGCCCTATTATTAAGCCAAGAAAGCGACCTCCTGCGAGCTCGCGACTGCGATCCCGATCTTGAAGGAATCGACGACGCCCTGGATCAGGTGCGAGCAGGCCTCATCCAGGCGGCTCTCAGCAATAATGATGTTGCCCTGGCTCAGGCCACGTTGCATCAGGTCCAAGACCACACGGCCCCGCGCAGCCAAGCCCTAGCATCACAGGTACAGCAAGCAGCCCTGCAGATGGAGCAACGCCAACGCAGCAATCAGCGCCTGCGACGACTCTCCTTGAGCCTGTTCTCGGCGTCTCTTGTAGTTGGCCTTGCGACAAGTCTGTGGCTTGCAGGACAAGCCCAATGGCGCCAACAGCAACGCATGAGCGAAGCCCGTCAGCTGCTCACCGAACAGCCTAATGAGGCCGATGCCATGGCTGCCCTCGCCCTGGCGGGCAACCATCCCAGCATACGCCAAGGGGTTATTGATGTGGTATATGGAGCCGCCCAAACGGCCATTGCCGAGGAATCACTTGAGCTTGCCCGCGCTCGATTGCAGCTCGCCCAGCAACTTGGCCTTGAACCCGAAAGAGCAGCAGCCCTGGATGGCAGTCACGAAGAAGCCAACACCATTGCTTGGCTCGAACACGCCCCGCAACGACAGCGGCAAGCACTCATACACCAACGCAGGGAACAACTGAAAGGAATTATCGCACAGCTGCAAGATGATCCCGCCATCCGCTACCAACCCTTACGTCTGCAAGCGCTAGCAGCCAACATTGCCCCTTGGTTGGTCAGTCAAGACGGTGATGAAATGCTTCACGCTGCCATGAAAGACATGCTTCGGAACCTGCACACCCACCCCCACGCAACGGTCCGCGCCCTTGCCATTAGCACCAGTGCCTTGGTATGCCGCGCCAGCAGTGCAGACAGACGCCGCTGGCACCAGGACTGGACACTCACCCACCTTGCCAGCAGCGATCGCGATCTTATTCATCTTACCATGCGCCACCTTGATGACCTACGGCTCGATGAGCAACAGGCACAAGTGGCAGCCGCAGCCCTACTGGCGCGCAGCGGCGGCAATCTTTTGCGCGAACACAATCCTCGTAGCATCGCTGCAACCCTGCGCACTGCATTCGCTGAGGTAACGCCACACGTTGCCGCCATGCCCGACAATCAACAGCGTGACGCCACGGTGCGCTACCTCCTGGGCATGCGCCAGCGATTACTCCCCCTATCAGTACAACAAGGCCTCTACCGCCTGAGTGCTACCCATCAGACACATGAATCCCTGCGCTTACACCGCAGTTTATCGCAAATGCTGCTGCGACGAGACAGCGCGGGAACCGAACGTATTGCCAGACACATCCTCGAACAAGGCCCCTCCCACGGCGCCTATCGGGCCTGGGCTGCAGTGCTGGTAAGCACTGGAGATTTTACCCAAGCGGCGCCAATCATCGCCACGGGCATGGAACACTTTCCCAACTCCCTTGATCTTCAGGCTCTGCATATTCGTGTCCTGGTGCATCTCGGCGAGACAGACCAAGCCAATGCCGCAGTCGACCATCTCCTCGGCCGCGAATTCACCCACCTCTACAGCACCAGTACACAAGCCTTAGTAGAAGCATTACGCCAGCTCAACCGCGAGGACGATGCCGTACAACTAGCCAGTCGACGGGGACTCGCCAACCCTGATGACATGTGGGGCCGCCTCAATTATGCCCGCAGTCTCTACCAAGCTGGCCGCTATGATGACTCCCTTGATGAAGCCCTCCGCATCACCATGCGCTGGACCGCATTTCACCATGGATACCAACATCTTTCCCGATCGTATTTAGCCGTGGGTGAACGTGCCGCCGCATTGCAGGCAGCAGACAACGCCCTTGCCATTCTCCCCCGCAATAACGGCATTCTCACCGACCATGGACGCGCCCTAGCCGCCAATGGCCGCTTCGACAACGCCCTGAGCCGCGTCCTCATGGGACACGCCATGAATCAGCGCTGGACCTTACCAGGAATGATTACCGGCTTTATCGCAGCTCGCAATGCTCATTACGATGGACATGCACTGGAATTCACGCGCCGTTTGATGCAGCAACAACGCAGCAACGTGCATCAATCAATCGGTCGCCATCATCGCATTCGCATGGCTCTGGAGCACCATGCTGGTGATGAAGCAATAGCCCTCTTGACCGATCCAGAATCATCCTGGTCGGCATACTGGCAACGCCTGAGCCTGGGTTGCTTCTATCTAAGTGATCCCGCTTACAAACAGCAGCCATCATGGCCCGGGCTCAGTGACCACGAACGCCTCCACATTCTTCACGAAGAAACCATCGCCAGTCTCAGCGCTCGGCAACCAGACCCCGACCGAGCCACACGCATCATCAGCAACATCCTTCACAACCACTCCCTTTCGTCGCGCCGCCACAGCAGCATAACCTGGCTGCGTGACCTCATTGAACTCCACCAGAATAGCCATCTCCACGATGAAGAAACCTATGCATTTATGCGCCAGCAACTACACGATCAACTCATGGTTCTGCGCAATGAAGCCTTTCACGACTGGTATCCCTTTCACTTTCTGGCCGATGCCTGGCTGCTCCATCTGCAGTCTAACGACCCGCTCTTGCCACTCCCTGGCGACTACCGCGTCTACCCTCGCCGGCCTATCTACAACATCGCTTGGAGTAAGCGTGGTCGGCAACAACTTATCAAATGGTGGCACGAGCAGCACGGCAGTATATCTCACCCCGAGCGCACCAGCGATCCCAGCGACCTTGACGCACTCGGCACCAGTAACACCGCCCAAGCGCAACTCAGAGACCTCGAGCGCAGCTTAGGCCGCGGCAAGCGGGGCTGGGACTTCCCTCCTCAAGTATGGCAGGACCGCCGCAGGCAGCAGCAGGAATCCACCGACTCCAGTGAAAACGAAGAATAGCCGCTCGGCATCGCTCATAAGGTGATTCAAAGCCCGCCATGGAAAAAAATGCCCGCTGTGTGGACATGCTTTTAGTGCAAAAAACCATTCATGGCATTTTTTGCCGGCCGATCTAGAGATCGGTGGCCCCAGAGGCTAGCTCCGCTCCAGGGCTACTCAAAGCTTGTCAGGAAGAGGAATGTCCGCTTCGCGGAGCATGCTTTTCGTGCACAAAGCGCCCTATTCAGGGCGTTTATGCAGGCCGCTCGGGAGAGCGGCGGTCCCAGGGACAAGCTTTGAGTATCCCTTCGCTCCGCTCATAGGTCATTCTTGACTATGGGTAAAAATATCCCATAGTGCAAAAGAACGCCATATACGTGTATCGGGCTTTGACAACGAGCCAGACACGCAACACTTAAACCATTCCCCACGGAGACCCCTCATGAGCACCATACCTCCTGGACAAGGATTCGTACTCACCTGCTATGCTGATGCCGAAGACGAAGGCCGACAAGCTAGTCGCGCGGAAGTCGCCGAACTCTGTGGCTACGCCTTTCCCTCAGCCGTCAGTAAGCACGTTGATGCCTTGGTGCGTAAAGGCTATCTCATCAACGAGGCCGAGAAAAAACGCAACGTTCGCCTTACTGACGCAGGCTGGGCGGTACTGGGTCGCACGCCTGCCAATCGCGGCGTCCCCATCATCGGCCATATTGCCGCTGGGGCTCCCATCCTTGCCCAAGAACACCAAGCTGGATTCCTTCAGGATGTTACGGCCCGCAATGGCCGCATTGCCCTAAAAATACGCGGTGATTCCATGATAGAAGCTGGTATTAATGACGGTGACTACGCGATCATTGATACCACCCAACCCGTTGCCTCGGGCAGCATTGGCGCGGTGATCGTTGAAGACGAAGCCACCCTGAAGGTGGTACGTAAAAAAGGTTCAGATCTCATCCTTGAACCGCGCAACAAAAAACTCAAGCCTCTTGTTCTCAGCGGCAAAAAAAATAGTGGCACCGAAGTGCGCATCGTCGGACCACTCCTCTTTACCGTGCGCCAAGATTTCAACTAAATCCAGTAAGGCGCTACCAACGGGCGCGGTGGTATATGACCCGTATTCCAACCACACCCTCTGCCAGCCCTCCAGTCACCATTAAACAACCCACTCTTATCTTTCACCCATTGTTCCAACCCACAAAGCGAGTACCCAATGAGCGATGACCCCAAACGCGATGAAGCACGTCGTAAAGCCCTTGAAGTTGCCCTTGATCAAATTGATCGCCAATTTGGCAAAGGATCAATTATGCGCATGGGCGAAGTCAATAAAGTTGAAGTGGGCGCCATTTCTACTGGCTCATTGTCGCTGGATATTGCCATTGGCATCGGTGGCGTTCCCCGGGGTCGCATCGTCGAAATCTTTGGACCTGAATCATCAGGGAAAACCACTTTGGCACTTACTGTTGCCGCCAATGCCCAACGTGGAGGCGGAACAGCCGCCGTCATTGATGCCGAACACGCCCTTGACCCCAGTTGGGCAGAAAAACTGGGGGTCAACTTAGACGACCTTCTTGTCTCACAGCCTAACCATGGCGAACAGGCCCTAGAAATTGCCGACACTTTGGTGCGTTCGAATGCCGTAGATGTAGTAGTAGTGGACTCCGTTGCCGCCCTGGTACCTAAAGTGGAACTTGATGGCGAAATGGACGACAACCAGGTTGGCGTTCAGGCTCGGATGATGTCCAAAGCCATGCGTAAACTCACTGGAGCCATTAACCATAGTCGTTGCTGCGTTATCTTCATTAACCAAATCCGCGAGAAAATTGGCGTCATGTTTGGCAGCCCTGAAACCACCTCAGGTGGTCGCGCCTTAAAGTTTGCTGCCTCAGTGCGTCTTGATATCCGTCGCATCACTTCCATCACCGATGGCGATCGTACCGTGGGCAACCGGACGCGGGTCAAAGTGGTGAAAAACAAAGTAAGCTCCCCATTCACCAAGGCTGAATTTGATATCATGTATTCGGAAGGAATTAGTTTTGTTGGCGATGTACTGGATATCGCCACGGAAAAGAAGGTGGTGCAAAAATCTGGTGCTTGGTATGCATATGAGGGGAACAAGCTTGGCCAGGGACGAGAAAACTCCAAACAGTTCCTTAAGGACAACCCAGACATCTGCGATGCCATTGTAGCCAAAATCAATGCCCTGGACAAACCTAAAGAACCGAGTGAACCTGAAGACAAAACAGCCTAGCTCGCCATTAATACCAAGCCATACGTTATACATCGACAGAGGAAGGACGAACCCTTCCATTGATGGTAGTACGCTGAGTCTGTAGACACAACACTGCGAAGGCCTGTGCCACATTGATTGGCACAGGCCTTTTCTATTGCCCTCATACCAGACAAACACGTCCGACCCCTGACGGAAGGGCGACGCAAAGCTCACCCTCGGGAACGCCGATCTCCTGATCGCAAGCAAAAACGCCATGAATAGGGCTCTTTTCATCCTGAAAAGCATGCCGCAAAGCGGACGTTTCTTCTCCATAGCGAGATTTGAGTCGCCCTGGGCCCCCAACAGAAACACCCCTTGAACACCTCCATACTCTC
>REDP01000014.1 GCA_007693455.1 Planctomycetota bacterium | reverse complement strand
GGTGCTCGCGCGTGAGGGGGTTGAAGACCACAATGTCGTCGAGACGGTTGAGGAAATTCAATCATCATGAATTGATAATTTGGATTTATGGGGCGATAATTCATGTAGCGTTCGTTGCATGTATGGATCGTTCGATGGTAGAGATGTATGTGAATCAGCCTTTCAGGTGTATCACACAAAGGGGGGGGACGATTGAGGCATTATGCCTTGGCCGAGATGCCTTGCGCCCAGGGTTGCCAGATATGAATGGCCAAATAGCAAGTATTTCATCGCGTAAATGTGCGCAGATAAGTCGAATAATGGTGGGATATCTCCAGATAAGTCGTGTTGCGGCAATGCTCTCTCTCATACTATGTGGTTGTACTGTTACCGATCTCCGTGCCGCTGATAGATCCCCATCGCGTGCGTTGGAAGCCGCTGAACAGTTACATCGCTCAGGGGAAAATCTGGATCCAGTGGTGTCACATCTCCAGCAGTTACTTCGCCATGACGATCCTCTCGTCAAGGCTGGTGCGGCTCTCTATGTGGGCCATGCCCTCTTTGCTCGTGATCGCATTGACGATGCCCTGGAAATATGGACTCGCCATGCTCATGGCGAAGGTGTGCGAGAAAGTCGTTGGGGCATATCTCTGAGCTTGGCTATGGCGCAGGGGCGGCATCGCCAGGGTAATGCGCAGGATGCCTTAGTGATTCTGGATGATCTGATTTCTGTTCGCGCGGCTGAGGTTCATACCGATATGGTGCGGGCGGCTGATCTTGCGGGGCGCATCCATGCCGAGCATAATCAGTCTGAACGCGCACGTCGGGCTTGGCGTTGGGCGATCGCCTATGCACGGCGCCATTTTAGCGACCCTGCCGCAGAAGGTTTGGATATGGCGGCAATACGGCGGGCCCTGCGCGATCTCGATACCACTCCATCCACTGCCGATGCCGTCTTTAGCCAGGCTGAGCGCCAGCGGGGGCGGGAACGCTGGACGGCAGCCCAAAAGCTCTATGAACAAATCGTTGAGGAGTACCCGCACAGTCAGCATGTGCCAGCATCCCGTTGGGCTATAGGGGTGTGCATGATGGGTGCAGGCCGACTACAGGAAGCAGCCACTCACTGGCGTAGTTTCATTGATGAAGACCCGTCTGGTCCGTGGCGTGGATCCGCGATGATATCTTTGGGTGATCTCGCGCTTGAACATCGCTTGCGTATCCGTGAAGCCAAACATTTTTATCGACAGGCCCAAGACCTTTTTGAGGGTGGTGCTGAAGGTGCGCCAGGATGGGATCGGATTGCCTATGCCCTCTACCAGCGCTTGGGGCTTCTCGCCTATCTTGAGGCTGATCGGGATGCTGCCATAGCATGGTTTGAGCGTGCGAGTCGGCGTGGCGCTCCGCAGTTACACGAACCAGGTGATGGGTCTGGACCAGTGGAGAGCGCCATGGATCTCCTTATTGGGTCCTTGCGTGACGGTAACGATCTTACGCCGGAAGTAGTACGCCGAACCAGTAACGGGGGTGCCATTTTGTGTCTCCTGGGCGATGTGTACGGCACCACTCATGAGTTGGATCAGGCGACAAGAATGTACCGACGAGTGATTGCGGCAGCCAAAGAGCAGCCAGAGGATGATGCAGTCAGTGAGTCAGCAGCCGTGGCCCCAACTACCACTCAAATAGCATGGGCGCATCGTGGACTGGGTAATATTCATTATGTCTCCTTTGAATTTAATCAGGCCCAAGAGCACTATGCCGCAGCCATCGCTATCGCTCCCAGGGCACCATGGGCCGATGATCTCCTGATCAGGCGTGGAGTCGTAGCGTATTCGTGTCAGTCCCAACCAGAGGAGGCTCTCGCCCATTATCGGCGAGTTCTCAGGGAGTACCCACGCGGGGATCAGGTGGAAACAGCAACGTATTTCATAGCAGTGCTCCATCACTGGGAAGGGCATTTCGATGCCGCAGAACGATTATATCGCGACTTTCTTCGACGCTACCCGCGGTCCACGTATGCTGAATCCGTGCGCCACTACCACCTTGCCGAGCTTAAGCGTGATCGTGCCCAAGCCGACAAGCAGCAGGCGGCGGAGTTAGGTCCATAATACCCCACAGACAGTAAGGAAGCCCCCATGTCCTATCGAACGCTAAACTACACCATATTGCTCTCCGCGTTTATGTTGCTGACGGCGGTGCCAGTAATGTCTCAAGAGGGGGGAGGTGGTGGAGTCCGCGTTGTTAGGCAAGCGGTCACCGTCTCGAAGCCAGAGAATCCACGGGCAGTTGGGTATGTGGAAAATGAACAGGGTCTCGATTGGCAGAGTGCGGATGCCAGGAAAATATTATATCTGACTCTTGATGGGGGTGGTCGTAGGATCATCAATTCCCGTCAAGTAGAGCAAATGCCGTGGATGAGCAGTGCACCAGTTATGTGGCAACCACCCGCGGATAACCATAAATGTACCCCCAGCAAACTTTGGCGTTCAACGGCATTCCCTGCCCACGCCCAATTCGTGGCGTTTTACAAAGGTGATTACTGTACTCCTGAGGGTGATAGCGATCAAGGAAAAGATAAGCAAAAGGAAACCAAGTCCCCGCCGCCTGATGACTGGGTCGCAGGCGTTATTATGGCGGATCTCGATACCGATGCCAATAACAATAGTCCTGACTTCCGCCGTCCCCCCACCTTATTTGGTCCGGAGGGTGACCGGGAAGAGGTTGCATCCCAAGCACCGCAGCGTGAAGGGGGGTCATCCGGCGAGCGCATGCCAGGATTGGTTATCAGTGTCAATCGCGGCTTCCATGAGGGGGGCCGTGAGGAGTTGGTTGAAGACTTTGAGCGGCCTGGCATTGCCATGGTAGACGACCCAGGTTCCCAGCAAACCGCTGATCCCGATCTTGTCGCAGCGGTTGCCACCCTGAGAGTTCCCAGAGATGTCCGAGCCACCGCAACCCTCACCTACGCTGCGGGAAATCGCATACTGATCTACGCTGTTGATCAGGCAGGTAACTATGCGCTTGTCGACAGTGGCGTGGCATACCCTTATGATCCCAATGGGC
>REDP01000185.1 GCA_007693455.1 Planctomycetota bacterium | reverse complement strand
GGTCGCCCCCTGAGGAATAACCACTTCTTCCACCATATTGCTAAAATTGAGCTCAAGTTTGTCATCACTGTCTTCGCAGCCAGTCATGAAGAGGAGCGCCGCAATACAACAACAGCTCAGGGCCAGGACATGGGTGATGTGGGACATGGGTAACCTCCTTGAGATAGATTGATCGAAATTAAAGATCTTCAGCAAAGTGCCGTGCGGGTAGTTTACCACCACCCAACAATAACTCAAGGCTTCATTATGCGCATGCCTGAAACATGCCCTCTCGAACTTCATCACATTATGTGAACCTAATAGAAAGCCCCCGAAGCATGCGCTTCGGGGGCTCTTGTTCGGTTCTGACAGCTCGGGTTGAGCCACCAGATGCGGGATACCGAAGTTTAGCTGATGGCGCCAGCGATGGCGTCTTCCTCGTCGTCGAGATCGGCAATCATGGTTTCTACGGTCAGCAGTAAGCCGGCGATAGAGGCTGAGTTTTGGAGGGCAACGCGAGTCACCTTGGCAGGATCAACCACGCCCGCTTTCACCAGATCTTCGTAAACGGCAGTGCGGGCGTTATAGCCCGCGTTGCCCTTCTTGGAGAGAATCTCAGAAACCACAACGGCACCATTTTGGCCAGCATTGCTGGCAATCTGGCGTGCAGGAGCTTCCACCGCACGAAGAACGATTTCGGCACCTAAACGGCGGTCACCTTCGACTTCGCTCACCACTTTGGCAATGGCGGGAATGGCGCGCAGCAGAGCAACACCACCACCAGGAACAATGCCTTCTTCCACCGCAGCGCGCGTGGCATGCAGGGCGTCTTCAATGCGAGCCTTCTTCTCTTTCATTTCTGGCTCGGTGGAGGCGCCTACATTGATCACGGCAACACCGCCTGCCAATTTGGCCAGACGCTCTTGCAGTTTTTCGCGATCGTAGTCAGAAGTGGAGTCATCAATTTGCTGACGAATCTGGCTAATGCGGCCTTGGATATCGGCCTTTTTGCCAGCACCTTCGATAATCGTGGTGGCTTCTTTCTCCACAGTGACTTGCTTGGCAGTGCCCAGGTCAGCGAGTTCCACATTCTCCAGCTTCTCACCCAGATCTTCGGCCACAAATTTGGCGCCAGTCAAAATGGCAATGTCCTGGAGCATGGCCTTGCGGCGATCACCAAAGCCAGGGGCCTTCACGGCACAGACATTGAGGGTTCCGCGCAGCTTGTTGACCACCAGGGCGGCCAGGGCTTCACCTTCGATATCTTCGGCAATGACCAGCAAGGGCTTGCCGGCTTGGGCCACTTTTTCCAGCAGAGGAAGGAATTCGCGCAGATTGCTGATCTTCTTTTCGTAGACCAGGATCAAAGGCTTCTCCATGGAAACCGTCTGATCTTCTGATCCAGCAGCAAAGTAGGGGCTTAAGAAGCCTTTGTCGAATTGCATACCTTCCACCAGATCAAGACTGGTTTCGGTGCTTTTGGCTTCTTCGACGGTGATCACACCGTCTTTGCCGACTTTGTCCATGGCATCAGCCAGGAGCTTGCCAATTTCAGCGTCATTATTAGCGGAAATGGTGCCCACCTGAGCGATTTCGTCATTGTTTTTGACTTTGGTGGAAAGCTTGGCAATGGATTGCACCGCAGCTTCCACGGCTTGATCGATACCGCGCTTCACTTCGGTGGGGTTCGCACCAGCAGCAGTGGTCTTGAGACCTTCGCGGTAAATTGCTTCCGCGAGCACCGTCGCAGTGGTGGTGCCATCGCCAGCAACCGAGCTGGTTTTACTGGCCACTTCGCGCACCAGTTTGGCACCCATATTTTCGAAGGGATCTTTGACTTCCACTTCCTTGGCTACGGTTACCCCGTCCTTGGTTACAGTGGGAGCACCAAAGCTCTTTTCAATGACCACTACTTTACCAGTGGGGCCCATGGTAACCTTGACGGCATCAGCCAAGGTTTTAATGCCGGCAAGGATCTTGCGCTGGGCATCTTCGGCATGCATGAGTTGCTTCGCCATGATTATACTTCCTTTAATTGTGTGTATTTGGTTGAGAGTGCAATGTCCTCAGGGACGCTTTAGCCAACTTTGGCGAGGATATCCGATTCGCGCAGGATAATGACTTCATCACCCTCGACGGTGATTTCGGTGCCTGCGTATTTACCAAAGAGCACAACGTCTCCGACTTTGACATCGGGAGTAGCGCGTTCACCGTTATCCAACAATTTACCGGGACCCACCGCAATAATCGACCCCTGCTGAGGCTTTTCTTTGGCGTTTTCAGGCAGCAGAATGCCACCTGCGGTTTTTTCCTCGGCAGCTGAGCGAGTCACTACGATACGATCGTCAAGCGGAACAATGGCTGTTTTAGTTGCGGTTGCCATGATTTTCTTCCTTTATGAAATAATGTTTTGTGTTGTTATACGAACGGATGGGCTCAAGAAGGGCTGAGAGTGGCGTAAGCCGACACTACATCATGCCGCCCATACCACCCATGCCGCCCATACCACCCATGCCGCCCATACCACCCATGCCGTCATCATCACCGCCGCCGCCGGCAGCTTTCTTCTCTTTGATTTCGGCAATCATGGCTTCGGTATTAAGCAGCAGCGCCGCTACCGACACAGCATTTTCAAGGGCAGAACGAGTGACCTTCACGGGATCAATGACCCCAGCCTTGACCAGGTCCTCAAAGACTTCACTCGAAGCATTATAGCCAAAGCTCCCTTTGCCTTTAAGGATTTCGTTCACGATAACCTGTCCATCCTTACCTGCATTTTCGGCAATCGTTGCCGCAGGAAGGCTGAGGGCGCGCTTGATAATATTGGCTCCGATGGCCTCATCGCCCTCAAGGCCTAGCTTATCAATCAATTGTGCTGCGCGCAGCAGGGCAACACCACCGCCGGCGACAATGCCTTCTTCGACAGCGGCGCGAGTGGCATGGAGCGCATCATCTACGCGATCCTTGCGCTCTTTCATTTCCGCTTCAGTGGCCGCGCCAACGCGGATGACTGCCACGCCGCCAGCTAACTTGGCAAGGCGCTCTTGGAGCTTTTCACGGTCGTAGTCGGAACTGGTCTCTTCAATTTCGCGACGAATCTGCTTAATACGGGCCTGGATATCGCTGCGCTTGCCCACGCCTTCAACAACAGTGGTATTTTCTTTTTCCACGCGCACGCGCTTGGCTGAACCAAGATCAGAGAGCTCTACGGATTTAAGATCGACACCCAGGTCTTCAAAGAAGGCCTTACCGCCTGTAACGGTAGCAATGTCTTCAAGCATGGCCTTGCGGCGATCGCCGTATCCAGGCGCTTTCACCGCGCAGCACTTGAGCACCTTGCGCATATTATTCACCACCAAGGTGGCCAAGGCTTCGCCTTCGATATCTTCGGCGATGATCAACAGGCTCTTATTGGCTTTGGCAACCTTTTCCATCAAGGGCACAATGTCATGCACATTGCTGATCTTCTTTTCGTGGATGAGAATCAGGGGGTCTTCCAGCTCGGCGACCATGCGGTCCTGGTCGGTAACGAAGTTGGGACTAATGTAGCCACGGTCGAACTGCATGCCTTCAACCACATCAACTTCATCGTGCAGGCCTTTACCTTCTTCAATGGTGATGACCCCATCTTCACCGACTCGCTGCATGGCATCGGCGATTTGCTGGCCGACTTGGACATCACTGTTTGCAGAAATAGTACCTACCTGGGCGATAGCCGACCAATCGCCACGAACCTTACTGGCGGCCTTTACCAGGGCGGCATCAACGGCGTCAGTGGCCTGATCAATGCCACTCTTGAGCGACAGAGGGTTCACCCCAGCGGCTACTGCCTTGAGACCCTGAGTGAAAACCGCTTCTGCCAGCACAGTTGCCGTAGTGGTTCCATCACCAGCGATATTGCCGGTTTTGGAAGCCACTTCTTTGACCAGTTTGGCGCCCATGTTTTCAAACGGGTCGCGCAGTTCGATTTCTTCTGCAACGGTCACACCGTCTTTGGTGACATGGGGCGAGCCCCAGCTTTTATTGATCACCACATTGCGGCCGCGGGGACCAAGGGTACCCTTAACCGCTGTGGCCAGTTTACTGACGCCGCTTTTAATCTTGTCGCGGACATCGTCATTGAGGACGATCTGCTTAGCTGCCATCGATTTCTCCTTGCGTGGCGTTGGTTACTTATTGAAACACGAGACCGATCACCAGCCTAGGGCTGTGATCCTTTAGATGATGCTGTGGCGGGAGAGGCAGAGGAAGATGCCGCGCTTTGACCCTTCCCCGTATCGCTCCCTGAACCTGAGCTTGCATCAGCAGACGCGGCAGTACCGCGCTCTGCCTTGCTTTGAGTATGATAATCCTGGGAACGGTTGTAATCGGTTTCCCAAAAACCGTCTCCCTTAAAGATGATACCAGCGCCCGACGAGACCATTTTTCGGAACTTGCGTGAACCGCATTGGGGACAACGCTTGAGGGCGTCGTCCTTAATGGATTGAAAGATCTCCATGGGACCGCAGTCTTGGCAATGATAGTCGTAGGTGGGCACCTGTGGTATTTCCTCTACTTGGTCGATTCGACCAGAACGCGTCTGGGCCAACCACCCAATTGCACACAGCGTGCCAGACTCTCTCAGGCATCCGATGAATTACATCAAAGTACTAATGGAAAACACTTTATGATAGATGTCCACGGCATCACCAACGCCCACCCCAGTGCTCCCTGCCGCGTTTTGATCATGGGCACGGATACCGAAGTTGGCAAAACCTATGTCACTGCGACCATATTACATGGCCTGCGCGCCCTGCAGCGGCAGGTGTGGCTGCATAAGCCCATCGCCTGTGGTGAGTGGGATGGCAGCCAAGCCGGTGATGGGCGGGCACTTCAACAACTTGCTGGTGATGCACAGCCCCCAGAGTGGATATGTCCGGTGCAACTGGCCGAAGCATGCTCGCCGCATTTGGCCCTGGGCCGATCAGGACAGGTATTCACCCTCAACCAAGCCCTGGAACACCTGGATCGTTGCCTTCAAGGTTCCCATGACTGCCTCATCGAAGGGGCTGGGGGGATTTTAAGCCCCCTCACCAGTGACGATGCAAGCATCGCCGATATTGCCTGCGCCAGACAGCTTCCTGCGATACTCGTCACTCGGCCGCACCTGGGCACAATCAACCACACCCGACTGAGCGTGGCCTACCTCCAGCAGCGCGGCATAGAGATCCTTGGACTGATCGTTAATGCCCACCAACCAGCCGAACCGAGCCCCGCTCACGATGGTATTGCCGAGGAACTCCAGCGCCTGTGTCGAGTGCCATTACTCGCCGACCTCCACCATAATGCGCTAGCCCAGAACCCCGCACTAGGCAAAGGCCTTGCACGTACAATACTGCGCCGCCTGGAGCATCGACAGCCGTGAGAGTACCTTGGCCGAAAAGCAGAAAATCGTGGCACATCCGCATGGTGCACCTCCGGCGGCGGATGATTCGATCATTGCTGATCATTAACGACACGCCTGAACGAGTGGCGCGTGGAGTGGCGATTGGCACGTTTATAACCTTTCAGCCACTGGTCGGAATTCAAATGGCACTGGGGGCTGGCTTGGCGCTGATCACCCGCTCAAACATTGCCGCCACGATACCCCCTGCATGGATCACCAATCCCGTCACCATTATTCCCATCTATCTTTTCCTGCATTGGCTGGGCAATCTCTTTGTGCGCGGACCAGCTCTGCGCTGGGAACAATTAAAAGCCGCCCTGGCGGCAGTAAACCACATCCGGTCCGAGCTTGGAATATGGGCTAGCATGCGCTTTGCCGCAAATGAATTCATGACCACCATCATCTGGCCGATGGCCATCGGCGGAATCATAATAGGACTCCTCAGCGGCGCGATTATGTATTGGCTTACCCTTACAGCCGTCCGCGCCTATCAGCAGCGAAAACTTCTCAGACGTCTGGAGTGGGTCAGTCGCAGTAAACCCGAGGACTCTTCCAACGTTGAACCTGTGCCCCCGCAAGCGTCTAATCAGGATGAGCCACCTACTCACTAAAGGCTTCAAGGAGGCTGAACATGCATACGACCAACCCAACTCCCACCTACACATGGACCATCAATACCACTGCCAACTGGGGACGAGGCATGCAGGCTCTATCCTTTTTCGCACTGGTGCTCTTGAGTGCGAGTGGCAGCATATTTGCCGATGACACAGACGGCGGCATCTTCACCTATCCAGGCGAAGACGCTGAGATTCAAACCATCCGCGAAGGTGAGCCATTTCGCGCCGCCATACCTATTCGCAATAATTACGACCGTGCCATTCGCATCGCTCGCTTTGATAGCACCTGCGCCTGTAACGTATTGCGAACCGATTCGGACTTCCTCATTCCTGGCGAGGAAACCACCCTCCACTTCGAGGTAGATACCGACAATCTCAGCGGCAGAGCACGACAAACCGTGTGGATGTACCTCAGCGATCCTGGCTTTGACCCCCTTCAAGTCACCATTCAGTGGAATATTCGACCTCTGGTTGCGGTGGACGCCTTGCCGCCTGATCAACAAGACATCCATCGGCCCGAGGACTCCCTGTGGCGTGACATCTACCGCGTTGAAAGTCACGAACGCCCGGAAAACGCAGGCCGTCTGCAAAAAAACCTTCTAGTAAGCACTCCCCCTGAAGAAACCCCCGAGGGGGGACTAGAAGTAACACAGATCACCTATGAAGGCAGCATATGGCAATTTGTCATCCGCCAGGTCGACGAACACCGTAGTCTGGTACTTCTGCGCGCCAAGGACCCCGATGCCGAGCTCCCCCAGGGCACCTTCGAGGAAACGTTTACCATCCACACCAACCATCCCATCAAGCATACCATCGTCATGGAATCAGGCGTCAAAGTCGACCCAGACGCTGGTCGAGAAGTGCAGAACCCCCTCATCGGCGGCCCCCCTCCCATGCCCCGCTAGAAGCGGGGTGAAAGCATTCCACCCCAGGCGTCTACTCCTTACTAGCGCCTACTCGCAGAAACACAGCGCCGATCTTAAAGTAATAAGCCACCGTACCCCCAATTGACCCAGCGCCGAATGGCGATTCAATCACCATTACTAACAGTAACCTGGGCGTACTGCGATGACGCAGTCACGCCTCCCTTCCGATGCAAGGATATTTGCGGATGAGACCACGGGCTTTGGTGCTACGCACCGCCGGAACCAACTGCGAACGTGAAACTGCGTTTGCCTTTGAATTGGTTGGCTGCGAAACCGAAACCATGCATATATCTGCCTTGATCGCACAGCCAGAACTGCTCTCCAACTTTCGCTTTTTGGCCATACCTGGCGGCTTTAGCTATGGCGACGATGTCGCTTCGGGCCGCGTGTTTGCCAATGAACTGATCACTACCCTACGCCAGCCCTTAACCCGCTTTATCGACGAGGGCGGGTATGCCATTGGTATCTGCAATGGCTTCCAGGTCCTGGTCAAGGCGGGCCTCCTACCACGCCTAGGCGGCAGCCTGAAACAGCAAGCTTCCCTCACCGATAATAGCAGCGGACGCTATGAGGATCGCTGGGTTCGCTGCCACGGCGATGCCACCACCTGCGCCTGGATACCCGAAGATTGTAGCGAAATAGAACTACCCGTTGCCCATGCTGAGGGCCGCTTTACCGCCCCCGATGCCGTATTGGATCAGCTGGAGCAGGACCACCTCATCGCCCTGCGCTATCATCAAGAGGATGCCTTCAACGGTAGTGACCGTCGCATCGCTGGCATCTGCGACCCCAGCGGCCGTGTCTTTGGACTCATGCCGCACCCCGAACGCTTCCTACGCTTTGAAAATCATCCACGCTGGACGCGCCTCCCTCGCCAACGCGAGGGGCAAGGCGTTGCTCTGTTCCGCGCTGCCATGCGCCACGCCAAGGAGAATGCATCATGAAGATGACTTACGCTCTGTACGCCACCTGCTTTGCCGCTTGCTGGTCGATCAGCATGGGAGACCTGCGCGCCGCAGAGCCACCCGAGCGAGAAGCGCATACCATTGAACAACAGCCCATCCCCGTAACCAGTCGCAATGAAATCACCATCCGCGCTCGCGATGATGCCGATGTGAAACAACGCGAACTATGGTACCGCCGTCGCAGCGGCGATACCTGGGCCGATTGGCAGCGCCATGGCATCACTTTTGGTCGCAATGACGCCATTGTCTGGCAACCGCCAGAGGGCCACTGGCAAATTAGTGTGCGCATTGAAGATATCTCTGGCCTCGCAACCCCCGTTCCCACTGCCGAAACCAGTGGGCAACAAGAGTTTATTATCGATCGCACCCCCCCTGCGGTCAACATTACCTTCCCCGAAGATGGCGCCTTTCTGCGCGGCGACCACACCTACGACATTACCTGGGAAGTCAGTGACCCCCATCTGCATTCCACCCCCATTACTATCCGCTGGACACGTGGCAGCGATCAAGATTATCAGATCATCGCCGAACACATCCCTAATTCAGGCAGCTTTCGCTGGACCACCCCGCGTGACATGACCGCCAGCGGAAAAATTCAAATTCTCGCCTGGGACCGTGCCCTCAACCGTGGCGAAGGAGACGTTGAAAGCTTAGTCGTCGATGCCCTTCCCCCAAGTCGCAATATCCTTGGGCCCTCCATCGTTGCCGACCACCAAGTCGATCTCTCCATTACCGCCCGCGATGCTGGCCCTGCTGGCATGGCGTGGGTACAACTATGGTTTTCCCCGGACAATGGTGTGACCTGGAATGAAGGCCCCCGTCTTGACGAAGGTCCCTGGGAAAGCCTCTCATGGACTGCCCCTGGTGACGGACACTACCTCCTTGATTTGGTAGCAGCAGACAAATCTGGCAACCGCACCAGCCTTCCCCGCAATAGCGACGATGCACTGGCGCGGATCATTGTCGACACGGTAGCTCCAGTGGTAAGCCTGGACTCCCCCATTGGCGTCCGTCAAGTCACCGCAGGCAGCGATCGCACCCTACGCCGCGTCTACAAACCTGGCGACCAGGTACGGGTCGCCTTTAGCGTGCAAGACGACAATATCGGCCCCGGCGCAGCCACCGTACAGCTTCAATTAGAACCCGATGCCCCCTGGCGCAATGTTGGCGAATCCCTGAGTGCCAGTGAACCCTTCACCTTCCCCATTCCCGATGTCAATACCGATCATGCACGCATCCGCGTCCAAGTGACCGACATCGCCGGCAATCGGGGCCAAGTGGTTGCCGAAGAGCATTTCCGCATTCGCAATATTGTTGAAGAAGGCGAAGTCGAAATCGACCTCGACTAAGCCCCAGGACGACTCAAAGCTCACCATTTAGGGGCTTTTTGCCAGCTGATCTGGAGATCGGCGGTCCCGGGGGTAAGCTTTGAGTCTCCCTCGACTAAGCCCCGCACTCCCGCCATCTATCCATTAGCCCCCGTTGTAGTATAGCTACAGCGGGGGCTTTGTATTGATAAACCACTCATCAATGAAAGGTCCGGTGGCAGCGCACGCCCCAAAAAACCACGGGAGCAGAATCGTTAGCCGGGACACACCACTGTCGGCCGTCGATGGACACCCATAGCGCAAAACCAAGCGAACGCCAACAAACGGACAAAAGCGTCAGCCAACGAATCAACGCACCCCGTAAGAGGTGCGTTGAAGAAGATGCTTGAGGCGTAACTGCCGACCCAAGCAAGGGCTCGGGCAACAGTGGCAACAGGGCGCCTAACGCTTGGAGAACTGGCAGCCGCGACGGGCTTTGCGCAGGCCGTACTTCTTACGTTCAACCATGCGACTGTCGCGAGTGAGCATGCCATTGCGGCGCAGTTCTGGCTGGGTTTCGGGCTCTGCTTGAACCAAGGCCCGAGCAATGCCCATCAGCACAGCGCCAGCCTGACCACTTTCACCGCCACCACTCACATTGACATGGACATCATAGCGCTCCAGCGCGCCAGTCATCTCCAACGGCCGTAGCAAATGCTTACGACGACGGTCAATGGTAAAATACTGCTCTAGTGGCCGCTTATTCACGACAACCTTACCACTTCCAGGAAGCAAGCGTACGCGTGCAATGCTGGATTTACGGCGGCCTAAGCCCCAAATAGTATTGATTCCTGCGCTAGTAGCCATGAGCACCCTTCTCGCAAAACAATCTGCAAAGTATGTGGAATGCACCTTTTCGGGAAGCATTCACAGTATGATCTCGCTTACAGACAGGGATACCTCCCCGACACGCAGGACGCCCGCGTGCCTCTGAAGCGGCCGGAACGGTATGCTCTCTCTTTGTAGGTCAAGCAGTAAGCACTGCAGTCCAACAGGGCCGCTCAAAGCTTGCCCCCGAGACTGCCGACCTCCTGATCGGCTGGCAAAAATAGGCTGAATAGAGCCTTCTACACTAAACGCATGCCCCGCGAAGCGGGCGTTCCTGCCCCAAGGTGAGCCTTGAGCCGCCCTACCCTGATGGCTTGATGAAAACCTGAGCGCGGACGCAGCAGCAGCACTAGCATCCTACCAAGGGCCTCCGACACACCAGCACCCATGGGGAAATGATTATTCTTGCAGAATCCTCACACGAGGGTATACACAAGAATTGGGTCCTATACTAGAGGGTGGTTTTCTTCCGGCATCATCGTCTGCGGTGATTCACATCCCTTCAAGAGAAAACCTATCCGATGCTTCTCGCCAAGGGCCTACACCCATGGACCATCGGTCGGCAATGGCTTGCCATTATCGCTTTTTGCTCAGCACATCCATATCATCCCACAGGACTCAGTAGGCACTCATGCAAGCAACACCCACTGTCCTCGCTATTGACCTTTCTGCCCGAGCAGTGGATTTAACCCTCGTCAATAAAGACGGTGAGGTTGTCGATACTGTTGCACGTCATGTACAAAGCAGCGATACCGGTCAACAAGAACCACAAGATTGGTGGCGTGCCGTACGTACTGGCTGCAAAGATCTCCTGCGCAGAAATGCACTCCGCAAGGATGACATCCGTGCGGTTGGCATTACTGGTGATGACGTTGGCCTGGTGGGCGTGGATAGTGACGGCAAAGCACTCAACACATCCCATCTGGAAAGCCATCCAGAAATTACCCCCTATGCGGAGAAGCTGTGCAGCCTCTTGGGGCAGCGTAATTTCATTAACCTGGTTGGCGGCAAAGCCTTTTCAGGCTGTGCCGCTTCACTTGCTCTGTATATGCAAGAAGAACATCAGCGGCAATGGCACGACTGCGCAGCACTGATGATCCCCCGCGATTTCCTCACCTTTCGGCTCACCGAACAACTGAGCACCGATCCGAGTACCGCCGCCAGCACTCGTCTGTATAGCTGTCGTCAAGGGGGGTGGTCCAAGCAAGTTCTCGAGCGACTCAATATTCCCGAACGCTGGCTCGCCAAGCCAAGCCCTGGACACCGCCTTGCCGGCCGAGTAAGCCCCACTGCGGCACGCGAAACGGGCTTAAGTCCTGGCACGCCCGTGGCCACTGGCGCGATCCGGATCGCCTGCCTTGCTGTCGCTGCGGCTGCCCACAAGCCTGGTGATACCGTTCTTGAATTAGGCAATAATGGGCACCTGTTTTCGGTGCTTGCTGACTGGCACAAGGCCAACGGGCAGCACATGGAAGCATCTTGCCACACCCTCGCTAAAACCCAGGGCATGCTCCTCCGCGGCCCTGGCGATGACCATGGCCTCAACTGGTACACCAATAATATCGCCGCCAGCGATGTTCAACAATGGCGCCGGGCTGGCAGGCGCCCCCTTGATATGATTGCCGAACTTGCTGCTGAGGTACCTCCTGGCTCCAACGGACTCCATTTCATTGCCCCACTCGAGCAACAATGCGGTGCCCTTCATGGCCTCAACTACCAGCACCAGCAGCAGCATATCATGCGCGCACTCCTCGAGCATGTCGGCCTGCAAATACGCCAATCCATGGAACACCTGGGAACCATCAACGGCCCTGAAGTGCAAGCGCTCAATATCATTGGCCCTGGGGTTGACTGCCAACTATGGTGTCAAATCGTAGCCGACGCCTGCGATATCCCTGTTCATGTGATTCACCGACAACATCCTGCCGCGGTAGGATGCGCCCTGCTCGCGGCAACGGCCATTGGCCTCTACAAAAGTCCCGCGGATCTCCATAAAAAATCCCTCCCCAAACAACTCGTGCAAACCCTTAAACCTCGATCGGCGGCGGTATCCGCCTACAATCAGCACTTTGCAACGCATCAACACCTGCAAGAATCACTCCTGCAGGCATCATCACAACCCTAGCACATTGCTCATCTGAGCGAACACCTCACCTCCTCTTCACGAGCGCCACCCATGACGGTATCACGACCAAGCTTCCTAGTGATTATCCTCGCTCTCGCGCATGTAGTGATTGCGGCTACGGTCATTTGGGGCATTCAACAGCAATATGCCCAGCGGAGCCAGCAAGTGGGCGAACTGCGGCACACGGCCCAAGCTGAAGCCACTGATGCCGCACAATTACAACGCGAAGTTGAGGTCCTTGAACACCTCCTAGACGGCATGCGCAAGGAAGACCCCTACGTCATCGAACTCTTGGCCCGCGACCGCCTGGGATATCGCAACCCAGAGCGCCTGGAAGTACCCCCACCTCGCCTTCCTGCCGACGACAAATAATCCTCAAACTGCAATAGCACCCAGGGCGACTCAAAGCTCACCTCGGGTTTCGCTGTGTATGCTTTTGGCGCAAAAGCGCCCATTCAGGGCGTTTATGCAGGCCGCTCGGGAGAGCGGCGGTCCCGGGGACAAGCTTCGAGCCGCCCTGCGGGACAGGACGAAAGGCCCCTTGCGCCTCCCTTCCTGGCTCCCACAATTCCGCCCTCCATTGACCTGCAAGCAGGCACATGTCATCCATCGGGGCGTAGCTCAGCCTGGTAGAGCGCTACGTTCGGGACGTAGAGGCCGCTGGTTCGAATCCAGTCGCCCCGACCATAAGACACCCTGTAAGTCAACGACTTACAGGGTGTCTTACTTTGGGTGCGAAGCAATTTTTGATGATGGCGTCAAACCCAAGGCGGATCAAAGCTCACCGTGGATAAGGAAAGCCTGCTTCGCGGGGGATGCTTTTAGCGCCGCTTTGAGATCGAAGTCACTGCAGGAATTCGGTTACGGAGCGCTAACGCAAGGTTCGCAACCCCCTTTATCCCATACTTCGTCATACATACTATTTACAAGCCTACTGCACCGCCAAGTCTTCAATGAGCGAAAGACGCCGCAGCACTTGTACCGTTGGGAACGATCCCCATGGACGCAAGGGCTGCACTTCCACATCCCAAAGGTCAGCATCGGGACGCCGCCGCGCCTCAACTACTTCGCCGACAGCAAGACCATAGGGAATATACTCCTCCAGACCCGAGGTGACCACCTGCATGCCAGGTATAATGGAAACCGATGATCGCGCCTCAACGTGGATCACCTGCAAGGAGTGACGACTCCCACTTCCCGCCACTACCCCCTGGGCGGCTGGAATGTCACTGGTAGCAGGCGGTGCATCTCGCAAAACGCCAGGAGCATACAGTGATACCGCAACCCGAGACTGGCGATCAGTAAGCAACTGCACCAGCGAACGACTCGCCCGCTCTCCCCGCACGACACCGACAATACTCCAGCCCACCATAACGGGATCACCAACGGCAATGCCATGCACGGCACCCCGATCCAGCTCAATAAAGTGTCGCCCATCATCAGTCGATCGCGCCACCACCCGAGCACGCAGAAATTGTTCGGCAACAACTCGAGTACCTAACTCGGCATCCATACCTTCATATTCGCGAATACGTCGGCGAAGTTCGGCATTCTCTGCAGCCAAACGTAACACCGCATCGCGATGCACGGAAACATCCTCGCTCATATTGCCCGCCCGATCAGGCATTACTGGGGTATGGGCCAAGGCATGCACGCCTGCGCGCCATCGATCCGCACCACCAATGGCCAAGCCCCATAATGCCCGAGGAAGACCACTCACCGCCGCCACAGCAATAAGCGCCAAGAGCGCCGCCAGAACAACTATGGCGTACCGCGGACTCATCCCTGAGAATCCACCGTTTGCTCATGCAGCCAGGTGGCAAAGGGTGGATGGGCACCATCAACCGCCAGACGCAGAATACAGGGAACATCATAGGGGTGGTGCTGCCGCAGGGCCTCGGCACAAGCTTCAGCGCGGCAGCGGGGAACTTTGATCAGCATCCCCACCTCTTCGTTGCGACAGATGGACCCCTGCCATTCATAGCACGAGCGCATACTGGGAAATATATTCACACAGGCCGCGACACGCGCCTCCAACAACTGTGTAGCCAAGGACTCCGCAGCAATTAAAGACGGGGCCGTAGCCCATAAAAGGCAGAGACGCTCATCATCCGCCAGTGCTGGAGTGGGCTGTGGTGACACGACATCATCGCTCATAGCAGGGCTCCTCATAATGATTCAGCAAACAGCCATTACGATTATGATCACCTGCAATACAATCAAACAAGCCAATTTACATCGGCAACTCCAACTGCCCACAAGCCCACCGAGCAAACGTAATTAATCGACCCGCCAGCTCGATACAAGCCACGTTGACCCCGCGATCAACGTTTGGGAGGGACACCGTCCCTCCCTTCGAGCTAAGCGCCGACAAACACAAAGCGCGCTGCGAAAAGCGAGCGAAGCAAGGCGACCACCCCCCGACAAAGGTCGTGGGGAGTCCGAGCCTAAGCGAGGACGCACCTGGGGGGCCGTTGGGGGGCTTGCCCCCCGACAACCAAAACCGACCGCCGAGGGGGGAAGGGCGGATACAATCGCGAAGCGATCCGCCCTTAGGTGCGCAGCACCGACCCCCCGACAAAGGTCG
>REDP01000015.1 GCA_007693455.1 Planctomycetota bacterium | reverse complement strand
CGAGGGAGATTTCGCTCGGATCGTTCTCTAAATTCCCCACCTCCGCCTGTGGCCAATGATCACCTTCGAGAAAAGCGAAAGTGGTGGTAAAATCGAGAAGGCTGGTCATGGCTTCTCGTCCACTTTGTTGGTCGAACATGGCATGCACCGGTGTACCATGGATAAGCCACAGGCTGCGCTGTTCATTGTCATCAAATTCCAGGCGGCCACTCCCCCGAGTCGTTTTAAGCAGGGTGAGGAGGGTTGGCAGGGGGATCGTGGCCACAGTGCCAGCCAGGGAAAAAGGCTTTTCCCGCTGGCGCTGACAGGCATCAATTAACGCAAGGGTTGCTTGATTGCGGTAGGCCTGGGATTCGGCAGCCACCGCTTCGGTACTGTCACCGAGTTTGACATAATAAAGGGTCAGTAATTGGCCGCCCAAACGAATTCGGTCGCGGTCTTTGAGTAGGCGAGGTTTCAATAGTTCGACATCATTGACATAGGTTCCATTGCGCGATCGAAGATCTTGAAGAGACCAGCTGTAGGTATCCACGCACCAATCAAAGCGACAGTGCTCGCGGCTCAATAAGGTGTCGACCACCCGAATGTCGCAATCTTTTTCGCGGCCGATCGTATACGATCTCCCCGGATGCAGCTGAATGGATCTGCCAGTAGCATTAACGAGGTAGAAGTTAACCGGTAACACTTTTATTTCAGGTTGATTCAGCATGTGTGATCTCCAGGTACTTTACAATGCGCGAGCGTCGCCTTATGGGTGACTTGAGCTACAAATTTTGGCAGGCATGGTCATTAAGGCTGTGCTAGTGCAGCTCAATGGTCAGATGTTTTGCGGCTTAGGTCATGGTTCAATCCTGCTGTATGTCTCAAGCGCCAGTAGTTATGCGCTTAGAGTGATAATGGTTTTATGGGAGGGGTTTCCGGGGTTCGAGAACTTTAAGGAGCATGGTCTTGAGCACTTCCATGCGGATGGGCTTGCTGAGATAGTCGTCCATGCCAGCCTGGATACAGCGTTCGTGATCACCGTGCATGGCGGTGGCGGTAACTGCGATAATCGGGGTGCGGGGCAAATGGTGTTCACGCTCAAAAGCTCGAATGGCGGTAGTGGCCTGCAGGCCATCCCAATCAGGCATTTGCACATCCATGAGAATGACATCGGGGCGTTTCGCCATAAGCGCTTCGACGGCTTGATGTCCATCCTCAGCCAGGCGGGGTTCTTCGCAGCCCAGAGCCTGCAGTAAGGCTTTGAGCACCATTTGGTTGACCATATTGTCCTCGGCGATGAGGATATCGCGGCCTCGTAACAGCCCTTGCGTCGATGCATGCCTAGGGGTTAACCCTGGCTCTGATGGAAGGCAGTGCTGGGTAAGCAACCTATCAGGGCTGGTCTTCGTGAGCTGTTGCAGCAGGGGAAGCAATGCCTGCTCGGCATGCGGCAGGGGTAGGTAGGCGCGACATCCCATATCGCTGGCCAAAGTCTCGTGTTCGGGAAGGTCCGAGGTGCTGAGCCAGCAACAAGGCAGTCGGTAGCCCTGTGTGCGCAATTGGTGAAGTTGTTGTGCCGCCCAGGGCTGGGCTCCATAGAGTAAAATAATGGGTGAGTTTGCATCTGATGTGCCAGACGGCATTTCAGATAAACTGGTTTCTGCGTGATTATCGAGAATGATACCGCCGTGATAGCATATTATTCGGCGCAGGATATCTGCGCTGAGATCATAGTCGCTAAAAAGCATAAATCCCCGTTCGGCCAAGGGCAGCGGCTGGCCAATGGGTCGGCCGGGCCCTTGCTCGGGGTGAATGTCGAGGGGTAATCGTACGCTAAAGCATGAGCCCTGGCCTTCCTCGCTCACCAGATCAATGTCACCGCCCATGGCCTGGGCAAGGCGCTTACAAATGGCTAACCCTAAGCCACTGCCACCGTAACGACGAGCAGCGGAGCTGTCGACCTGTTCAAAGGGTTGAAATAGGGCCGATTGACGGTTGACGGGGATGCCGATGCCTGTGTCGTGTACCTTGAGGAATACATGATAATAGTCGCGCTTAACTTCAACGAGTATATGTCCAACTTCAGTAAATTTTACTGCATTATTGAGTAGGTTGCCGATGAGTTGTCCAATGCGTCCAGGATCCCCCCAGTGCCATTGGGGAAGGTCGTGGGCTTGGTCCAGCAACAGTCTTACCTCCGTACCGTTGAGCCGGAGTAAATAGGGCTGAATAATCTGCCGCAAAAGGGCGTGTAGATCATAGCGCCGACGCTCCATGGGCATCTTTTCCGACTCTAATCGGGAAAATTCCAGCACATCGTTCACGACCATGAGTTGTTGCTCGGCAGAAGTGATGATGGTTTCCGCCCATTGCCGCTGCTGCGGGTTCAGGGTGGTGCCCAGAAGAAGTTCTGCCATCCCCATCACACCATTCATTGGGGTGCGTATTTCATGGCTCATATTAGCGAGAAAGCGAGATTTGGCCTTACTTGCTGCCTCGGCGCGTAGACGGGCCTGTTGGATCTCTTGTTGAATTGCTTTGCGCTCGGTGATATCCTCTTTTATCGATACATAGTGGGTAATGGTACCTTGGGTATCGCGTACGGGAGCAATGGTGGCCGCTTCCCAGTAGGGGCTGCCATCTTTGCAGAGATTATAGAATTCCCCTTGCCAGATGCCTCCTTGGGTGATGGTTTGCCATAACTCTTGGTATTCCTCATCGCTGGTATGGCCCGATTTAAACAAGGAGGGGGTGGCACCAAGGAGTTCGTTTGGGGTATAACCGCTGATCTGCAGCATGGCTTGATTGGCAAATTCAATGCGACCCTGGGTATCGGTGATGACTATTCCAGCTGAGCTCTGTTCAACAGCGCGGGTTAGTAAACGCAGGCGTTCTTCGTCGGCTTTGCGTTGGCTGATATCCATGCTAGAGCTCAGTGCGCAGGGCCGGCCATGTAAAGTGACGATACTCACCGTTACTTGCTGCCAAAAAGTGCTGCCGTCAGCGCGCTTTCCCAGCCATTCCAGATGCTGCGGACCCTCACGCAGGGCCGTGTTCACAATTAGGCGCGCTTCCTTA
>REDP01000263.1 GCA_007693455.1 Planctomycetota bacterium | reverse complement strand
CAAACCAGCACTGGGCGTGCTGCTGCCGATGTGCAAGATGATGAACCCTTTGACACGACCGTTCCAGGCACCGTTGCCTTTGAGGTTCCGGCTTCAACCATTGGCGGGGCTGCGGATCTTCCCGATGGCCATATGCGCGGTCCCGTAGTTGGCACCCAGTTGCTGGGTTCGGCCATGGACCAAGGGGCCTTTACCGCCAGTATACCAGTGCGATTTGGTGATAACCATACGGAGTCACTGGTTGGTCGGCCCGACTTGACCCCTGATCAGCGGGCACTTCTCATAACCGCTGAGGATACCATCTATGTTGCGTTTGCCTATGAGGACCTTGAAGGTAAACAGCAATGGCTGACCCGGCGAGTGAGCTTGAGTGGATCAACGCTGTTTGAGGTCTATGATCGCACCTGGAATGAATCGGTGACGGAATTGCATGTTGGTGAGCAGATTTACCTCCAGGCCACAGACCCGCTCTCCAATATTAGTAGTGACCGAGATCGAGTCGAGGTTGAAGTGACCACTGGAAGTGGTTGGTCCGGTACCCTGAGTATGATGGAAACCATGAGCCACTCCGGCATTTTCCGCACCGTTGCCACCTTTGTCCATAATGAAGCAAGCATTGAACGCGAGGATCTCAATGCTATACCAGTTACATATGGGGACAGTGTTACCATTCGCTATCCAGGGCGCGGCGGGACAGTCGAACGGCAGATGCGTATCCATAAGGGTGCTGATGGTGAAGTGGTGCCCTTTAGTAAACGCTATCAGGATGACGAAATGGCGATGGGGACCCTATTTTCTATTGCTGAAGCCTATTTTGAGCTGGCCAAGCAGCAACGTCGCATGGCTGAAGATGCGACAAACCGTGCTGATACAGCAGGTGAAGCGCGATTCCTGCGTGAGGTACGCAATAGTATTGATGCCGGCCGTGATGTGTTGGAGGAGGCGATTCGCCAATTCCCGGATAGCGCCCTGCGTGCCCAAGCTGATTACCTGATGGCTGAATTGGAACTAGAGTTTGCAGCTGATACCGAATCAGAAGATGATAAGCGGGCTTATTTTGAGAGCGCCTTGCAGCGTTTTGCGTCTATTCTTGGCTCTTATCCAGATAGCGAATATGCTCCACGAGCGCAATTTAAACTGGGCTATGTGTACGAAGAAATGGGAGAAATGACGGCTGCCAGCCAAGAATATGTCAAGCTCTCTTTCCGTTACCCTGACCATGAATTAGTGGCTGACGCGATGATTCGCTTAGCGCGCTATTTCCAAGGTGAGGGCCGTCGCATACAAGCAGAATCGGAGCGACTCACCGAATCAGATTTCCCTCGTTCGCAGGTTCTGCTGCGTGATGCGCACAGTCGCTTTGGCACTGCCGGTGATGTCTTGAGTCGTTTGGTTGAACGCTTTCCTACCCATCCGAATGTTGCAGCTGCAGGTGTGGCAGCCGGCACCAGTTATATTTCAGCACATCGTTTTGAGGAGGCAGTGACAGTCCTTGACGCCATCGCCAATGATCCCAGCATTGACGCCCCAATGATTAAGGCAGAGGCACTGTATTGGCTGGGCGATGCTTACTTGAACATGATGCGGCATGGTGCTACCCCACGGGGAGTGGATGCTCGCGGTCGTGCCGAGATTGCTTTTACCACCTGTACGGTAAACTATCCCGAAAGCCTTTGGGCCCGTCGTTCACGCGGTGTGCTAGATGAACTTTCTCGACGGGGCCGCTAAGCAATTATGATTGGGCAATCGCACCTTCTTCAAGCAGGCTTAAGCCATGATGACCCTGTCCCTTTGGAGGATCCACGCTCAATTCTGCAGTTCGGGTCAGCATCTCAGGCCTTAAGCAATGTTATTCAACAACTTTGCGATGATGAAGAGGGATACGGGATATGGCAAACGCAGACTAGGATAGATGCAAATGCGTGGTTTTTTAAGCCGCGACTATGGTTAGTTTGCACTTCCCTGGGACTGCATGGAATTGCGGATGCTCCGTCTTGGCTTAAGGGAACCTTGGTTCAGCGTCATTTGAAATGGTCTGCCATATTGGCGGTACGCTATAACGACATTATGGGACAGGTTATCATCCAAACTCAGGCTCAGCCAGTGACTTGGCCTCCACTTACCTTAGATCCTGTTGACGGCTATGCTGTCGCAGCTTTATGTGAAAGGTTTGTTCATGATTCTTGATAAACTCCTGCAGGGTGGCTTTATGATGCTGCCCCTGGCAGCCTTTAGCGTAGTGGCTATCGCGGTGGTGTTAGATCGTTGGCGTGCATTCCGGCGTTATGATAAGGTCGATAACCGCAGTCTCACCGCACGAGTCATTGAGCATGCCTGGAACGATGATCTGGGATCTGCGGCGGTGTTATGTTCTCATACTCCTGGGCCAGTGGCAGCAGTCCTTCTCGCTGGTGTGCAGGCTTATGACAAGGCACGAAACCGGCAAGAAAGCCCTATTCCTGTGCATGTAACGGTGAAAGAGGCAATGGATGATTACTCAGTCAGGGCCATAAGTGCAGTCGAACGGCGTTTTGGTGTGCTGTCCACCGTTGGCAATGCTGCTCCTTTGTTGGGCATGACTGGCACCGTCCTTGGCATGATCGCCTCATTTGAGTCCTTGGCTGCCGGCGGGGTAAATAATGAGGGTGTGGCAGCTGGTATTTCCGAGGCACTAGTAACCACAGCCACTGGCTTAATTGTCGCTCTTATGGCTGTTATCCCATTCAATTACTTTAATAGTCGATCTGATGGTATCGACCTCGCCATTGAAGAGGTCAAAGCGCAGTTCGTTGATACCGTCGCGCAGGTTGGATAGTCCATTGGTGTTGGTTGGCTGCCTCAGAATGAAGGGTGATGATCATGGCGCGTAGCCTTGGAGATCGCCGTAATCAGCGCAAAGCTGGAGGTGGACGAGTCTCGGTCGACAGCTTTTCAGACTTGGCATTCCTCTTGATTATTTTCTTTATTGTAGCCACTACTCTCATGCAAAGTGAAGGTTTTGAGGCACAGTTGCCATCGGCTACCGAAAGTTCTGCAGAAAACACACAGCGTAATGTCCCAACCATTATG
>REDP01000281.1 GCA_007693455.1 Planctomycetota bacterium | reverse complement strand
TACGCAGATCTTTGACATAACGCACGGCATCGACCCACGGTTTCCAGTTTTCAGCAAGAGCTGTGTGCAAGAATTTTTGCGAAATAGCACCGCGTATATTTTTATCACAGACATCAATATTACATGTCTCACAAATGCGGGTTGTGGTAATTTCCTCGCCATGGGTAAGGGCCTGCTGCAACAGACCGCGATCTAGGCACCAGCGGGCCAGAGCAGCGTGCCACGGCCACACGGGTGAGGGGTCTTTGGGCAGATGTGGCCGGAGTTGGTCAGCCAAGGCGCTTAGGGCCTCACCCAAGGGTCGCAATGAACCCTGTAATTTCTCACGAGATTCTTCGATGGTGTGGAGTAATCCTTGGGTCACCGCTGCCGCTGCCGGGGCATTGGCCAAGCGCACCAAATTGGCGAAGGACTGCAGTTTGCCCGTAATGACAGGCAGTCCGGTGGCCTGGTCCTGATTGCGCTCTTCGTTGATAATGGCGCCCAGGCTGCGCTGATCGCCCGCGATCTGCCGCTGGGCAGCTCGTTCGCGAGCCTGGTCGTTGGCCTTACGAGCCAATTGATCCAGATGCCGGGCCAGGGGTTCGCCAGCACCATTTTCTAGAAAAGTGCGCACATCGTAGGCGATGCTGGCCATGTCTAAAACAGGGGTCACCATTCGCAGTGGCGTGGTGGTGTCGTCATGTTCGTAAAAGCTATAATGCACTTCAGCCAAGCGCAGATGTTTGGGCCACAGTTGGCAGGCATAGCGCACGGCCTCCAACAGGAACACCGGCTGTACGCGGAATCCATGGGTAAGGTCTAGGTGAATTTCATGGGGCGGCGCATCGGCACCAGTGTGGAGGCGACGCAGGTCATCCATGGCTGTGGTAATTGCGTTAAACATTTGCCAAAACTCAGCATCATCCATGCCTTTTGGGATGTCGATAAAGCGATCATGCCGAATGCGTGGGGCATGCCATTTCTTGGCATCTACAGTGCCGACTAGCCACAGTTCCTCAGCTTCAATTCCCTGAAAGAGAATTGGCTGATGGTAGTTTGCCGCCTCTTTGACTGGTTGATAGGGGGGGTTGCAGAAGTATGTGGTTGGCTTGTAAGCCCAATCAACGATCTTGCCGTTTGTATCTTTTATGGGACTGCCAAGGCCAATGGTGCTGAGTAAGATTCGCATTGCCGAGATACCCTTTCCAGGCTTGATATGAATAAGACACCCAAGGGGCTGTATCTGACAACGAAAAAGGGCGAAACCCGAACTTCTGTCGTTGTCTATGGTACCAGAGGTGAGCTAGGCCCGCTCTCCCATTGCTTGGATGGCCAAGCGACTCCACTGTTCCATGCGTTGTTCGGCCTGCAGCTGTTGGATTGGTAAAAACCCCAGACCGCTGAGAGCCTCGCCCTTTTGTGGCTGCGGCGGCTCATGCAACAACCAAGGGATACAAAACACTAGGCCTAAGTGGACTCGACCGATTGCAGAGTCGTGTTCATGGATCCAGGCGATGGGAGGGGCGCTGGCGGCCAGTTGCGGGGGATGGTGCACCAACTCTTCTCCCAACTCGCGTAGCAGGGCCTGGCGTAAGGTGGCGATCCCAGGTCCTGCTTGGCCGTCCTCCGCATCTACATGTCCACCCAGGCCCACCGACCAGCGATCGAGCAAACGATCATCGCCACCACTGCGCCGATAGACCCAGGGCTGATCATGGCCGTCAATCAACACCGCATAGGGAATGGGCTGCTGCCAGGCCTCATCCTCTTCCATCTCGTTACGCTGGCGCCAATGAAACTCCGGCAAAGGCTGGGCAGCATCATAGGGGACTATGGGTTGGCTGAGGAAGGGAGCGCAGTCGCTGCTGCGCCAGACGAGGATGGTGGACATAGAGACCTTACATGTCAAACTTGATGGGTAGGAAGAGCAGCGATGCCGATCAAATCATATTCTCTGTCTGAGGCCAAAACCAAGCTTTCGGACCTCGCCGCTGAGGTCGAGCGGGGCAGTATGACCATTGTCATTACCCGCTCCGGCAAGCCGGTGGCAAAGCTGGTGCCCTATACCGATGGGGGCCTGGCTGAGCGCCGCGCCAAAGTCTTGGCAGAGTTGCGGCAGGCAGCGCAAGAGGCAGGGATTCAATATAGCCGCGAAGAATTGATTGCTCCCATTCCCGAAGAGTATTGGGGTGTTTTTGCCGAAGGTCCAGATGACGCGTCTGGATCAGATGATGGCACCATCAAGATCCAGGCGACCGACTAATCGTAGGCGGTGCGCTGTCGGCATGTAATCCTCGATATCTGTTTCTGGGGTTAGTCCAACTCATCGACCACGCGCACCGGAATCCATTTACTAGGACTGTTGGGGTTAGGTTCGATGATGACATACTGGCCCACCTGGGCCCCGGATTGGTTTTTGAGTTCTAGCATTTCACCCTCGATAACAGCGCCACTATCGTCCAATTGAATCGAGGCGCCTTTCTTGGTGCTATCCCCGGTTCGCTTCCATAGGCGCTGACCCTTGGCTTCCACTTGCGGGATGAGGTCGGCAAGCACATTGCCCGCCTGCGCCTGTTTGGCTTCCTCGCTGATCTTCCAGGCATCGTCAAACCAGCCGTACCCGGCGGCAGTTTTTGCTCCAGCGCCGAGCCAATGCAGACCACCCAAGAGTAGTCGCTTGGCGACGGTGAGGAGATCATCCGAGCAGGCCGAGGAGGCCTTGCTAACTCGGAAGCGGAAACGGGTCCCGGCGGCGATGGTGAGGAAGGAAACCGGTATGGGCGAATGCCAGTCACCGGGGCTAGCGGCTCCTTGGTAATAGAGGCTGTAGTGATTGGTGAGAATATCCACCTCCAAACGCGGTGGGGTATTAGTGGCAGGATCTTCACCAAAAGCATCGTGGAATACCACCAGGCCCTGATGGGCTTCGTGATCACGGGCCTTCTCGCGATTGAAGCGCGGAATCCATTCTGCAGCTTGGACTGGATCTTTGACATCACCACGACGCTCCCGATTGGGCGCCCAGCCAAAGAGGTCCTCAATGGTGGTGATAAAGCTCTTTTTTTCACAGTCATCACGCCAAGCGCCG
>REDP01000016.1 GCA_007693455.1 Planctomycetota bacterium | reverse complement strand
ATAACCGAATGGACTACCTGGGTATGGGCCAGCGATCTTGGCGTAGTACATTATGATGATAATGATCAAACCATTATTGAACGCTTGTCCCCTGTCACTGAGACTGTGCTCACGGTGTTTTCGGGGGATGGTTAGGGGCGGTATGGAGAGCAGGCTTACTCCATGGAGTCATGGGTCTTAATGTCTGATAGCTGGAGCAGCCCTCAGCCACAGCCATGCTCGTCACCCGGCGCTTTAGGTACTGCAAAGATAGACGAGATGTTTGTCAGCAAACTCATCTAACCATTTCAAATGGTTGGGTTGTGGGCTCGCCCACCTTGGTTTCATAAGTAACAGTTTTCCACCCTGGAGAATCCGATGAACTTTCCCTTGTGCTCTGTGGCTGCGATCTTGGCAACATTTGCCATGGCGCTTAATTTCGTTTCCTTGCATGCACAGGAACCTCCTTTCCCCATCGGCGTTCCAGAAAACTGGCAGGAATTCTTGGGTGACCCCGACCGCGCGCCCGAGCGCCAGGCTCGCTATGCAAAAAGTCACCGTGTGCAACATCCGCCAATTACCTGGCCCATTAATCAGGGAAATCCCTTTACCGACTGGGGTCATTTTCGCATGCGTGAAGAGGCTGCTGGCCGCGGCCGGATGGGCAGAGGCCTGAGTCCAACCTTCCCGGAGCGCGGGAGCGGGCGCGATGGCATTGCCGAACTGCATAATCGTTTCCAAACCCAGGATTGGCAGGATGGCAAACTCTTGCGCTACTCTCTTTTACTGCCTGACCCTGAAGAATCTCCCATGCCGGAAGGGGGCTACCCCTTGGTGATCAGCTGCCCTGGTGCTGGCGGGGTGGGCGATCAGGGTCTCGGTAGCAGTAAGGTCCATAGTGCGGCGGTATGGGCAACTGATTATTATCGTAAGAACATGCCCGCAGTGGTGATTGTCCTCCATCCGCAAAGCCGCAGCATCACCTATACTGGTGATGCGTCCCAGGGAGAGTTTGATATTGGACTCAACCCTTCCTTCCATGCCTATGTGGAGTTGATCGACCACTATGTTCGTGCTGACGGGATCAATCCCAGGCGGGTCAGCGTCTATGGCCATTCCATGGGCGGCTCTTCGGTCTGGGCCTTAGTGCGCGAGCGGCCTCAGCTGTTTAGCGCCGCGATGGCCTTGGCAGGGTCCCCCTTCGGCAACCCCGCCGACTATGCCAAACTCAACCATACCCCCATGTGGATTATGATGGGACATGATGATCCATGGAATGGTTCCCACAGCTATATTGCTGCCTATAAATACATGTTAGACGCTGGACATCCCCAGGTACGCTTTTGGGAAATCCAAGACATTCGTCACAGCAGTAGCCCCCTCAGCCTCTACCACGTCCATCAATGGCTGTGGCATCAGGTGCGAGATTAAACCTCTCTATGCCCTGATAGGGCACGCAGGTGCCTTCTACGGCTTGACCATTGATGCTGATGTGCAGCAGGCTACCAGTAGGTATGGTCGGCAGGCAACAGATCGCGACCCCGTATGCATATGAGCGTGTCTTTTTGGCATTTATTTATCTTTCAGATGATCATTTTGGCCAATTAGATCCTTTTCCTTGCCCATTGTGCAGACGCTGATCCCCTGTAGGATGTCACTTGATCCTGACAGCTCGGGACCCTGAGAGCACCGAGGCCCCACCAGCTCGCTGATGAGGTATCGGTGCTCATATCTAGTGCAGCAAGTCCTTCCATGCAGCCAATGAACGCATGGCGCTCCTGCTGCTCGATGATAGCCGCTGTTGTCATCTTTGTTCCTGTCCTCTCGTGGCATCGAAAATCGTTTTCGTTGCTACCATTGGCTCTCTTCGTTCCTTATCGTTGGTCCTATGTCCACAGATCCTCTTCCTGCTTCATCTACCATTGATGCTGCGCGTGCCCTTCCTGCCCTTATTCAAGGAGGCATGGGTATCGGTGTCTCATCTTGGCGTTTAGCCCGAGCAGTTTCCCTGGCTGGCGGATTAGGGGTGGTGTCAGGCAGTGCCTTAGATCGAGTCTTTGCCTACCGTCTCCAAGATGGTGATGCGGGGGGGCATTTACGACGAGCTCTTGCCCACTTCCCCTTTCCTGAACTTGCCAAAGATATACAAGAGCATTGGTTTCAGCCCGATGGGCTACCTGCTCCGGGAGCCTACCGCCAACCTGCAATGGTGGATCATCAACCCAGCACAGCCACATTGGCCCTGCTTGTAGCAGCCAACTTCTCTGAGGTCTTCTTGGCGAAGGAGGGAGGAGCTGGGCCAGTGGGAATCAACCTGCTTGAAAAATCTTCCGCCGCAAATCTGGCCTCGCTCTATGGCGCTCTGTTAGCTGGGGTCGACGCGGTACTGATGGGTGCAGGCATTCCAAAAGATATCCCCGCCGCATTGGATGCCCTCACACTCCACCAGCCAGCGCAGTTGCCCCTGGCAGTAGAAGGGGCTCTGCCAGGCGAACGCTTTTTCCTCCACTTCAACCCGGCCGAACTGGGAAGGACCCCGGTGCATGAGCATGCAACCCTGCGTCGTCCACCCTTTCTTGCTGTGATTAGCTCGGATGTTTTGGCCCAGTCTCTACATCGCAGCACAGCAGGAGCTGTTGATGGATTTGTTGTGGAGCGCCATTCGGCTGGCGGTCACAACGCGCCCCCTCGTGGCGCTCGCCAGGGTGGTGAAGCACTGGCCTATGGCCCGCGTGACGAAGCAGACTTGGAACGCCTGCTACGGCTTGATCGCCCCTTCTGGCTCGCTGGCAGCCAGGGACATTCGTGTGCCCTGTTGCAGGCCCAGGCCCTGGGGGCACAAGGGATACAAGTGGGAACTGCCTTTGCCCAATGCCAGGAATCAGGGCTTCTTCCAGAAATTAAGTCTTCAATATATCGCCTCCAACAAAGCGGAGAACTGCGCGTCTACACCGATGCGGTCGCTTCTCCAACCGGCTTCCCCTTCAAGGTTGCCGTGCTCCCCAATACCCTCTCTGATGCAGACCTTTACGGACTACGCCAGCGCGTCTGCAACCAAGGTTCCCTGCGCCAGGCCTATCGCCGCAGCGACGG
>REDP01000017.1 GCA_007693455.1 Planctomycetota bacterium | reverse complement strand
TTGAGTCTGCGCAACCCTTTCAGGGTTGATCCCAACGGCACGCACACCCAGGGTAGCGCCTGTGGCGCAACCCTGGGCTAGTATGCGAGGCCCCGTTGGGGCCTGTCGGTCGACCAAGCTTGGGCTTCATTACACAACACGCGAAAACGCTTAATGCCATTGATCTCCTGATCGGCCAGCAGAAAACGCCGCGCGAAGCGGGCATTCTTTTCTCATGGCGAGCTTTGAGTCGGCCTGGTGCGGCAGTACGTCGCTCTCGCTCTAGTCGCTAATGCGAAAGAGTTCGCGAATATGCATGATATCAAGTACGGTAAGCATGCGATGGCTGGGATTACGGAGCCACACGCCATCGCTAGCGCTCTCAAGGTACAGATCACGCAGGTGTAAAAGCTCAGCAAAAATAGTCGATTGGATGACTTTGCACTGGGACAGGTCTACGACCAAGCGACGATACGGACCAGGATAGCGGTGTTTTAACAACGGTCCCCACTTACCCGTGCCACACGTATCGATAAATTCTTGGTCCACGGCAACAACTAAGTCCTGATCTTCCTGGTGCACCAGGAAGCCCAGTTTATTACGCATCCACTCCGTATCACGTTTCATCTGATGAAAAGTATTGCGAGGGAATTGCGCATCTCAAGGCCCATCCTGGCCATCGTTACCACTTGCCTGTGATGATGTATAGCCGGCATGAAAGCGTTCTATGGGGTTACCACTGCGATCACAGGACTCCTCGGCCCGGGTATCTGCAGGTGGATATCCATGTTCTTCACAATAGCGCTGGACACTGGCGCTCCGTCGCAGCCATTGGTCATACCACATGCCCTGTTCTTCGGCCGGCATATCCCCTGCAAGATCCCCTTCTAGCCAAGGTTGACGTAGGGCATAGCAGCAAATAGCCACCGATACCGAGAGATTGAGCGACTGGGGGAAGCCACTCATGGGAATAAGGAAGCAGTCATCGGCCTGATCAATCGCCGCATCTGAAAGGCCGTGCCCCTCATTACCAAAGACGAGCGCCAAGGGCTGATTGTGTAGCATTGGTGCTAGGGCACCCGGGCCACACTGAGCGGTGTTTTGTAAGTTGCTAGCATAGATGCGGAAATCATCATGGCGCAGCTGATCATAGGCCGCATCAATCGTATGATGAATGCGTAGGTCGACATTGTGATGGGCGCCTTGACTAATACGGCGATTTACCTGAAAGGCATTGCGCCCGGTAACCACATGCACACGGTGAATACCCAAGGCATCACAGGTGCGTACAATGGCAGTGGCATTATGGGGGTCGTAGCATTCTTCTATCACCACGCTCAAGCGTACCGTGCGCCGCGCCAACACCTGGCGGAAGCGTTGCTGTCGCTGCGGGCTTAAAAGATGTTCTGCGGGATGGGCGGGGATGGGGCTGGGCAGAATAGTAGAGTGACTAGGAGCTAGGGATCCGCGCATAAAACATCAATGCCCTGGGAATGGATGAGGATCGGAACCGCAGTAAGGGAATCACCACGACATGGGCCATCCGTGCATAGCCCGCTGCTGGCGTCAAACAATGCTCCATGCATAGAGCAGATCAATACCCCAGGTTCCAAGAGGCAGTTTCCATCACCATAGTCAAGAGCAACACCCACATGTGGACAACTGTTACGCCATGCTTGTACTGTGCTGCCATCCTTGACCAGGATGACGGCGCCAAGCTCTGAATCTTCGGCCATAACTTGTTCGCGGGGCAGTTCGCCCTGCCATAGGGGGCGTCGGTGGCGTTGAGACATGGTGCCAGTGTGTATGCTCTCCAGGCGAGTCCATGGCCGCCACCTGGCAGCGCTGCTTTTTCGGAGCCAAGGCAGCTCGAGACGTAACCTTATGTGCACTGCGCTTGAGTGCGCTTCTATGCAATATCGCTTGCAGCATGACCGCAAAAGCTCTCAGAACGATCGGCACGTTGGGCTAAAAAGGAAGAAAGACTTGGACGTTTCCACCCCCAAAGGCCGCGCGATGCAAGCGGAAGTGGGGAATCAAGGAAATGACTCCTTGGCGATCTGCCAGCACGCGATACTCCAAGGTGGGAGAAAATTTCCCGTAGAATCCCACATCGCGTTCGTAGACTTCTCTGTCATCATCATCGGGATCGACGTGGGGTCGATCTATTTCGATATCATGGCGAGCCAAAAAGATGCTGGGGGCAGCGTGCCAATGGCCATGTATGTGGCGTCGGTGACCAGCATAGATGGTATATTCACGGCGATTGATGTGTTCAGCGCCAGAGTCATCACTGGGACGGCGGTCGGTTTCCTTCAGGTAAAAGGCGCGCATGCCCATCCAGCTCTGACTACCGTCATGATGCTGCGTACCGACTTCGCCCTTGGCAACGAGGTTGTTACGGCGTAAGCGTTGTTCAGGAAATTGGGTATCCATGGGATCATCGGGGATATCATCAAGCCAGCTATGGCGCAGGCGGTAGCGCCCTTCTAGGCTCATGGCCATGTGCCACTGATCCCCAAGGCTGAGATGGGCACTGATTCCTGCGGCTATGCCCTCGTCTTCACTGCGCATGCCGCTGTCGGGATGATCAAGGCGCATGGGCATATTGAGGTTAAGAAAACCACGAACCTGCAGTGCCTCCCAGGGTTGCATGGCCCCATAGAGATGCGCGGTGTAGGGTTGTCGGTCGTAGGTGGCACTGCTCTGTTTATCATTAAAGGGAACATCACTGCCGACAATGCTGAGTCGTAGGAGCTGATCGTCCGAGGCCTGCCAACCCAGGCGTAGGTGCATGTCAATGTTCTCTTTGGCACCCTCCACATCGGCGAGAAGGGCTGCCTGCCACTTATGATGACGAACCCCAGCACCAGTGAGGAGGGTATCGTAACGGCCGTCAAAATCTTCGCTGCGGCGATGGCTTGCTTCAGCAAACCATCGTTCGTTGAGGTCGGCATGCAGGCGGAGGTGTGAGCGGACATAGAGTTCCGAGCCACGGGTGCTGCCCGCGGTGCCTTCAATACCATTGCCCGTGAGCCGTCGTTGTTGCAGGAGGCGTGGCTGTGCTTCAAAGCTCAGGCGATGAAGGAAGCTTTCAGTATT
>REDP01000141.1 GCA_007693455.1 Planctomycetota bacterium | reverse complement strand
TATATCGCGCCAGCGTCCTGGTCTGGCAACCTGATCAACGCTGGATAGCAGGACGACAGTCGCCGCAGAGAAATGACCACGAGCGTGCTGTTATTGCAATGCCAGTGTAAGCGGGGCCCGCCACAGCAGGAGGCCCTGCTGCGTCTACTGAAGAGCCCAAATTGCGATATGGTTGTTCTTATTTTGGCTATTGTAAATGGAGGGGCCTTTTGGAGATAAATTTGCATGTCCCCTATTATCGATGATCGACGTTAGTGGGGGGAGGCGTTCCAGCGGCGGATGCTGATGGAGTCGATGGCGATGCGTTTGGGGAGGTCTACTAGGTAACGTACGGCGTTGGCTACGTCTTCGGGTTGGATCATTTGGTTGCCGTCGAGATCGGGGCGGGTTCGCCGCACCATTTCAGTGGCGACTCCACCTGGCATGACGCAGGCTACACGGATACCGTGGGGTTGGGCCTCGGCGCAGAGGCTGCGGGTGAAGCCCAGTACCGCGTGTTTGCTTGCGGCGTATGCGGCTTGCTGAGGGTAGCCTTTATGGGAGACCACCGATCCAATGGTAATGATGGCTCCCTCTTTGCGCGGGAGCATGTGCGCAAAGGCGGCTCGGCAGCAGCTAAAGGTCCCCTGCACGTTGGTGCGCAGGATATCATCGAGGAGGCTGTCTGAGGTCTCTATGACGCTGCGGTTTTCGGCAATTCCGGCGTTGGCTATGAGCACGTCTATGTGCCCGTGCTGCTCGATAATGTGACTGATAGTGTTCTCTACTGCTGATGTGTCGCGTATGTCGCAGGCCACTGCTTGGGCGGTGCCGCCAGCATTTTCGATAGCTTGTACGGTAGCAAGACAGGCTTCACGGCGGCGGCCACAGCACACCACCAGGTGCTGATGATCGGCAAAATGGAGGGCGATGGCGGCGCCGATCCCTGATCCGGCTCCGGTGATGACTACAATGCGGCGTGCTTGTGGGGAATGCGGTTGAGGTGGCATGAAGCTCTCTTTGCGGCTCACCTTGCAGTGCGCAGAGTGGGCGGGCTGTAGGACATTGCTTTGATTACGGTGGGTGAGTGTTGCTCAATGCAAGAAGGAGAGCCCGCGGGCTCTCCTTCTTGCGCTGTCGTGCGGGGTGATGTTTTTATTTCACTCCGGCCATGGCCTGTAGCTGCTTGTAGCGTTCTTGGCAGTCCTCGCCAAGCTGTGCCGCCAAGTTTCCGGCATGCTGCGGATCGGCTTGGGTGAGAATGCGGAACCGTCCTTGCTGCTTGAGGAAGGAGTCAAGGCCCGTGCTGGGGGCTTTGCTGTCCAACTGCAGGGGGGGATGGCCTTGGCTGCGGCGTCGGGGGTCGAAGCGGTATAGCGGCCAGAAACCAGAACTTACTGCTTCCTTATGGAGGTCGGTGGCGGTGTCCATGGCGATGCCATGGGCAATGCAGTGACTATAGGCAATAATGATCGAGGGGCCGGGGAATTGTTCTGCTTCCATGAAGGCTTTGACTACCTGCGCTTGATTGGCGCCGTAGGCTACTTGGGCGACAAAGATGGTGCCGTAGCTCATCATTGCCTGGCCAAGGTCTTTGCGTGGGGAGTCTTTGCCATGGGCGGCAAACTTGGCCACGGCTGCGCGTGGTGTGGCCTTGGAACTTTGTCCGCCAGTATTGGAGTAGACGCCGGTGTCTAAGACGAGGACATTAACATTGCGCCCCGATGCGAGAACATGGTCAAGGCCACCAAAGCCGATGTCATAGGCCCAGCCGTCGCCGCCAACAATCCACTGCGATCGTGGTACGAGATACTCGGCCAATTCTACCAGATCACGATCTTTGGCTGCGTCGCTGTCGCGTAGCGATGCACGTAACTCATCAATCAAGGCACGACGCTGGGCGACATTTTCAGGCTCTCCATCACAGGGGGCAAGCAGTTGATCTTTGAGTGCTTTGCTCACATTGCTGGCGCGGAGCAGATTGTGTGCGCGTTCACTTTGGAAATCGGTGGTGAGGCGCATGCCCAGGCCAAATTCGGCGTTGTCTTCGAATAGTGAATTGGACCACGCTGGACCGCGGCCTTGGGCATCACTGGTGTAGGGGGTGGTGGGGAGGTTGCCGCCGTAGATAGAGGAGCAGCCGGTGGCATTGGCAATCAATGCGCGATCACCAAAGAGCGTTGAGAGGAGGCTGATATACGGGGTTTCGCCACAGCCAGCACAGGCGCCAGAGAACTCAAAGCGCACTGGTTCGAACTGTGATCCTTTTACGGTGCTGCGCGGTATGGTGGCTGCGCGTTGGCCAGGAATACTGACAAAATGTTCCCAGTTGGCCACCTCTTGGCTGCGCACTTCCACGAGCGGTTCCATGGTGAGCGCTTTACGGCCCGTTGGCTTGCGGTTTTCGCCGCGTTCTATGCCAGGGCATACGTGTACGCAGGCGCCGCAGCCAGTGCAGTCTTCAGGCGAGACTTGGATGGTGTAGTCGAGATCTTGCAGGCCTTTGCCCTTGGCGGGGGTGTGTCGCCAGGAGGCTGGACTGCTGCCGTTGGAATGACTGCGGTCGTAGATCTTGGGGCGAATCGTGCCGTGAGGACAGACAAAGGAGCATTGGTTGCATTGAATGCAGAGATCCGGATCCCAGGTGGGGACGCTTTGCGCGATGGCACGTTTTTCCCAGCACGCGGTGCCGCTGGGCCAGGTGCCGTCGTCGGGCATGGCGCTTACGGGGAGTTGGTCACCCAATCCCGCTGCCATGGGGCCGATGACCTGACGCACAAAGTCAGGGGCATCAACGGAGACAGGAGGACGCATGCCGATGGTGCTGGCAACTTCGCCCAGGGGAATTTCGACCAGGCGTTCGGCGGCCATCCGCGCAGCACGAATATTCATTTCAACCACCTTTGGCCCTTTTTTGCCGTAGGTGTCGTGCACTGCCTGCTCAATCATTTTTTGCGCTTGCTGACGCGGGAGGACTCCTGAAATGGCAAAGAAGCAGGTCTGCATGATGACATTAATACGCCCGCCTAGGCCTAACTCTCGTCCCAGGGCGTAGGCATCAATGGCGTAAAAGCGGGCTTCTTTGGCAATCAATTGTTCCTGTACGGACCGCGGTAGATCGTTCCAGATTCCTTTACCGCTATTGGGGGCGTTGAGGAGGAATACCCCGCCTGGTCGTAGGCGCTGCACCATTTCATAGCGTTCAAGGAAGGGGAAGCTATGGCAGGCGACAAAGTCAGCCTCGCCGACGAGGTAGGTCGAGCGAATGGGGTTGGGGGAGAAACGCAGATGGCTTACGGTCATTGAGCCAGATTTCTTCGAATCGTAGACGAAGTATCCTTGGCAATAATGGTTGGTGCCGTCGCCGATAATGGTAATGCTATTTTTATTGGCGCCGACGGTGCCATCAGATCCCAGTCCATAGAAGAGGGCCCGATGGACACTGTCGCTTTCACTGCGGAAGTCCGGATCAGCAGTAAGCGAGCTTCCGCTCACGTCATCAAGGATGCCAATGGTGAAGTGGTTTTTTGGCTTTTCTGCCGACATATTATTGAATACAGCCTTAGCCATACCAGGGTCAAATTCCTTGGATCCCAAGCCGTAGCGTCCGCCGAGGGTGCGTGGTAGTTGGGAGAGGAGGCCGTCGTGATAGGCCTCAGCCAAACCCGTAATAATGTCCTGGTACAGTGGCTCGCCACTGGCGCCGGGTTCTTTGCAGCGATCGAGCACGGTGATGGTGCGAACGCTTTCGGGCAAGGCGGCAAGGAGGTGCGGCACAGAAAAGGGCCGGAAGAGACGGACGATGATCAGGCCCACTTTTTCGCCTGCGGCTACAAGATGTTCAACCACTTCGGTAAGCGTCTCGCAGGCCGATCCCATGGCAATAATGACTTGTTCTGCATCCTTGGCGCCCACATAGTCAAAGATATGGTATTGGCGGCCACAGCGCTGCGCCAGTGCATCCATACTCGCCTGCACTTTTTCTGCTGCGACGCTGTAGTAGGGATTGCAGACTTCCCGGCCCTGGAAATAGACGTCAGGATTATGGGCAGTGCCACGAATACTCGGGCGATCGGGGCTTAGCCCACGCTGCCGATGGGCGCGAACGGCATCATCATTGATTAAGGCACGTAAGTCATCGCTATCCAGCATGGCGATTTTTTGAATTTCATGCGAGGTGCGGAAGCCGTCAAAGAAGTGCATAAACGGCAGGCGAGTTTCCAGCGTTGCGGCATGGCTTACTGCAGCCATATCCATGGCTTCCTGTACGGATGCTGATGCCAGCATGGCCCAACCCGTAGAACGCGCGGCCATGACATCGCCATGATCACCGAAGATAGAGAGGCCCTGGGTGGCAATGGCACGCGCCGTAACATGTAAGACACAGGGAGTTAACTCGCCAGCGATCTTATACATATTGGGGATCATTAACAAAAGCCCCTGCGATGCGGTAAAGGACGTGGTCATGGTGCCAGTCGTCAGGGCCCCGTGCAGAGCGCCAGCTGCACCCCCTTCAGATTGCATCTGGGTGACCGATGGTACCGCACCCCAAATATTGGTTTGCCCTGCACAAGCCTTGGCATCGGCAATCTCAGCCATGGTTGACGAGGGAGTAATGGGATAGATGGCAATGACTTCGCTGAGTTGGTAAGCGACATGGGCCGCGGCGGTATTTCCATCGATCGTGGCATAATTGATAGCATTCATGATATGGGACCTTCCCCTGGTTGGCCTCGGCGACAGCGTGTTTACCGAGAGTGCTGTGCGGCATGTTAAGAGCGCTCTTGCGGTAATGCAAAGAGCGAATAGGGAAAGTTATGCAAAACACTGTACGTGTGGTTTTTTTCCACAGGTGTTGGTTTTGCGACACATCATGCGCCTAGTATATACTATGGCAGTAGGAGAAGGGGATTCTCACGCATCGTAGCAGATGCCCCCATTATCGCCATGCTCACGTGGCCATATACTCCTGACGACTCGGACACAGGTGCGCCAGGGGGCAGGTGCTGCAGGCGGGTTTGCGTGCGGTGCACGTATAGCGGCCGTGTAGGATAAGGTAATGGTGCGCATGCAAACGGTGCTTTTGGGGAGTGCGTGTGCAAAGCACTTGCTCGGTATGATCTACCTTGGTTGTGGCGCTCATACCGAGACGATTGGCTACCCGATGGACATGGGTATCAACGGCGATTTCGGGTTGTCCAAAGGCGATGTTGAGCACCACGCTGGCGGTTTTGCGGCCGACTCCCGGTAGCGCTTGCAGGGCAGCACGAGTATTGGGAACCTGCCCGTGATGGCGTTCAAGAAGGGCTTGGCATAATGCGACCAGGTGCTTGGCTTTCGCATTGTACAAGCCAATGTGACGAATGTGGGGAATCACCCCAGCGACGCCCAGAGCAATGATTTCTTGGGGACTATTGGCCTGGGCGAAAAGGGTGCGGGTTGCGCGGTTGACGCTGCTATCGGTGGCCTGGGCCGATAGCACCACTGCGAGTAATAGTTGAAAGGGGCCATCGTATTCCAGGTCGGATTGGGGCGTAATACTGCGGCTGAGGATATCAAACATTCGCCGTACGCGCGCATCTGGGCTGGAGCCATAATGAACCTTGCGGGCATCCGGAGATGGTGAGGGAGAGCCCATGGTCGTATTATCCAAGGCGGATGGCAATGCTCTGGTGATGGGCGTGCAGGCCTTCGGCGGCAGCTAAGGTGGCGCCTTCGGCGGCACAGGCACGAAAGTCGTCCTCGCTGAAATTAATGATTGAGGAACGACGCAGAAAGGTGTCTGTACCAATGCCCGACCACATGCGTGCGGTACCACCAGTGGGCAGGGTATGGCTTGGGCCAGCCACATAATCGCCAATGGGTTCTGGTGACCACGGCCCGATAAAGACCGCTCCCGCATGGCGAATACGAGGGAACCAGGCCGCCGCATCGGCGACCAAGAGTTCAAGATGTTCGGCGGCCATACGGTTGGCAATGTCGATAGCCTGATCCCGATCATCGCAGACAACGCACCATCCCATGTCCTGAACACTACGTTCGGCAACTTCGCGACGGTCTTGGGGGAGTGCGGCTAATTGGCGTTCAAGTTCGGCAAGAATAGCATCGGCGTTATCATTATCGAGGCAGATCAGAGCAGGAATCGCCACTGCATCATGTTCGGCTTGGGAGAGTAAGTCTGCAGCTGCCCAGGCGGCCGGTACGCTTCCATCACTGATTACCAGGACTTCCGAGGGACCAGCCAGCATATCCAAGTCAACCCTGCCGTAGACCGCGCGCTTGGCGAGAGTAACGAAAAGGTTGCCAGGACCAACGATCTTATCGACGGCAGCAATGGTGGCAGTGCCATGGGCGGCGGCGGCAATGGCTTGCACTCCGCCTACGCCATAGACTTCGGAGACTCCTGCAACATGGGCTGCGGCAAGAACGGCATCGTTAATCGTACCATCGGCTCGCGCTGGCGTAAAGAGGACGCGCTGTGGCACCCCCGCTACCTGGGCTGGGATGAGGTTCATGAGTACCGATGAACACAGGGGCAAGGTTCCTCCTGCGCCGCCAGGGACATAGGCCGCGATGCGATCAAGGGGAAGCCAGCGCACCCCTAAAGGCTGCGAAAGGTCTTCACCAAAGCCCTGTGGAATAAGGCGCTCCTGATACGAGCGAATGCGTTTACCAGCCGTATCTAAGGCCTGGCGAAGGGTGGCATCGCAGCGCTCGTAGGCGGCGGCACAATCATCGCCATTGCGTCGCAGATCGCGTAGGGGGATGCGAATGTCATCGAAGAGATGATTAAAGCGTTCCACGGCAGCATCGCCCTCTTGGGCCACGCTGTTGATGATGTGATGGATGGCCGATTCAATGTCGTAGCGCTGGCCCAGGCGCTGTTCATAGAAGGCGCGGGCTTTGGGCTGTGCCTGCTCGACCAAGCGACTAAAGCGGCTCCAGGCTGAACCCAGGATAGTGTCGATGGCGGGGTCGGAATAATGATAGCGACGCATAGTATAATCTCTCAATCGATGCAAAAAAATATGGGGGAGTGGTTTACTCGGCGGTAGAGCGACGCCGCTGGAAGCTGGCGGTTTCTTGGCGATCACCAAAGATAATACGGCCTTGGGCGGTATGATGGAGACGTTTTACCACGAGCATAACCTCTTCCCCGATGGCCTCCTCAGCTTGGGAAACCACTACCATAGAGCCATCGCGATGAAAGCCCACGCCCTGGCCCTGCTGCTCGCCAGCGCGTTCGATACGCACGCGCAGCGAGTCACCTGGCTGTACTCCAGCGGTAAGCACCTCGGCCAACAGCGACAGATCTACCACGGGTATGCGTTCGGCCTTGGCGCGCGCCAGAATATCACGATCGCTGCAGCACAGACGTGCCCCTTCAAGGCGAGCCAATTCCAGGGCTACCGCGCCATCGCTGTCGGCTTGCGGCAGATCAATGCTTTCCAGTTCCAGCATGGGCTCTCCTAAGCCGCGCAGATCAGCGAGGGTGGCTAGGGCGCGTTGCCCGCGTTGCTGGTCTGTGTCATTACTGCTGGTACTCAATTGTTGGCAGGCATGGATAGTACGCTCATGGACCAAGAGGCGGTGCCCGAAGAGCCCTGCTTGGGCAAGGAAGGCCAGCCGTGAGTCGGTAAGGGCACTCAGGTCGCACACCACCTTCCCTTCTTCGGGAGCCTGGGAGCGAAATTCGACAAAGGGAATAATAATACGAAAGCGATCGGCGTGATGGAGAATGGTGATAATCGCGAGGTAGGTAGTGATGAGGACAATGGGAATATCAATGTTATCGCGAATGGCGGGATTTTGAATGGCGGCATCAAGGACACCGAGAATGAGTTTTGATAGTAGGAGGCCCACAAACAAGCCAACAATCACCGTCACTACCGCACGCGCAAAGCGCCGACGGAAGGCCTGTTCCATGGCGATCAGGGTTACGGCAATGGCAAAGCCAATGACCCCAGCGAGCCATACGGGAAAATCCGTCTCCAGGTAATAATTCCGACCATAGGCCAGGGCCACCGTCGTGGAGAGTATGACAAAGCAGATGCGAATAACCAGGGTCAACACGCGAAAATATCCTTGCCGAGTAAGAGAGGGTAGGGAAGTGGCTTAGCGGCGTTGCACGGCCACGGCATGGGAGATGCCGCCGAAGAAACTATGCCAACGCGAGTTGCAAAAGCCGTGTTGGCGGAGCAGTTGATCGGCTTCAGGAACACTCAGAAAGCCTTGAATGGAGCGATGAAGATAGGCATAGGCGCCGCCATTACCAGCGAAGAGAGCCCCCATGATGGGAGCCGTCCACGAAAAGCCGCGATGAAAGACGTGGGGCCACCACCACTGGGGGCGAAAAAACTCGACAATGATCAGTGTGCCGCCTGGCTTGAGCACGCGGTGTAGTTGCTCGAGGCCCTCCCCGGGGTCGTCAAAATTGCGCCAGCCATAGGAAACCATTGCCGCATCAAAACTCGCCGCAGCAAAGGGCAGGTGCAGGGCATCTGCGGCGGCGGGGCTTAAACGCTTCGCCTGCCAGCGTCGTCCACCAGCCTGTAGCATGGGCACACAGAAATCGGCTCCGATAACCCGTTGCGCAAAGCCGCCGGCAAGAGCTTCGGCGCCCAGTTCGCCAGTCCCCGTGGCAAGATCAAGGACACGTCCAGGGGGATGAGGAAGCATGCCTAACGCCACCCGCCGCCATGACACATCCCGACCAGCCGACAGCAGTCGATTCATGACATCGTAGCGTGGCGCAATGGCCCCAAACATCTCCTGTACAGCCCGTGACATGGGTGCTGGTGTCGCAGGTTTCGCACACGGGTCAAGCACAAGCGAGCTGCGGTAATGATGATGAGATGGCGGACGGGTTGGCCATTGGCAGGCGGCGAGGATCTAGCACCATGCGTTTTGCCGCGTAGGCTATGCGGACGCATGGTCAGAAAGGGAGAGCATGGAACAGTACTCCATTCTTATGCATAAGGAATACTTTAAGTTTTCCTGTGCCCATTTCCTCATTTTTCCCGATGGCTCGAAAGAGCGTTTGCATGGGCATAATTATCAAGTGGGTTGTGAAGTCGCGGGGGCCCTGTCCAACCGTGGCTTGGTCATTGATTTTAAACTGGCCAAGCCAGTGATTCGGGAAATGTGTGATGAACTTGATGAGCACTGGTTGATCCCAGGTGAGCATCATGAACTCACCTATCGCCACCGCGACGATGGTCATACCGAAGTGGCCTATCGCGATTGTCAGTACCTTGCCCCGACCGAAGAAGTTATTGTTTTGCCCATAAACAATACCTCGGCGGAAAATCTTGCGGGATGGTTTGGCAAACAGTTGGTGCGGCGTCTGCGCGAACGCTTTGGTGATGTGAGTGTGCAGTCCCTGCGGTTTACCGTATCGGAAACCAGCGGCCAGCATGGAGTCTATAGCTATGCCGACAGTCAATGAATCGACTGCGCCGCCAGTGATTACAGTGTTTGGCTCATCGTCGCCGCGCACGCCCTTGGCTTATCGCCAAGCAGCCGCGGCCATTGGCGCGGGCATCGCTCAGCAGGGCTGGATTTTACGCAATGGCGCTGGTGCTGATGGCTGTATGGGAGCCTCCACCGACGCCGCCTTGGCCGCAGGCGGCCGCGTGCAGGGGGTTAATCTCCAGTACTTTGTTGACCAAGGATTTGTCCATCCGCAGTTGCACGATATGCGTGTCGCCGCCACCATGCGTGAACGCAAGCAGCTCTTGGGAGCAGACTGCGCGGCCTACGTCATTCTCCCTGGCGGCCCAGGCACCTGGGAAGAGCTCTGGGAAGTGGCGGTAGAGCGGCAGATCGGCGTTCATGACAAACCTCTTCTATGCTGTGATGTTGATGGATTTTGGCAGGGCTTTGCCAGTACCCTGCAGCGCGCCGAAGGCGAAGGCCTCCTCTATGGCCCCGCCAGAGAGCTCCTGCAATGGTATCCCAGTCCAGAAGCCTGCATGGCGCGCTTGCAAGAACTCCTTGCCTAAAGGCCCATGGCCAAAAGTGCGCCAGATGTTAGGGAATAGGGGGAAGCGCTTGCTGCCGCTTGCGCTGCTGCCACAGGGGTAAGGCAATGCCTATCAGAATACAGGCCCCGCCAAGAAGCTCATGCCCACTCGGCCACATACCCATAATCACGATGCCCAAAATAAGGGCAAAGATGGGACTGATCAGGGAGATCAGTTTGCTTTGTGAGGCGGGAATCCAGCGCAGCGAATACATCATCAATAGGCGGCTTATGCTCGGCCCGCAGGCCGCCGCGGCGATAGCCAAAAGCCACAGCTGCCAGGACTGCGCCAGGGCATTGGCGGCCACCCCAGGAATCATCACTAGCATCCCACAGGCCAGCCACAAACGCAAGGCATTGACCAAGAGCGGATCAATGCGGCGAATCACATGACGGGTAAACACCAGCATACAGGCAAACGCAAGTACCGGAAGCAGGGCCCAAGCAATACCCGCCCGTACCACAGACGGCGCCGCATCTTCATGCTCAATACTCGCCCAGGGCGCCTGCATCACTACCAAGCCCAGAATAGCGACCGCACTGCCCAGCAGTAAAGCGGGATGCAAGCGGGTGCGCAGGATAACCCGTTCGGCCAATGCCACGACCACCAATTGTAAGGTAAGAACGACACTGGTAATGGCCGGAGATACCAGCGCCAAAGACGCCGCCATGCCCACATTGCCCGCAATGGTACACAGGCTCAGCAGCAGCACACTGATAACCGTAATGCGATCCCAGCGCCAAGAATCCATACGCCCACGCCGTTGCACGATGCTGGCAACGCTATTAAGGATAGCGGCCCACAAGGTCATCATCAGCACCACCGACAAAAGCATTCCTGGCATGGCCTGGGAGAGGGCTTGATAGGGAATTAAAAACAATGCTGCCCAAAAGGCGGCAATGCAGCTGAGGGCATTGCCAAGGCCCCTGCCGGGGTGCTGATCGGGCCCTGGGGGAGGGGGCACAGCGTTTCCCGCTGCGCTGGAAGAAGTACATTCGTTTGTGGTCATGAGGACTATTATACGCTGGCCGCTATGGCCAAGAATGCCGTTTGAGGATGTTTGCCTGGGGATCGCCTGCCTGAATCTGATCCATCACCGTATTCAGCAATCCATCCACATAGTCATTTCCCGCATCGCCACTATGGCCTTTCACCCAGGTCATGCGCACCTGATGCATGTTCAGCAACTCGTCGAGCATTTGCAAAAGATCGACATTCTTGAGTGCACCCCCGCGCCGTTTCCAGCCCTGACGCTTCCACCCCGCCAGCCACTTGGTGCAGCAGTCAATCAGGTAGCGCGAGTCCGAATGGATGCAAATGGCAGATGGCCCTTTTAAGGCGCGCAGGGTTTGGATCGCCGCCAGCATTTCCATGCGATTATTGGTGGTAGAGCGCTCACCAGCCGCACAGCTCAAGGCCTTTCCCGTATGACTATCCACCAGCAAAAAGGCCCAAGCCCCCACTCCGGGATTCCCTCTGCAGCCACCATCAGTCCAAGCTTGGATGCGTTCCATGGCAGAATAGTGAGAGGCTATGCCATGGCGCAAGCGCCCACCCCCCGTAAGGCGCAGGGCGGCGCAAGGCTCGCCCCCGGGACCGCCGCTCTCCCGAGCGGCCAGGAGAAAACACCCTCAACGGGCGCTTTGTACACTACAAGCATGCCCCGCGAAGCGCGCATGCCTTTCCATGGCGAGCTTTGCATCGCTCCGGCCTCCTCTCCAGGGCCTGCGGCTTGCGCTCCCCCGCCCAGGGCCAGCATGTCCCATCCCATGAGCGCATCCTTCTACGACATTATGGCCCAACGCGGCCTGATCCATCAATCCACTGATGAACAGATGCATGAGCGTCTGCAGCAGCCCTGTACCGCCTACATCGGCTTTGATCCTACTGCCGATAGTCTGCACGTAGGCTCGCTAGTGCCGGTGATGGTATTGGCCTGGTTGCAGCGTTGTGGGCATCGACCCCTGGCCCTGGTGGGTGGGGCTACGGGCATGATTGGCGATCCATCGGGGAAAACCAGCGTCCGCACCATGCTGAGTGCCGAGGAAATTGCCCATAATACCCAGGCCATTGGCGCACAAATTGGTCGTGTGGTGCGCTTTGGCGATGGCCCTACCGACGCCCGCCTGCTCAACAATGCCGACTGGCTAGCAGATCGCACCTGGATTGATATTCTGCGCGACTATGGCCCGCACTTTAGCGTCAATCGCATGCTTACCATGGATTCGGTCAAAGGGCGCATGGAAGCCGGCGGCATTACCTTTTTAGAGTTCAACTACATGGTGATGCAGGCGGCCGATTTTGTCCATTTGGCGCAGCACTATGATTGCACCCTGCAGATGGGCGGCCAAGACCAGTGGGGCAATATTGTCATGGGCATAGAGTTGGGGCGGCGCATGCATGGGCTTTCCCTGGCCGGCCTCACCATGCCCTTGGTCACCAAGGCCGATGGGAGTAAATTTGGTAAAAGTGAACAGGGTAATATTTGGTTATCAGCCGAGCGCACCTCGGTGCACGACTTCTTCCAATTCTGGCGCAATGTAGCCGATGCCGATGTCTCCCGCTTTTTAGCCTTCTTTACTTTCCTGCCCATGCGTCAGATCAACGATCTCTGTGCCGAAGAGGGGCAGGCCCTCAATGCCGCCAAGGAAACCCTGGCCTATGAAGTGACGGCCTTGATTCATGGCGAAGAGGCTGCCCAGCGTGCCCGCGATGATGCCCGCAAGGCCTTTACCGGCGGTGATGTGAGTGGTGACTCCATCCCCCACTCGGCCCTCACCAGCCAAGAACTCGCCTCTGGCATCGGCTTATTATTACTCATGACCCGAAGCGGCCTCACCGCCTCCAATGGCGAGGCGCGGCGCCTGGTACAAGGCGGCGGCGTGCGCGTCAACGACGTCAAGATTACCGACCCCGCTCTGCAGCTAGACCCCAGCTATGTAGTAGAGGGTCGTATGGTGGTACGGGTGGGCAAAAAGAAGATCCACCGCTTTGATGTGGTGGGCTAAGCGAGGATGAGCACCCCATATTGCTTGGCCTGGGAGTGCGTGGGCCGCAGTGGCAGCGTCTGCGCCCTGGCCGAGAACGGCACCCTCCTCGCCTATGAAGACCTGGCAGGAGTGGCCGCCGCCAGTCATTTAGTGCCGTGCATAGATGCCCTCTTGCGGCGCTTTGGCCGCCCCCAGTCCCTGGCCGTGGCCATTGGCCCCGGATCGTTTACAGGCCTGCGCATCAGTACCGTGGCGGCGCGCACCCTGGCCTGGTGTGATCAGTTACCCCTCATCCCCGTTCCCACCTTAGCCGCACTAGCCTGCGACCAGGGCCCAGGACTGTGGTATACCGTGCTGCCGCTCAAAAAGGACGTCACCTTCCACGCCGCCTATAGCGTGGATGCCACTGGCGCCTGGCAGGAAGTCCTTCCCGTGCAAGCCATCAACGACGATGCCAGCGCTGATTTCCCCCCGGTAGACGCCACCTATACCGCAGTCGGTCCCGCCCTAGCAAGCAAGCCACAGCTCCTGCAGTGCTGCCCCGCCCCCAGCGGCAGCCCCCAAGCCCCCACCGCCCACGGCGTAGCCCGAGCCGCCCGCAGCTGCCAACCCCAAGACCCAGCGCATCTCCTGCCCGCCTACCACCGCGCCAGTGCCCCCGAACTGCAGCGTGACCAGGGGCAGCACAAGCCGCGCCCATGAGCCGCCGATAGACCTGTCCCTCCGTAGGGAAACGCTCAAAGCGCAGCGGGATCACGGGTAAAAAATCCCATAATTTCTTTGCATAAACACCCAAAAAAAATCCCCCTGGCGCTTGGCGCCAGGGGGAAGCTTGCCCAAAGCAAGCAGCTCTGCTGCTACGGCTTTTCGGCTTAGCCGAGAAGCTGGAGCACATTCTGCGGCAGCTGGTTGGCCTGGGCCAACATGGCTGTCGAGGACTGCACCATGATCTGGTTGCGGGTGAAGGTCGCCGACTCTTGGGCGAAGTCCACGTCGCGGATCACGGATTCGGCAGAGCTCAGATTCTCGCGGGAGATCCGCAAGCTGTTCATACCGGATTCCAGGGTATTGGCCTGGAAGGCACCCAAGGCACCACGCAGGTTGGTTACCTCGTCAATGGCCTGATCAATCACCGCCAAGGCTTCATCGGCCATGCCGTTGAGCAGGGCGCCTTGCTCGGTGGAGAGCATGTCATTGATGCTGGTGAGGGTTCCTGATCCTGCCGCATTACGACCCAATTCCACCGCATCCATGCTACGGATGGCAACGCCTACTTGCTGGGATTGATTGGCACCCACTTGGAAGACGGCACCGTCATTGAGGTCGAAGCTGGTGCTTCCACCACTTTGTGAGAGCGAGGCACTAATATCCACCGAGAAGTCTTGCAGACCTTGGATGCTGCCCCCTGAAACCAAGCTGTAGGTCGCCAAGCCATCAGGAGTAGTGGAGGTTAGGGCCATGAGGATGGTCCCGCCCGCACTATCGGTAGCAGTCACTCCCCCATCGTCACCCGCAGTGTTGACCGTATCGCCAGCAGTATTGCTGTGGTCTTCATCGGCAATGCCGGAATCTTGAGCGGTGAACGTATTATCAGTGGTTTCGATGTTGGGGGTGGCGTCAGCAATTTTGCCTTCTACATCGGCCTCAAGTGTTGCTGTTGTATCCGTCCCCTCGAGCTGGTCGAAGGTGATATTAAAGCTATAGGCAAAGCCTTCGCTATTGGCAATGATGATCTCACCGGCACTCATGCCAGAGACGTCATACCCACTAAATGCATCATCATGAAAGCCGGTGTTGCTGCTGCCAGTTAGGGCGCCGCCGGTATAAAGTGCTACAATGAATGAGCCAGCGCCAGCAAGGCTAGCACCACCAGTTCCATTCATTAGAGTCTGTAGGCTACCAAGCACGGCATCAATATCTTCATTATTGCCAACGGCATGGTTGAAATTAATACCGTTTACGTT
>REDP01000096.1 GCA_007693455.1 Planctomycetota bacterium | reverse complement strand
CTTCTGCGCTTTCTGCGGCTCAAGGGATTGGCCGCTGAAAACGCTGAAGGGCGCTGAAGGGGAAAGAGTTAAGGAATGATAGCCGGCAATGACGCGTCCTTTCGCTCCTTTGGCGGCTGACGTGAGGTGAGTCCCTCAGTCTCGGCCTTGATTCCCTAGGCAGGATGGCAAAGTTAGGGCCATGAAAACATTAAATGAGACGGTTATTCGTGCGATTATTCACCGCGTTGAACAAGGTGGATACCTCAGTGCCATTCTTGAGGAAAAAGGGATCTCCTATAAGGTGTGGCGTAAGGCTCTGGAAGATCGCGATATCAATTGGCAGGCACCACGTGGGCGTAAGGTTAATACCTACACTCGTGAGGTTTTGCTAACGGTGCAAAAACGAGCACGCGCGGGTGAGTTCATTGAGGATATTTGCAAAGATCTCGGCTTGCTGTATCCAAACATGTGCCGCGCTTGTCGGCGCGCGGGAATTCGCATTCTCGATAAAGCCGCGCTGCGGGCCAATATCAAACGGCGCGATTACTCAAAGCCCAGACGAATTGCCGGTCAACCAGCAAAGCGCCCCCATATCTATGCCGCGCTTGAGAAAGGGGCCAGCGTCAAGGAGTTGATACAACGTTTTGATATAACCCGTTCGTACGCCATCCTCTGCCGTCAGCAGTATCACAACGGAGAGGCCCAGAGAATACAAGAACGACATCGCCAGCGACAACAACGCAATGCCCACGTTGTTGCTCTGCGCAAACAAGGATGCTCTCTGAAGGAAATCGGCCGACAATGCGGCATCTCCCCACAATACATTTCCTATCTACTCAAAAATAATCAGGGCCCACCGCAGCAATGACAGAGAGAATAAGCCAATGGGGGAAATCATGGTAATACACATCTCAGCGCTTTCTGCGACTAAAGGGATTGGCCGCTGAAATCGCTGAAGGAAATTGGGATGGATAACTGCCAGGGCCTGAAGCCTTCTGCGCTATTCTGCGCTTTCTGCGGCTTATCTTTCTTGGGAGCCGCTGAAATCGCTGAAGGACGCTGAAGAGGGTTGGGAAGGGCGGCTAGATGGGCCTGAAGTCTTCTGCGCTTTCTGCGGCTCAAGGGATTGGCCGCTGAAAACGCTGAAGGGCGCTGAAGGGGAAAGAGTTAAGGAATGATAGCCGGCAATGACGCGTCCTTTCGCTCCTTTGGCGGCTGACGTGAGGTGAGTCCCTCAGTCTCGGCCTTGATTCCCTAGGCAGGATGGCAAAGTTAGGGCCATGAAAACATTAAATGAGACGGTTATTCGTGCGATTATTCACCGCGTTGAACAAGGTGGATACCTCAGTGCCATTCTTGAGGAAAAAGGGATCTCCTATAAGGTGTGGCGTAAGGCTCTGGAAGATCGCGATATCAATTGGCAGGCACCACGTGGGCGTAAGGTTAATACCTACACTCGTGAGGTTTTGCTAACGGTGCAAAAACGAGCACGCGCGGGTGAGTTCATTGAGGATATTTGCAAAGATCTCGGCTTGCTGTATCCAAACATGTGCCGCGCTTGTCGGCGCGCGGGAATTCGCATTCTCGATAAAGCCGCGCTGCGGGCCAATATCAAACGGCGCGATTACTCAAAGCCCAGACGAATTGCCGGTCAACCAGCAAAGCGCCCCCATATCTATGCCGCGCTTGAGAAAGGGGCCAGCGTCAAGGAGTTGATACAACGTTTTGATATAACCCGTTCGTACGCCATCCTCTGCCGTCAGCAGTATCACAACGGAGAGGCCCAGAGAATACAAGAACGACATCGCCAGCGACAACAACGCAATGCCCACGTTGTTGCTCTGCGCAAACAAGGATGCTCTCTGAAGGAAATCGGCCGACAATGCGGCATCTCCCCACAATACATTTCCTATCTACTCAAAAATAATCAGGGCCCACCGCAGCAATGACAGAGAGAATAAGCCAATGGGGGAAATCATGGTAATACACATCTCAGCGCTTTCTGCGACTAAAGGGATTGGCCGCTGAAATCGCTGAAGGAAATTGGGATGGATAACTGCCAGGGCCTGAAGCCTTCTGCGCTATTCTGCGCTTTCTGCGGCTTATCTTTCTTGGGAGCCGCTGAAATCGCTGAAGGACGCTGAAAGGAAAAGAGAAGGGCAGCTGCCAGGACCTGAAGCCTTCTGCGCTATTCTGCGTTTTCTGCGGCTGTCGTGCTTCCAGGGCCGATGAAAAGCCACTGGCATGGCCAGTAAACGGCAGGACAATACGGGGATGACCAGCCAACCCCCTCCTTTTGTTGTTGATGGCCATAGCGTGGCGCCGGGAACGCGGCGTTATTTGGAGTTGCCGCTGCCGGAGATTTTCGGCCAGGCGGTGACCACGATGCCGGTGGTGGTGTGCCATGGGCGCAAGCCGGGGCCGGCGTTGTTTGTGAGTGCGGCGATTCATGGCGATGAAATCATTGGCACTGAAATTGTCGGACGCTTGTTGTCTATGGTAAAACGGCGACGGCTGCGGGGGACGCTGGTGGCGGTGCCGGTGGTCAATGCCTATGGTTTTATGACTGCTTCGCGCTATCTGCCAGATCGCCGGGATCTCAACCGTAGCTTTCCCGGGTCGCCGGAAGGCTCTTTAGCGGGGCGCTTGGCGGATCGCTTTTTGACCACGATTGTGGATGTCTGTAGCCATGGCATTGATCTGCATTCCGGTGCCGTCCATCGTACCAATCTGCCCCAGGTGCGCGCCTGTCTAGAAGATGCGGAAAGCGCACGCCTGGCCAATGCTTTTGGCACTCCGGTAATTGTGCATAGCGATTTGCGCGATGGCAGTCTGCGCGCCGCGGCCAAGGATCGCGGCAAGCCGATTATTCTTTTTGAAGGTGGTGAGGCCCTGCGCCTGGATGAGACTGCAGTGCGGGCCGGAGTGCGCGGCTGTTGGCAGGTGCTTCGCACCTTGGGAATGTTGGGAACACAACCGGCCAAGCCGAAAAACCAAACTCCTACGGTGACCCGCCGTACCATTTGGCGACGGGCCCCCTGCTCGGGCTTGGTGCAGTTACAAGTGGGCCTGGGTGCGCGCATTGAGCCAGGTCAGGTACTGGCGATTTTTACCGATCCCTGCGGACGTGAGTTGGACCGCCTACTGTGCCTGGCGCCGGGAATTGTTATTGGCGCGATTACCATGCCCCTGGTCAATGCGGGGGATGCGGTACTGCATGTGGCCCGCTTTGCCGATGTGGGTATGGCCGATCGGGTGGCCGACCACATCGAACGCTTTGAACAAAGTCTCGATGGTGAAAGCGAGCCATGAGTAAGGAACGCATTATTGTTGGCTGGAATGAGTTGGTAGACCTACCCGATTGGGGCGTTGAGCAACTGCCAGCAAAGATTGATAGCGGCGCTCGTAGCTCATCCCTGCATGTTGAAGATTTGGTTCTCAGCGGCGATACGGTGCGCTTTCGCCTGGCCCATGGTCAGGGGCAAACCATTAGCGTGCCAGTCCTGCGCCGGGCTCGGGTGATTTCTTCTAATGGGCGTGGTGATATGCGTGTCTTTGTGCATACCCGCTTGCAATTGGGGCCACTGCTGCGGCGCATTGAATGCAATTTGGTTGATCGCGGTGATATGCGTTTCCCCATGCTGATCGGGCGCAGTGCCCTGCGCGGCCGCTATTTGGTGAACTGCGGTCGTCGTCATCTGGTTTCCCCTCCTCATCTCGATCGCTAGGACATATCATGCGTATTGCCATTCTTTCTCGCGGCAAAAATCTTTACAGCACTCGGCGCCTTCGCGCTGCCGCCAAAGAGCGTGGCCACGAAGTGCAGGTTCTCGATACCATGCGCTTTGGCATCGATGTAGAGCGAGGTGATCCGACTCTGTACTATCGCGGTCGCGTCCTACGTGCCTATGATGCGGCCATTCCGCGTATTGGCGCTTCAATTACTTTTTTTGGCTGTGCGGTGGTGCGCCAGTTTGAGCAAATGGGGGTATACTGCCTTAATCCCAGTCATGCCATTAGCGTGTCGCGGGATAAGTTGCGTTCGATTCAGGTACTTTCCCGCCATCGCATCGGTTTTCCGCGCACCGTATTTGCCAAGGATAAGCAAAGTGTTATTCGCGCCTTGGATGCGGTGGGCATGCCGGCAGTGATTAAACTTTTAGAGGGCACTCAAGGGATCGGGGTGGTACTGTGTGAAAACCGTAAAATGGCCGAGGCAGTGATGGAGGCCCTGCAGGAAGGTGCGAAGCAGAATGTTCTCGTGCAGGGCTTTGTCAGCGAGAGCCGCGGCCGAGATGTGCGCGCTTTGGTTGTGGGATCCAAAGTAGTGGCGGCAATGCGGCGCACCGCCCAGGGGGATGAGTTTCGCTCCAATGTCCATCGCGGCGGCAATGCCGAGGCCGTGGAGTTAGACCCGGAATATGAGCGCACGGCAGTCCACGCGGCGCAAATCATGGGCCTGCGTTTTGCCGGAGTAGATATGCTCGAAGGCGGAAATGGTCCACTGGTAATCGAGGTTAATTCCTCCCCTGGCCTTGAAGGCATAGAAGGCGCTACCGGAGTAGACTGTGCTGGGGCCGTCATCGAGCAAATTGAAGAAGATGTTTTAGTTCCCGAAGTCGATATCAATCAACGGCTTTCCCTGCGCAATGGCTATGGGGTTACTGAATTTATTGTGAGCCCAGAGAGTGAACTGGTTCACCGTAGCATCGCTGACTCACAATTGCGCGAACGCGATGTGATCGTCCTCTCCATTAGTCGAGACTCGGTGACCATCCCTAACCCTCGCGCCGATCGCGAAATTTTGGCGGGCGATACCCTGCTATGCTATGGTAAATTGATCACCTTACGCTCACTCATCCCACCGCCAGCACGCAAGAAAAAAAAGCGCAGTGGGAAAACAAAGCCTTCTGCATGAAAACGGTGATGGGGCTAGGGATTTTCTCCCTGGGTAGTGGCTGAGAATATTTTCTTCCTCACCGCAAGACAGGGCATAACTGGTCTTCCAACTCCTGGGGGCTGGCATTGACGAGATCGGCCACTTCGGGTTCGGCGAGGATATTAGCGCAGGCCACCGGGAGGCGGTCAAGTATCCAGGTGGGGTGAGGATGAGCGTCAAGGAAGCCGCGAATGGCGCGTTGGTAGCCCCGCTGCTTGGCTACAGCGCGAGTGGCCTGGATAATGCCGCCGAGAATCTCGACTCGCTCTTCGTCATTGAGGCAGGGATGGGTTGCAAGAATGCCTCCCCACTCTTCCAGAAATGGCGCCATGGGCAGCAGAAAATCCGCATGCCGACGCAGCGCGGGAATGGCCCGCAGGGGATAATTGCGATGGCCTTCGGCAGCCATACCCCCGCGATACCAGGCCGCGGCCTCGGCAAAGGCGCTGGCTACTTGTGGGTCGCTGCCGGGACCAGCAGCCGCCTTGGCCAATTTGCCCCAGCGCTGCCGTGCCGTTTGCATCATTGGCGATACGACTTGCTTAGGCCAATAACCTAGACCCTGATCCACATCGCCAGCATTGTGGGCGAGGATGGCGCTGAGGCGGCAGCGGTCGCGCAGGCTCCAATCATCCCGCCGCCATAGGCGAGCACTACGGGCCAATTCGGCATCAATGCGGGCTGCCGCATCCTGGGCGCTTGCCGCACAGTCACGCTGAAGGAGCAGCCCATACACCCCTGCTAAACAGGCCAAACGTTCACCGTCGTGACCGCTTATGGGGCCCTCTACTGTGGCGAGAATGCGCCGGGAACAGGGTCCCGCATCCCATTGCAGACTGTGTATCAGCAATTGGTAGAGGCCGTCCAATTGTTTGGGGGTACTGGCCAAGCGCCAGAGGTGACCGCGGATTTTACTGTCCACATCGGTGGGCACTGGGGTAGCCACACTGGCGTGATGACAGGCCAGGCACAAGGCTAAATAATCGGCGAGTTCGGTGCCGTCCCCGCGGGTCAAACGTCGCCAGTCGGCGGCGGCATCCAGTACGCGCCACCAGCCCAAGGGATGGTCCACCACCTGCGCGGGTCGGAGGCCACCTGCGCGCAGTTCGACCGGGACGGGCCATAACCAAGGGGCTGTATCTTTGACCTGACGTAGAAGGATTCGCGGTGCTGGCATTTTTAGTAAGGGGTTGACGCCCACGCAGGCTCTCCTTGCAGATGGTCCGAGCAAAAAGCGCAGCATGCGCCCTTCCGCCTGTGGCCAAGCGCTACCCTGGAAGCGCTCGGAACGAAATACCCGCTGCGCGAGACATGCTTTATAGTGCAAAAACGCCATATTCAGGGTTTCTTTGCTGGCCGATCTGGAGATCGGCGATCCCGGGGGGGAGTTTTGCGGTGCCCTGGTGCGCTGAAGCGTAAGCCCCAAGGGGGCTTCGCAACTCAGCCCAGGGTTGCGCAAGCTACCCTGGGTATTGGGTGAACCCATTCTCAACCCCAAAGGGGTTGCGAAGGCGTTTGGATGGCATTTTGTTTGGTATACAAAGAGATCTGATCGCTACGAAAACACCCCTTGGATACAAGATCTGCGCAACCCCTTTAGGGTTGGCCTATTCGGGTATCATACCCCAGGGTAGCGCTTTTAGCGCAACCCTGGGCTATTCTACGAAGCCCCGTTGGGGCGTAACACTTAGTGCCTTTGATTCGGAAATCGGCGATCCCGGGGGTGAGTTTTGCGGTGCCCTGGGAGGGCTAGCGTTGCGCCTGCAGTCGTCGGTTAATCGCTCGCGTGGGCGATGTCCATAGCGTTGGTAACAGGCTGCTTTGTGGTGCTATTTGCGGCAGTGCTTGGCGATGGCGGTTGGACAGCCTGGGGAAGGGTGGGGCGGTTGTGCCAAGCGGCTTCGACTATGGGGCGCAGGCGTTCGGGAATGCCGCGTTTGCTCTCGCGGGTGAGGGCGTCCTGACAGAGAGTGTCCAGAGCCGTCGTGTGGGTGACGCCACAATGCAGAAGGTAATCCAGCAAGAGATCGTATTGACGGGTTAGGGCAAACTGATGCTCTTGCCCGGTGGATTGCCACAGCCAATCACTGAAGGTCAGGAGGCTACGCGCGGGGCTGGCCCCCTGCTGGGTAATGCAGGCCATGGTATGGGGAAAGCGTCCGCTATTGACAAAGACATCATGATAGCGGGCAAAGCGCTTCATGCGCTGCATGCTAGCAAAGGGGAAATCGCGACTGGCTAAAAGGTCGTAGGGCGGCTCGGGGTTAAAGACCATGGCAAAATCTGGGATATGTCGCGCCAACGGCGTTCCGCGCAAAAGCTTGAGAATACCCACCTGAATTTCCTCGGGACCCAATTCATGTAATTGATCATAACTATCGAGGAATGTTTCGAGGGTTTCACCCGGCAGACCAACAATGAGATCGGCGTGCACATGCACCAAGCCGCTATCACGCAGGTAACGCAGATTCTCTGCGGTACGTCCCGGGTGCATACGACGAGAGATGAGCTTTCCCACTTCAGGGGTAAACGATTGGATGCCCACTTCAAATTGAATGGCTCCTGCGGGAAAGCGTTCAATATTGCTTTTGATTGCTTCGGGGAGACGATCGGGAACCATTTCAAAATGCAGAAAGAATGCCTGACCACGTTCTGCATTGGCGTCCATTTGCCGAGTAGTCAATGGCGACAAAAGATCGCCATGGGCATCGCGGGGCCAACGCTCATGGAAAAAGTCGAGGATTTGCTGGCAGGAACTGGGCTTAAGATTGAAGGTACGATCGACGAATTTAAAAGTACGGCAGCCGCGGTGAATCAGATCATCCATGGCAGCAAGAAAGCGCTCCAAGGGGACCGTGCGTACGGCTTCATCAATGGAGGACAGACAAAATTCGCAGGTAAAGGGACAACCACGACTGGCTTCCACATAGATAATGCGTTTGCTCAGGTCCTCATTGCTATATTCGGCATAGGGCAAGGCGATGCTGGCGAGATCAGGGCTGGGGGCAGATACGCGCCGGGGGGGCAGGCCACCATCAAGCACTGCGCGGCAAATGGTGGCGAATACCTCATCCCCCTCACCACTGACAATACAATCCGCCAGGACATCGAGACGGGTATGCTCTGTACCGTGGCTGACTTCGGGGCCGCCGCAGACTACAACGATATCTGGCCGCAATGCCTTGAGCGCCGCCACCACTCGTTCACTTTCGCGCAGGTTCCAAATATATACCCCCATCCCAATAATGCGGGGGTTCTCTGCCAACAGATCCTCAACGATACGCATACAAGGATCGTTAATGGTAAATTCACGGATACACGATTGTTCCCGCAGATGGCCCAGGTTTGCACGCAAACAGCGCAGACCCATGCTGGCATGGCTCCAACGAGCATTCAGGGTGGTGAGTATGATGGCGGCCATGAATTCCTCTCAGACAGTTGGGAGGTTGGCGAGAGCTGATCACAGGCAAGGAGCGATCAATTATAGTCAACCGGGCAGCACCAGGCCTACCAGGCAAGTGGATGCCCCCTCCGCGGTATATGCTTTTACCGCACAATGGCCCATTAAGACCCTCTTTACTGGCCGATACGGCACGGTGCTGGTCAAGAAACAAACTACGAGTGAGATAACCCATCACTCAGCCAGATGATGGGAAACCCACATTGCTAGCTATACCCCAGTCGATCTACTGAGCAAAATATCCGTCTCGGTCGGCTGATTCGGGGATTTCCCGAGCCGTCTCTTAACGTTTGTTGCCTGTGAGCCACTATGCCGGTCTTGATACTTTTCCTTTTTCTTTTCCTGATTACCGGTCCGGTAGCGATTATTCTCGCCCTGGTAATGCGCGCACGCCTTCACGATGCCGAGGCTTCTTTAGTCAATTTGCGCAAGCGTTTGCGCACATTAGAGCAACAGCAATCTCCTCCTGTCGATTCCAGTCCTGCTCCTGGGCATGCGCCGCAACCAGACCAGAGCCATACCGATCCATCGCCTATCTCGCCGGAGAGAGGCAGCACAGCCCCCTACAGCTCCCACGCTACGGCTGGTGGGGGTATCCGCATGGACGCTCCACCGCCAGCACCAAACAAACCAAGCGCACTCACTCAGGATGCCACAGATCCGGCGAGCGAGGCAGCATTCACCGTTCATTCTCCCAGTGAAGAAAGCGGCACCACATCAGCTGCTGAGGTGCAGCACCGCACAGACACATCATCATTACCCAGTAGTACACCGGAGCTCGGGTATGTTGTTTCCTCGGATAGGTCCGAGACTGATGCGGAGTCAGGTAAGGAAACCGTTTGCAGCGATCAAGGGGACACTGTTCGCCAAAGGGGAGACGAAAAAACTCACCATGATGCCACTGGAAATGACGCAGCCGCACGAGCTGCTGCAGCACCGTTATCTTTGCCGAAAGACCGAAAGGCTTTGGGCCCTTCTCAGCGAAAAATTCATCAGCACGGCCCAGCGGAAACTTCCTGGGACCACTGGGAGGAACTGCTCGGACGTCGTTTACTTACTTGGACGGGCATTGTTATTCTTTTTCTGGCGGCCGCTTTTTTGATTCACTTTGCCTATGAACGTGGCGTATGGGGAGCGGTTTTCACGCCACCTGTACGCCTGCTTACGATTCTCCTGGCCGCGCTTGCGGCAGGTATTTGGGGTTGGCGTGCCCAGCAGCATGGTCATGGGCCTTTGGGCCATGGCTTATTGGGTGGTAGTGTTGGTTTGGGGATGCTGGCGGTGTACGCGGCCTATCGCCCAGACTTCCTATTCCCGGCTGAATACACTCCCCTGGGTCCGGTAAGTGCATTTATTGCCATGGCCGCCATGAGCGGTGCTGGTTGGTATATGGCGGTGCGCTTTAATGCCGCGGCCTTGGCTCACATTGCGCTGCTTTGTGGCTTACTGACGCCGGTATTGTTGTCCACTGGCGAAGGGCATCGGGATATCCTTTGTGCCTGGTTATTTATTCTTAATGGCAGCGCCTTATTAGCGGCAGCGGGACGCAATTGGCGGGGACTGAGTGCGGTGGCAGTGAGTGGGTCTACCCTGTTGTTGAGTGCTTGGGTGTTCCTGCATGGCCAGCATCAGCCGGATCAGCATTTAGGCGCGCTGCTGTGGTGGACTGCCTTCTATATCCTTACCCTGGCTGTACCGGTGTTACGCGTGCATTGGCGTAAATGTGATCCCCACCCCAGCCACCTTTACTTGCCTACGGTATCCTCCATTCTGCTCTTAAGTCTTACCTGGCTGATGACCCACGACAGCGCCATGCTGGCAACGGTGAGTGCGGTGTTTGCCGCCCTGCATATGCTGCAAACCGTGCTCTTTCTACGGCAGCGGCCCTTGCCGCGACGCATTGGTTTGCTGGCAGCCTTGGCACAAATCAATATTGCTTTGGCCTTAATCCTGGGCGCCGATGCGCTTACCATGACCTGGGGTATCCAGGCGGCTATTTTATTGAGCGCAGGTCTACTAACCCAGTCCTGGCTTACCCGTGTGGCTGGTGGCATCTTGCTATCGGCTTCGCTGCTGGCGTGGATACGCTGGACTATCACCACTCCCCTGCCCGATGGTGGATGGGGAAGCGATGGCTGGATCGTGGGAATCGCCATGGCACCGGTGATATGCAGCCTGTGCTGGCTGACCTACTACCGTCTGCGCAGCGCCATGCAGGATTGGGATCGATATGTCGCAGTCACCTTAGCCACCATCAGCGGATTAGGATTTACTGGGGTACTTGCCGCAGAAATACTGCGCATACAGATCATCGGCCCATGGTGGCAGGGCATGGGCACCATTCCCCTGGCCTGGGCGGCTGTGCTGGGAGCCATGCTGCATGCGGCGGCACAACATTGGTGGTGCGCGCCGCGTCAACGCCAGGCCTTATGTGACTTTGCACCCTTGGTGGCGGTGGGCTTGGCTGCTGGTGCGGCCTTTTTGGCGCTAGTGGCCTATATCACGGGCTTGCGCCAAGAGTGGATACCCCTGGCAAATAATCTGGGACTCATTCTCCCCGTGGCAGGGCTCACCATGATCAGCATGAGTCGCTTTCTTGGCTTACCACAATTGCCGGCACTCGGCGGGATGGCTATTCTCGCCGGTTTAAGTGGGGAAGCTTGGCTGTGGGGGGATCATTGGTGGGGACCACCAGGAGCTTGTTTCTTAGTCAGTGGGCTGTGGATGGTGCTGTCCCTCCTGGGCCTGCGCGTGGCGGTGATGCTACGCGCGCCCTATCTGGCGAGCTGGGCCAATGGTGGCAGCGTAGTAGCCTTAGCCAGTTGGCTTTTGGGAGTTTCCGCTCTCACGCCGTCCAGTAGTAGTATCCCGATTTCCACTGTGTGGACCGTTTTGGTAGGTCTTGGCCCCCTCTTTGCAGCACTGATTTGGACCATGCGCTATTACTGGCGAGATTGTCTGGGGGAAGCCAGTAGAGCCTCGCTGCATATGTGGAGCCCCGTGGCATCACTGGGAGGCTCTGCGTTTCTCATTGCGGAGGTCCTACGTTTGCAAAGCGCTGCTAATCCGCAATGGTGGCAGGACTCAGGACCGCTTCCTGCCTTGTGGGCAGCACTGATTGCCGCCGGGGCCCATGCCGCTTGGGACGCTGCCTGGAGACGCGACAGCGCCAGCCTCCAGCAGCAAACACAACCCTTTCCAGTGGCCCATCGCGCCATGGTTATCACCGGCCCCATAGCCATGGTCGCCCTGGCCAGCTATCTCAGCAGGGAGCCTTATGGTATGGGCATGCTTCCCTTCTTGGCTCCCTTGGGCCTTATCCTGCCCGTATGCGCCGCTCTGTGGTGGTGGCTTCGTCCCAGTCTTCAGGGTGAAAAGTGGGCCTTCCTGCCCAAGGCCGTAGTGGCGATCCTTTTGCTGGGCAGCAGTCTTGAAGCCTGGTCGTGGACGCGGTTGCACTTTGCCGATAGCAAGCCCGCTCTCTTAGCAGTCACCGCCGTATGGGCGGCTTGGGCAGGCGGCTTTTTAGCCGCAGGCATGCTGCGCAAAACACAGCAACTTCGACTCTTGGGCTTAGCCTTGGCCGCAGCCACCGTTGGCAAATTACTACTGATTGATTTGGCCGAACTAGAGACCGGCCAACGCATCCTTATCAGCCTCATCGTAGGCATCGTCTGCCTTGCCGGAGGTGCCGGCTACCATCGCCTGCGTAAAAGCAGTCAAAATACCCCACGCCGAGGTAATCGTTTCCCACAAGCGAACGCTCACAGCCCCTCTGATGATTCGTCTGGTGGGGAGGGCGACGCGCAGGATCCTCATTCAGGGCCAGGTGCTCTAGGGGATACAGATGCGGAATCCCGGCCACAGTAAGCTGGAACGCGCATAGGATGAAGTGTAAATTGCCTACTTTTGCCGCTTGCAGAAGCGGGCCCCTCCTCTGAGCTCAGGAAATACTTCTAGGACATGAGAGATGCCTTAATGTTCAGTGATGCCTGGTGATCCTTAGCCCAGCCAACATATCCCTTGTGACAGGAAGATATACCAATTAGTATTCTTCAATGGCATGGATCGAATTTCTCGGCAGACGCGTTGAACTCCAATCAGGCATGGTAATTGGTCGCAGTCGCAAGTGCGAACTCCACGTTGACGATCCTCGGGCAAGCCGCCAGCATTGTCGGCTGGAAAACGATGACCAACGTTGGTGGGTGGTAGACCTTGGCGCTTCCAATCCAACCCGTCGCAATAAGCAACTTGTGCAAGGCCGTATGGCACTCACCCACGCCGATGTGATAACCATTGGCAATAGTGATATTACTTTTTTCGATCCGGATCAGAGTAACAGTGGGAGCCAGGATGACGATACTGAAGATGAATTTGATGCCACATTCCTAGCTCCTGCTCCCATGACACCTGCATCCCCTGCGGTAGACAACTCGACGCCGGTATCGGCGGCCGATTCAGCCACTGGACAGGTACAAGCACCCGCATCACCACAGTGTGCCACCCCAGCACCAACACCAACCTACCCTCATCCCACCCCTCAGCCGCAGGCCCCAATAGATCCGCCCGCCAATACAACGCCTGTTTGGCCGCCACCAGCAGCAGACGCACCGTGGACACCACAGCCCACACCGCATGAAGGCCGCGGCCTGCGGATTATGATTATAATCCTCATAATTTTGGCACTCATCTTGGGCGCTATCGCCGGGGTCTTACATTTTGCCCCAGGACTTATCTCCTAAGCACCCCCCTCAGTGACGATATCGGTACTCAGGGGATTCGTACATACGGCCTCATTAACGCCGATCATTGATGCACTGTCCGTGATCCTGGTTCAATAATAAGGCTATCACTTTTCGTGCCATCGAAGCTGCAATCAATTACAGAACCACTGCTTCCTCGGGCACACTGAATGCCCGGGGCTTTCCCATGCAGAACATGGCAGCGCTCAAAAACCAATTGCGAAGCCGACTCTAAATACGCGCCAAATTTAGTATTGGCCTCAATACGACAGTCAAGGAAACGAGCTCGACCGCCGTCTTTTCCAGATATACCAACTGAGAGGCCTTTATTAATTTGACAGTTACGAAATATGGTTTGCGCGCCGTCACTTATGGTCACGTTGGATTGTTTATTGAAAGCAATTTCACATTGTTCATAAACGCCTTCACACTGCTCCCCGGCAGCGGCAATACCATATTCCCCATTACTATGAATACGACACTCATGGATGCGCGGCGTGGCACCATCGCGTAGTTCAATTCCGCCAACACTGTTTTCATGTATGCGACTCTGCGAGAGGTTCACCTGCGTAAGCCGACGGATAAGCACCCCCACACCTTTAATAGCATTCACCTGGCTTTCAAAGAGGTCACAGCCTGCACCCTGGCGAATATCTAGCCCATAACGGGTTCCGGCACTCATTTGACTGTGTTCAATGGTGGCATGGCCACCATTGGCGATAATCCCACATACTGCTGGCCCGCTCATTCGGCAATCCCCCATCCAAACTCGAGCCGCATATTCGGGCTCTGCTTGAGTTGGCTGGGGGACAGCTGATTCCGTCTCATTAGCACGAATAGCGGCTCGTAAAAACGTTCGGGTGATGCTGCGTTGTGGCCGTTGTGACTCTTCTGGTGCTGGTGGTGGAACCGGACGCGTCGTTCTATCACCTATCATAAGGGAACTTAAGCCAGTTCCGGCAAAGAGTGTGTTGCATACTACCGCACGACCTTTGAGCATGTAGAGCGCATGAAAAGGGACCTTGCCATCACCGTTTACCACGCGCAGCGTTATGCCGCTTACCAACACTGCTTCGGCAGCGATTTCCAGGGCATGACTGCCTGATACGTCGATGCGAATATTCTTTGCCGAACCGATACCCACTAAATATATGGGCTTCTGTATCTTAAGCGGTTCGCTATAAACACCTGGCTTTACCAGAATCATTGCGTATTTCGGGGCTTCAAACATGGCATCGGCGATACTGGTGTAGCGTTCCTTGGGACCCACCACAATAGTGTCCGTCGGTTGCACCATTTTCATCTCACTCATTAATTCAGCGATTCTTCCCGCCTTGCGCTTTATCCATGGATCACGAGCGATCCACTCCAGAGCGCGCCATGCCTTGAGCGACTGCCTTCGCATGGCAATTCTATGAGCACCCTTTTCCATCTCCTCTAAATCTGAATCATTGGGGTCAATGAGATCGGGAATACTCACAAGCGCTTCCAGGGCTGCGACGTCATTCAATGCCCCTTGGCCAACCGCGCGCACCTTCGATTTCATGGGCAATCCATGGGCGATCCTTCGTGCTGCTAGCGAAAAAGCGGCCGCATCTTGTGGCCGTAAATCAGCATTTTTATCTAAGGATCGATCAACTAATTCAATGAGTTCATCGCTTAAGTCAGAAACCCGCTGCCGCAGTGGCACAGGATCCTGAGTCATTACATTATGGGATAGAGTGAAGGTATTATTATCACTGTGCAAACATGTGCCACTGATCAAGGTATACAGCAAAGCTCCCAAACTATATACATCGGAGGCTGGTGTTGGCAAACGCTCGCCAAGCACCAATTCGGGACTTTGATGGGCTAGGG
>REDP01000231.1 GCA_007693455.1 Planctomycetota bacterium | reverse complement strand
ACGGTGGCTCGGAGGGATCAAACTGGTGCGAACGGGCTTGGCGCATGGGTGGCAGTATGGCGGGGGAGGTGCGTCGGGCAAGATATTTTTGCGTGTCCCTGTTTTTAAAAAGCTAGGGGGGGACGTCTATGTGGCTTAGTACTGGGGCGCCGAGGCTGTGGGCGGCGTGCCAGCGGCTGGAGGCGCTCCAGATGAGGCCGTCGATACGCTCGGCAATGATCCAATGGAGGGCTTGGGCTGGCTGCACGGCGATTCCCCGGCGGCGGAGGCGTTGCTGTAAAAATGCCGCCTGCATATGGTCGTCAGAGCAAATGGGGATATCGGGAAAGGGGAGTAATACGCGGGCTAGGCGCAGGGCCTGATCAACATCGGCAACGCGGGTCAAGACCCCCTGCCGCACCCAGCCAGGAAGAAGGACCTGTCGCTGCTCTACCGCATGGGCAAACTGTTGCACCAATAAGGGACTGGGGTTGAGGCGATCAAAGGCCCCCAGTAACACGTCCACATCAGGCAGGAGTATGGGAAGCACCATGACATCATCCTTTGTCCTTAACACAAAGCCACTAGCCAGAGTCTGGCGGACCTAATCCAGACGCGGTCCTTGCTGGGGACTGGGGACCGGTGCAGGGCGAAAGTCTACCGTCCCTAAGTATTCGCAGGATTTCAATTGTCGCCGCCAGGCCAAAGCCTCCGCGACTGCAGCGTCAACCGCTTCACGCTTGCTTTTGAAGCCGCCCAAGCGCATGAGCTGTTCAATGAGGAGGGTGTCGACATCAAGATTGGTAGCCATCGCACAATGCATTGTGCGATGGCCCGCTTCCCATGCAAGCACTACTTGCGCGGGCAACTGAACAAGCATTCTGCTAGAGATATATGCGTGAATGCCGCCTTGATAAGCTTGTTCGCACAACAAGCCGCACAAGGCAGGATTCTCTACACGCTCACCATCTTGCCTGAGCCTTAGCCACTAAGGGTGCCCACTATGATTAGCCCCTCTGCCCACTTTGCCCATGCCGGCAATAGCGCCATTATGGACGAACTCTTTGAGCAATGGGAGCAAGATCCCTCATCCGTGTCTCCCGAGTGGCAAGCCTTTTTCGCTGGCCTGCGCATGGGCATGGAACGCTACGATGAAGAAGATGAGAGCGAAACGAGTGATCAGCATCCTGCCACATTACGCCTGGGATCGGGCGGGCCTGGCACTGGAGTGGGCACCGATGATAAACCTGGACGGCGGCGGCAGCAACGCGTTGATAGCCTCATATACGCGTACCGCGATATAGGTCACACGGTCTGCGAACTGGATCCCCTCGGCCGTGACCGTGATAAGCACAATCCGCTCCTAGACATTGATCGCTTTGACATCCAAGAGCGCGATCTCAACCGCGAATTTGCCTGTGCCTCCATTGCGGGCATGGGAGATCGCGCACCTCTGCATACCATAATCGATACCCTCCGCGACACCTACTGCGGCACCGTTGGTGTAGAATATCTTCATATTCAGGATCCAGCAGTGCGTGAATGGGTAAAGGAACAAATCGAACCCACGCGAAACCGCCCGCAGTTGGGCCGCGAAGACCGCTCGCGCATTCTCTATAAACTGTGCCAAGCAGAACAGCTGGAAACCTTTATCCACACCAAGTATCTCGGACAAAAGCGCTTCTCTTTGGAAGGCGGTGAATCACTTATTCCAGGCCTTGATGCCATTGTTGAACATGGCGCAACCATTGGCGTCAAAGAATTCGTCTTCGGTATGGCCCATCGCGGCCGGCTCAATGTACTCAATAATATCCTCAACAAAAGTCATGAAGAAATCTTTGCCGAATTCGAAGGCACTCTCAACCTCGCTGATGAAGAAGGTGACGGTGATGTCAAATATCATCTAGGCTTTTCATCACACCACACCACCACCAAGGGCCATAGCGTCCATATGACCCTCACCGCCAACCCCTCTCACCTTGAAGCGGTGAACCCCGTGGTCGAAGGCCGTGTGCGCGGCAAGCAGCGGCAACAAGATGACATCGCCGAGCGTAAAAAAGTCGTCCCCGTATTGATTCACGGCGATGCTGCCTTTGCTGGCCAGGGCTTGGTGATGGAAACCATTCAAATGTCCAAGCTGGAGGGATATGCCACTGGCGGTACGGTGCATATTGTACTCAATAATCAAATTGGCTTTACCACCCTACCTGCAGACGCTCGCTCTACGCGCTACTGCACCGATATCGCCAAAATGTTCGATGCACCGGTATTCCACGTCAATGGTGACGACGTAGAAGCTGTTGTGCATGTATGCCGAATGGCTATGGAATATCGTCAGCGCTTCGGTGGCGATGTGTTCATCGATCTGGTATGCTACCGACGCTTCGGTCACAACGAAACCGACGAGCCCAATTATACGCAGCCAACGATGTATGCGCTCATTGCCAACCACCCGCGACCATCGGTAATTTATACCGAAAAACTCATTCGTGAGGAAACCCTCGATCAAGCCGAGATTGATGGCATCGCGCGGATCATGAAAAACCAAATGCAAGACGCCCTTGATACCGTGAAAGGTCAAGAACAAAAACCCTCTCGTGTGGCATTCCAAGGGGTCTGGCAAGGCTTTGACAACCGTTACCGTCACGATCCAGTGCCCACAGGGGTTAAAGAGGAAGCGTTACAGAAAATAGGCGTCGCCCTGTCCACTTGGCCCGATGGCTTTGCCATCCACCCTAAAATACGCCGACTTGCCGAAGAACGCGGCCGTGCCATTCGCGAGGGTGATTTGATTGATTGGGCCCTGGGTGAATTACTGGCCTTTGGCAGCCTTCTCCTGGAAGGCACTCCCATACGACTCTCAGGACAAGATTCGCGACGCGGGACCTTTTCACAACGTCACAGCTATTGGTATGACACCAACACTCGCGAGCGCTACAAACCCCTTAATCACATAGCCGATGTTCAAGAAAATTACTGCGTTTATAATAGCTTTTTAAGCGAGGCTGCAGTATTGGGTTTCGATTACGGGTACTCGCTTTCTGAGCCAAATATGCTCATCATCTGGGAAGCTCAATTTGGCGACTTCGTCAACGGCGCACAGGTGATCATTGATCAATTCCTCACCTCTTCCGAATCAAAATGGGACCGCGTCAGTGGACTGGTTATGATGCTACCCCATGGCCAAGAAGGCATGGGGCCAGAGCACAGCTCGGCGCGACTCGAACGCTTCCTAACTGCATGCGCCGAAGACAATATCCAAGTTGCCCACTGCACCACTGCCGCGCAACACTTCCATATTTTGCGGCGACAAATGAAGCGCGCCTTCCGCAAGCCGTTGATCCTCATGACACCCAAAAGCCATCTACGCTCACAGGCTGCTTCGAGCCCCTTGAGCGATTTCACCAGCGGTCGTTTCCAAGAAGTCCTTGATGATCCTCAGGTTACCAAGGATCAATGCCAGCGTTTGATTTTATGTAGTGGTAAAGTGGCGCATGACCTCTTTGCCAAACGCAAGGAATTAGACCGTAACGATAGTGCGATCATTCGCATTGAGCAACTCTACCCCTTCCCAGGCGAACAGCTCAAAACCATATTGGCGCAGTATCCTCAGGTGAATCAGGTGGTGTGGTGCCAGGAAGAGCCGCAAAATAATGGTCCCTGGTCGTTCATCGCCCCTCGCCTCGAGAATCTTGGCCTGGAAGTAAGTTACGTGGGTCGACGGCCAGCAGCTAGCCCTGCCCCTGGTCGTGCCTCTCGTTTTAAAACCACCCAAGAACAACTTGTTAATGAAGCTCTTGGTGTCAGTTAGTCTCACTTCTTTCCCCCTGCACGTAGCCCCTGTTTGGAGTCCCCATGCCACAAGATATTCGTGTCCCCGCCGTTGGTGAATCGGTCAGCGAAGGTGTTCTCGCTCGATGGTTGGTAGCCGATGGTGACTACGTAGCCATGGACCAAGCGCTATATGAACTGGAGACGGACAAGATCAGCACCGAGGTGCCCGCCCCCGTTGCGGGAAAAGTCACCCATAAAGCTGCCGAAGGCGATACGGTAGCCATTGATCAAGTAGTCGCGGAAATTGATGAGTCGCAAGGCGGTGGCGATGATTATCAGCCAAGTGAAGACAGTAAAGCTCCCACCAAAAACCTTGAACCAGCTCCTGCTGCCGAACCTGCAGCCAAGCAGATAACCCACAGTCATGAATCTGCAGGCATTTCACCTGCAGTAAAACAACTGTTGGCCGATAATAATCTACGCGCATCTGAAATTCGCGGCACAGGCCCCAAGGGCCGCATAACCAAGGGTGATGTACTCGATCACCTCAAACAATCTCCAACGGCAAAGCCTGCCGCGCAAAGCCCGTCCGAGGACACAGCCGATGTCGGCAAGCAAGGCGAGGCCGATCGTCCCACCGCCAGCGGCGAAGATCGCCGGCGCATGTCTCCCTTACGGCAGCGCATTGCCAAACGCCTCGTGCAGGCGCAGCGCACCGCTGCCATGCTGACCACCTTTAATGAAGTGGACATGTCTGCCTGCATGGCCCTGCGCAAGCAACACAAAGAAGCCTTTCAGGAGAAGCATGGGGTTGGCCTAGGGTTTATGTCCTTTTTTGTCTCTGCTGCCGTGGCAGCCCTGCGGACTTATCCCGACATCAATAGCCGTATTGAAGGGGATGAAATTGTCACTCCCCACGATATTAATGTTGGCGTTGCGGTAGGCACTGAAAAAGGCTTGGTAGTTCCGGTTTTACGTCAGGCCCAAAATATGGGCTTTGCTGATATTGAGGGCGGCATTCGAGGCTACGCCAAGCGCGCTCGGGAAGGCAAACTGGCTATTGCCGATATGGACGGCGGGACCTTTACCATTACCAATGGCGGCGTGTACGGCTCGCTTATGTCCACGCCCATTCTCAACCCGCCACAGTCTGGCATCCTTGGCATGCATACCATCAAAGAGCGCGCAGTGGCCATTGACGGCCAGGTAGTCGTGCGGCCAATGATGTATATCGCCCTAAGCTACGATCACCGCATTGTCGATGGATCCGAGGCGGTCGGATTTCTGGTGACCATAAAAAATTGCATCGAAGCTCCAGAGCGCCTGCTTCTGGGTATTTGATGCTTGATACAAGCGTGTCGAAACGCGATGGAATGATGAAAAGAGGGCTCTATGAGTGACACCTATGACATGATAATACTTGGCGCTGGCCCTGGTGGGTATGTCTGCGCCATCCGTGCAGCGCAATTAGGCATGCGTGTGGCTATTGTCGAACAACGGGCCCAGGAGGAATCCTCTGGTCCGCGATTGGGTGGCACCTGCCTCAATGTGGGGTGCATCCCTTCAAAGGCTCTATTGGATTCCAGTGAACACTTTGCCATGGCGCGTGATCACTTTTCCGAGCATGGTATTCAAGTTGGCAAGCCTAAAATTGACATCAAAACCATGATGAAACGCAAAGAAAAGGTGGTCGACACCTTAGTTGGCGGCATTAGTGGCCTGATGAAGAAGAACAACATTACGGTTATTGCCGGACGCGGACAACTGGTAAGCACCGGAACGGTAGCCGTTCACAGCGGCAAAGACGCACAAGATCGCAAAGAATATCATGCTCGTCACATTGTCCTGGCCATGGGCTCCACTCCAATTGAGCTCCACAATCTTCCTGTCGATGGCACCCACATTATTACCAGTGACCATGCTATTGCCCTATCATCGGTGCCCAAACGCTTGGTAGTTGTGGGCGGCGGGGTTATTGGCCTGGAACTGGGTTCAGTATGGGCACGCCTAGGGGCAGAGGTACAGGTGGTTGAGTTCCTACCGCAAATCTGCCCGTTCCTTGATGCGGATGTAGCCAAAGCCCTCCAGCGCAGCCTCGGCAAACAGGGGCTTACCTTCCACTGCTCCACCAAGGTTCAGGAGGCCAGCGTTTCCGGTAAGGGTAAAAATGCTCATGTGCTTTTACGCGCCACCAATAGCAAGGATGAAAGCGTTGAGTTTGAAGCCGACAAAGTACTGGTATGCGTGGGCCGCAAACCAGTCACTGAGAGTGCTGGGCTCAGTGATGCCGGGGTTACCATAAGCGAGCGAGGCAGGGTCATGGTAAACCACGACTTTGCCACCAATGTGGAAGGCGTCTACGCCATCGGCGATCTTATTGACGGGCCAATGTTGGCGCACAAAGCGGAAGAAGAGGGCGTTGCCCTTGCCGAACTACTTGCTGGCCACGCCAATACCATGGATCACAACCTTATCCCCAATGTCATTTATACCGAACCAGAGGTGGCAAGTGTTGGCCTTACCGAAGCCCAAGCGAAAGAGCGCGGGATTGCAGTTAAAGTGGGCAAGTTTTCCTATGCGGCAAATGGCCGGGCGCGCGCAGCCAGCGCCACCGATGGCTTTGTCAAAATCCTTGCCGACAGTACCTCGGATCAGGTTTTGGGAGCGGCGATTATCGGCACTCGCGCCTCCGACCTCCTGGCCGAGATTGTCAGTGTTATGGCTTTCGGCGGCAGCAGTGAAGACATTGCGCGCACCTGCCACTCCCATCCCACCTTTAGCGAGAGCGTTAAAGAGGCTGCCTTAGATTGCTTGGGGCGAGTGCTCCATTCATAACGCGTCAGGCTGCACGCGCGCACCGCCGCCATGTTATATTCTGACGTATAAGGTTGTTGATTGTCCCTGGACAGGGCCCTTCCCCAGGGTAGCATGAGAACAATAGAGAGCAGAAAATCATCGCCCTACGCTCTGGCAAAGGGATGAACGATATCTGCCGAAAGTTTTGGGAAGGCGCTCCGCGTTCTACATTTTTTCGTCGATCCCTACCGTGGTTCATAATGAGGTCCGGTAGACGCTTTCCCTGCTACGGCGCGCGGTTTCCGCGCGCCGTTTTTTTTGGGGGGAATCCATTACCACCTACGCAGGTTTTCCACTCAATCCTTACTGACCTTTGCCCAGCCGATCCGCCAATCGGGCGCCAAGATCTGGGTTGTCGCGAACCAGGGATGCGGTTGCTTCAATATCATATTCTACCCGTCTGAAATACACGGCATCCCCAGTAAACAGGCAGTAACAGGCCCGTGGATCATTATCTCGCGGCTGCCCCACCGAGCCGACATTAATCAGGTATTTAAGACCATCGGAAACATCATAGCCATCGGTAAGTTCGCGTGCTGGCAAAAATACATTATCTTCGGTAAAAACCCCCGGACGGTGCGTGTGGCCGACAAAGCAGAGGCGATCAATCATGCTAAAAATCTCTGGCATCTTACGGGGGTCAGCGCCCTCCCAGAGATCTGACTCCAAGACATACTCCATGATTGGGTCGCGCGGCGACCCATGCACCAGGAGGACATCGCCAAAGTGATGCTTGTGGGGGAGGTTGCGCAGCAGGTCCCATAAGCGCTTGGCGCGTGGCTTAGCCACACCCTCACGAATGGCGGCACGAGTCCAATCTATGGCACGACGCGCTTGCTCTCGAAAACCATAAGCCCCACCAACTACGGCCGCCTCGTGATTGCCCATAAGAATCAAGGAGCATCGATCGATGGTCACATCAAGCGCTTCGACTGGCTGCGGCCCATAGCCAATGACATCCCCAAGGCAGTAAATACGATCCACACCACCCACGCTATCTATATCAGCGAATACCGCATCGATTGCCGCCATATTTGCATGCAAATCAGATATCAAGGCAATCACAATCGGTCTCCTCGTAAAACGGCACAGCGAAGGGGGACATCGCCGCTGAACGCAACCTCTGCTTTTAGGGCGTCTTAAAACGGGATGAACTACTACTACGACTTGCTTCGTCACTGGTAAGCCTGCGGTAGGCGCGAATGATTTCGGTGTCTACCTGGGTGGTTCCGCGACGCAGCACCGAGCGATAACACTCATGCAATGCCGTGCCAACAATAGTTAAATCATGATGTTTACGCACATCTACACGGGCTGCATTACCCATCTCGGCCATCCGCTGAGGCTGGTGATACAACGAACTCAAGGCTTCAGCAAGGGCATTGGCATCACCTGGGGGCACCAGTATGCCATTATGACCTTCATGCACCCATTCGGTAACCGAACCCACTGCCGACGCCACTACGGGACGGGCACATGCCATGGCCTTGAGAACCCCGAGGGTAAGAAGGTCTTCACGGGCTGGATAGACAAAGCAATCCAATTGGGACAAAATACGGCTCGTGCGCGAGGCGCCGGGAATAATCGTCACCTGCTCGCCCAAGTGGCAGCGCTCAACGTGCTCCATGAGACGACCAGCGCCATTGCCATTGCCCACCAGCGTAGCCTTGAGACGAATATTTTGCTCGCGTAACTGGGCTAAGGCATCAAGCATAACTTCAAAGCCAAAGCGCGGCTCAAAGCGACCCACCGTACCGATAGTGCGCAGCTCCTGGGGGGGATCAACCTGGGGATACCGCGTCAGATCAAGGCCATAGGGAACCACCACAACCCGATCACGATCAAAGCCTAAACGTCCCACCAGATGAGCACGGCCACTTTCAGATGGAGCCAAAAGCATCGCCACCTGGGGGTCACGCAAAAGCTCAGCTTCATTGGCTGTCGGCTGACGTCCTACACTTACCACCACTGGTAGCTGCAGCTTACCCGCCACCGAGAGAAAGACCCCAAGACAATCTAAGTGGTGAATGTGAAGGAGGTCGGCATTCCATGCTTCGATATCGGCAATCAGCCGACGTCGCCCGCCAAACCACCAGCCAGCACCGCCTTGGGCATACAAGCGCAAGGGCAAGGATTCTTCGCGCACGTCACGCTCTCGCTCGCCTTTTCCTGAGAGCAGCAAGCCATCATGGCCGTTGGCCTGCAGCCAGCGCATAATATTGATGGCCGAAGAGGCAGCGGCACTCACCCGTAGATGGTCGAGTACTTGTATAACACGTAGACCAATCACCCGTGACGCCCCCGCAAAACAGCAGCGCGTTGACGCAATTGCGCATACTCATCATCGGACATCACCACATCGTCTTCCTGCAAGGCGAGGCTGCGCCCTTCCACCACATAGGTCCCATCAGCCCAGGCGGCGATGTCGAGATTACGGCAACGCTGGCTGCAAAAGGGGAAGGTGGAGGGGCGGTGCTCGGCGCAAACCGCTACCTGGACAGCGCAGGTCGGACAGGAAGTATAGCCAGTCATAGCTGCAAGAGTGTGGATCATTGTCGTCTCGGGCAAGCAGCGCCTAGGCGCATACGTAACACTGTACCGCAGTCCCCTGCAGGAGCCAATCTCCTGGGAAAGGACCATCCATGAACGTTCAACGTCCAGCAAGCACGCAGCCCCATAGAAATACGCGACGCTTGTGCATCATGCATACCGTCTGGTTGCTCTGCATGGTTCTCTTGACGTTGGCGCCTGGGACACCGGCCACAAGCAGTGAAGCACAGCTACAACGCACCCTGGCCCCACTTCTGAGCGAACTTCCCGATAACAGTGCATGGTCGGTAGCGGTGTATGATCTCCAACGCCAACGCTTTGTCTTTACCCAGCACGATCAGCGCCAACTGCGCATGGCCTCGGTCGCCAAACTTCCCGTAAGCGCGGCAGCCCTTCTGGAGCTAGGTCCCGAATTTCAATTCAGTACCAGCTTGGTCAGTCTGGGCCAAGAACCCGCTGCCCACAATGGGCGCATTCCTGGTCTCGGAGTCATTGCCCGCGGGGACCCCTGTTTAGATGAACACCACACCGACCGCCAACCCGAACGCATCTTTCATGATTGGATTGCCGCCCTGCGCAAAGCTGGGGTAACGGCCATTGATGGCGATCTCGTAATTGATAACCGCTTTTTCTCTGGGCCCATCCGCCCCGCCACCTACCCCGGCGGACAACGCAACATCCAAGCCTGGTACTCAGCCCCAGCCAGCGCATTTGCCTGGAATAACAACTGCATTGAAGTGCAGGCCAGGCCAGGATCTGCTCCAGGACAGCCAGCTATTATCGCCACCCGCCCACACTCCTCGCGCATCCGCATAATCAACCGTGCGCGCACAGTCGCCAACGGTGGCTCGGCTGGGATTATTGTCAGCCGCGCCGCCAACTCCAATACGATCAGCGTGAGCGGCCAATATTCCAAAAACACATCCTGGTTTCCCCTTGCCATCCATGAGGATCCAGACCTTTTAGCAGCCGACCACTTTGCCCACCTCTTAGCAACCTCAGGCCTTCCCATTACCGGCGAAGTACGCCTCGGCAGGGTCGCCAGTAACGCCCCACTTCTCCACCAACACCACTCAGGACTGATCGGGGCCTTAACCATCCTCAACCAACGCAGCCACAATTTTTACGGCGAACAAATCATCCGCGTACTCGGCCAACAACGCTACCAGGAAGGATCCATCCGTGCAGGAACGCAAGCGGTTGAAGACATTCTCGCCGAACGCCTCAATCTCCCGCGCGAACACATCTCCCTGCTTGATGGCTCTGGCCTAAGTTACGACAACCTGAGCAGCACCTGGTGGATTTGCCAACTCCTGGCGCGCATGCATCACGACCCCAGCGCCGCCATCTACACCGACACCCTACGCGAACGCTGGGAAAGTGGCGTGCGCTGCCAAGTCAAAACCGGCACCCTAGCCGTAGCACGCTGCCTTGCCGGCTACATCAACATCGTCCCCGACCAGCGCTACGCCTTCGCCATCCTCCTCAATCGTGGCGATGCCACAGCCAACGACTGGAGCCGCAGCACCTCCCGCCGCGACCGCGACCGCATCCTCAGCGCCATCGTGCAAGCCCTCAAAGAAGGATAGCGCGATGAGCCAACGCATCCCTTTCGGACATGCAGCCTGGGCATTACTGCTACCACTCCTGAGTCTTGGCCTCAGACCTCCCCTAGAGGGCGTAGAATTCAGTGCCGCCGCAGAAGTCGGGCCCCTCTGGATGAGTCGCAATGTGGTTCGCTATCCCGGCAATAGTGGTGACCGCATCGACCTCAGACAGCTCACCGGCTCTGGCCCCAGCACCGCCGCCCGACTCCACCTCCACGCAGATCTCAGCCCCCGCCACCACCTCCGCTTTACCGCCGCCCCCCTCTCCCTCAGTGGCAGCGGCACCCTGAACCAAGCCCGCCGTTTTGGCGACAGTACCTTCGACACCAGCAGCCCCGTCCGCGCCCGCTACCGTTTTGACACCTATCGCCTCAGCTACCGCTGGAATGCCTACCACACAGAATCCTGGCAATTGGGCATCGGCGCCGCGGTACTCTTACGCGACGCGGAAATTCGTCTCCGCCAAGGCAGCCAATCCGAGCGCACCAGCAACGTCGGCGTGGTGCCCCTGCTCCACCTGCGCGCCACCTACCAGATCAATCAGGACTGGCAGTTTTTCACCGAAGTAGAAGGCGCCGCCGCCGAGCAAGGCCGCGCCATCGACGCCACCGCACAAATCCTTCACGCCCCCGTTGACGCCCCCTGGAGCCTCGCCCTCGGCCTACGCAGCCTCGAAGGCGGCGCCGACAACAACGAAGTCTACGCCTTCGCCTGGTACACCAGCGCAATCGCCACCTTTGCCTGGCAGTGGTAAGCGACTAACTACGTCGGACGAAGCGAGTTCAGACAATTTTGTTCGGAAACGGCAGTCGTTCACGGAGCAAGGCTCACGGTCGAGCGTATGACATTGATGCCCAGGGGAGCCCTGCTTAATAAAGACACCTTCTTTATGGCCTAATAGTATTATCTCCATTCTTGACCGTAATTTTGCTAACTCGGTGGGCGTTTTACTCGGCTTGACCAGTCGTTAGGCAGTCGGGAGGGCTGCCAACCAAGAATTGTCGTGTAGATCTGTTGATCATGCCCCCTCCTCGCTAGCTAGCTGGCGAGCCTCCTGCCAGTCAGCGTAGGTTTTGCCTCCCTGGGTTTTCCAGGCGGTACGCCCATTGGTACTGCGGGCACAGATGATGGCACCGGCGGCGCTAGGGCTGCTAAAAGGGACATTTTCGGTAAAGAGATAGCATTCTGTTTTATCAGGGTGATTGATCAGCTGGCCGTTGCTCAGCATTTCGTCACGCTGACTGCGAAAAGTTGTCCAACTGGCCGTGTCTTGATTGCTGGCGGTGGATCCTTTCAGCACCACGAAGGCTTCGTCGGTGACACGGGCTGTGGCTTCGGCCCCTTTAGCGCGAAGGTAAAAGCGTTCAGCTTGGCTCTCGGAAGCCCTAGCTGAGTTGCTTAATTCGGAGCTGCTGCTTTCGCCACCAACTAGCGCAAGGGCAAAGCGGAATCCGATCACCGGCAGCAGCACCAAGGCTTGGGCAAGGAAAACCTCCATGTCCGCGATATCGGCCTCGGGAAGTGCCGGACGAGTTGGGGTGTTGCCATTCTCGATCTCCGCCCGTTCGGCTGCATAGGCCAACTCCACCAAGCGAGATTCCAAAAACTTAATGTGGGCCTTGGTTAAGCTTTGGTCGGCAGCAGCAAACAGACAGACACGCTGCCACCACTCCTTCTTCTCATCCTTATCGTGCTGCTTAAGACGGTCGTAGACATTCTCGGCCTCACCAATGTAGACCCGCTCACGGCCTGGGCGCTGGGGATCGGCCCCAGCTAGAATGTAAACCCCAGGACGCCTGGCTTCATCACGACTAGCCAGCTTGGGCAGACTCTGCCGCGGACAGACCATAGCCTTGCCTGTCCATTGACCAATCTCGGCGGTCATCAAACCAGTGGGTGAACCATCAATGAGGAACAGGCGGATAGATTTACCAATCATCATGCGACCTTCTGAAATCGAGCGCTGGAAAAAGGCCACTCTCTGGCGTGTGAGCAGAGACCGGCCTTGACAGGGTTCTGCTGAACATAGTCCACGGCGCGATAAAAATGGTTTTCGTCACGGATATAGCGATCCCAATAATCCCGCTGCCAACCCGGAAACCCTGGCTGCATTGCTGTCTCGCCTGCATTCCCAACGAGTTTCTTCATGCTGTGCCCCGTGAATGATTTCCATGAATGCACAATACGGCTGAGAGTCATGCGGTCATTAAGTTGTATGAGCACATGGCAATGGTTTGGCATCACTACCCACGCTATGAGTCGGTAACGATCACCATCGCCATACTGCAAAGCCTCTTCCATAAGAGAAGCCAACTCTGGACGCCGCAAGGCGCAGGAGCCATAACCGCTGTCCATATAACACTCGAATCGGCGACGCTTCTCTTGATCTCGCTGTCTCTCATCGATGTCAGACAATTCCCGGTCTATTTTTTCTACAACCGCACGGGGCAAACTATCGGCCAGGTAGAAGGTTACATGCTGCACCATTCCCACTGCATCAAAATGCGGCACATAACCCCGCGAAAACCAACCACTAGCGTCAAGCGCACCTGGGAGCGCCGGCGTCTCGCCGGCTTGGGGAGCGTTGGGGCCACGACGCAAGGTGGATTTTTGGCGCTTTTGGGCCGGCGGGACGCCGGCGCTCCCAAGAGAGGCACTCATGACACGACTCCGAGGACACGGACGGCACCTAATAGGGATAGGCGAGCGAAGCGAGGGCGGACCGGGGGATTATCAAGGGGGCTTGCCCCCTTGATGACCAAAGCGAAGCGACCGGCCGACGAGGGGAGTAAGGGGGGATATAATCGCGAAGCGATCCCCCCTTAGGCGCGATAGCGCCGACTCCCCGACAGAGGCCGTGGGGAGCACGAGCCTAAGCGAGGGCGGACCAGGGGATTATCAAGGGGGCTTGCCCCATAAGCGTTAACCTAACGCTTGACTCCTACCTGAGCTCGCGAACATGCTCCTATGGACAATGAAGGCAACGACAGTGAAGGGCTTTATCTAGATGACGAATGGCAGCAAATCGTACGCTTCTTGCCCACGGGCTGGCAAGACCAGGCCCGTGTCGAAGGGGCAATTCGACGCACAATGCGAAACATTCCAGATACGGAAAGCCTCCTTCGCATTCTGCTAATTCATCTTGCTGGCGGCTGTTCTCTGGTTGAAACTGCGGAGAGATCACGCCTTGGGAATATCGCTGATGTCAGTTCTGTGGCCCTGCATAAACGATTGAAGGCATCAGGCGCATGGTTTGGCTGGATGTCGTGTCAATTGCGGAACGCCCTTAGCCTGCTGCCCGTCCCAGAAGGGCGCCGCATGCTTGCCGTCGATGCTTCTGCTATATCGGAGCCAGGGAGCACTGGGACAGATTGGTATGTCCACTACGGCATTGATCTTCGTACGCTTCAGTGTGCCCACTTCGAGCTCTCTGATTACCAATCGGGAGAGCGCTTGGATCGATACCCTCTTAAAGAGGGAGATATTTGCATAGCAGATCGAATGTATGGAAGCGTAAAGAGTGCTGCTTATGCGATGGGTAAAGGTGCTGATTTAATCGTTCGCGTCAAATCCAAGGGGCTTAATTTCTGGGATAATGACGGTGAAAAAATAGATTGCCAGCGTCGTTTCGCCAGCCTATCGCAGCCAGGTGACATAGGGTCATGGCCCGCGAGTATTGGGGCAGCTGCTCCACATCGGTTCCCCGGTCGCCTTGTTTGCATTCGAAAGAATATGGCAGCAACAGAGGCTACACGACAGAAAATCCATAGGATTGCGGCGCGAAAGCAGAAAACGGTCTCTCAGGCGGCCTTGAATATGGCGCCGTACTTTTTTGTCTGGACAACATTAGATCAATGCTCGGCTGATAATGCAACGGTGCTTCATTGGTACCGACTTCGTTGGCAGGTGGAACTTGCCTTCAAACGACTCAAGAGTCTGATGAATTTAGGACACTTGCCTAAGAAGGATCCAGATACGGCGCAAGCCTGGCTGCAGGGAAAACTGTTCGCTAGCTTGCTGCTAGAGCGGATTCACGCAGAAGCTGAATCTTTTTCCCCCTGGGGATTCCCCCTGGAAGGCGCGCAGGAGTCGGTGGCGTGAAGTGGACTTCCTGTATCGAGAAGTAGTCGTTGCGATTCTTCCCAGACTTGGCCTCAAGTCTACATTCCAATCCTGGAGACAGATAACCAAGGGACTTGCTGAATCGCCCCGAAAACGTCAGCGGCAGCTCCTGTAATTAGGTTAACGCTTATGGGGGCAAGCCCCCTTGATAATCCCCCGGTCCGCCCTCGCTTAGGCTCGTGCTCC
>REDP01000244.1 GCA_007693455.1 Planctomycetota bacterium | reverse complement strand
AGTGTCCGTGGTGCTGTCTCTGGGAATTGAACCCAGGACCTCTCCCTTACCAAGGGAGTGCTCTACCCCTGAGCTAAGACAGCGTATTGAGGCATTCGGGTCATTAATGGGTACATTAATGACATAAAAATGGAGCGGGTGAGGGGAATCGAACCCCCGTATTCAGCTTGGAAGGCTGCTGCTCTACCATTGAGCTACACCCGCTCATGATGCGTAACATCAATTGCTCAGGTGGTGGGGAGAGCAGGATTCGAACCTGCGAAGGCTGAGCCAGCAGATTTACAGTCTGCCCCGTTTGACCGCTTCGGTATCTCCCCACCTGAACATAGAACATAAAAGAGCAATAAAGAGCCACCTGTCGGGATCGAACCGACGACCTGCGGTTTACAAAACCGCTGCTCTACCAGCTGAGCTAAGGTGGCCCGTCCGCACCCCGATGGGTGCACCCCCGTGCATGAAGGGATGCAGTGTTTAGTGGTGCGCAACCCGGAGTCAAGGAGAGAACCTCACCCCGACCCCTTTCCCTGTGAGCCAGAACCCTCATCAAGGGCCGCCGGGGCCATCGCCAGCTGACCAATTGCCGGCAAAGCACCCACTAAAGGGCGTAGATAGGCAAGGAATGGCTCACTCTCCATATCATTCCCCTCTGCGCTAATCCACTCAGAGGGAAGACATTTGGTCTCCTTGGCCACGGACTGGAGCGAGGTGATAAAGGTTTCCACGGCATAGCCACTTTCTGCCGAAAGCCGACGCAAGGCAACACTCCCACTTGGAGTCTCACCAGCCAGAGCCGCCTGCACCGCGGCAAAACCTACCTGTCGCGCCTCCTGGGCATCAATGTCAGAGACCACACCTGGAAAACAGCGCTGCAAGTAGCCAAAGGTATCTGCCCGCACTCGATGTTTCACATCGGGCATGACTTGAGCAAGATGCTGCTTGACCGCATCGGCCAGCGCGTCTCCCAAGGCTCCAGAACCCGATAACTGGCGATTGCCATGGCTATCAACCTCACCGAGATCTATGATCGGAGTCCCACCAGGGCCATGCACTCCTTCTGATACCGCCACCACACAACGCCCGAGGCGCCGGTAGACGGCCTCAATATCAACACAAAAGCGTTCGAGACTAAAATCAACCTCGGGAACATAGACCACATGCGGCCCATCATCAGGAAACACCCGCGCCAATACCGAGGCCGCAGTAAGCCACCCCGCATCACGGCCCATGACAATATTGATTTTAATGCCCCCCAAGGAGCGATTATCAAGGTTGTCACCCATAAAGGCTTGGGCCACCCACTTGGCGGCACTAGCATACCCCGGGCAATGATCGGTGACACGTAAATCGTTATCAATGGTCTTGGGGCAATGAAAACATCGCAAATCATAGCCCTGAGCCTGCGCCATCTCATTAATGAGATGAGTGGTTTCAGCGGTGTCATTGCCACCAATATAGAAGAAGTAGCGCACATTCAGCTGGCGGAAGCGCTCAAAGATGCGCCGACAGATATCTTCATTGGGCTTAAGGCGCACCGAAAACAGGGCTGATGAGGGCGTCCCCGCCACCACTTCCAGATTATCAGGGTCTTCCTGGGAAAAGTCCATGAAGTTTCCATCAAGAATACCCTGAATGCCATGAATAGCGCCATAAACGCGCTCAATCTCAGGAGCTGCCAAGGCCGCCTGCACCACCCCAACCAGAGTCTGATTGATAACCGCCGTGGGCCCACCAGACTGTCCAATCACCGCATTACCAATCACCGCTGACATACATACCTCCTTTGGGATCGAACGAGGAATATACCCTGTCATCCGATCTGTCCACCATGCATACACTCATGGCAATACGGCGACTCAGAGCCCGCCCCCGGGACCGCCTATCTCCAGGTCATCCGACAAAAACGCGCCAAATAGGCCGTCTTGCGCCCAAAGCATGCCCGCACAGCGGGCATGCTTTCCCTAGCGAGCTTTAGGTCGCCGTAGTCACGGCAGTACGGACCAATAATCCAACCCTTGCTCAACTCCAGCCGCATAGGGATGGCTGGCCATAAACACCGTATCCCCATTGCGCTCCCGGCCAAACCGCAGGAGTTCCGCCTGGGCATTAGCCACCACAATACCGCGAGAAAATGCTTCGATCATATTAATGTCGTTGCCCGTATCGCCAGCAACGACACAGGCATCGGCGTCACGCTGCCAATACTCAACAAGAAAGCGTAAAGCACAGCCCTTACCCGCAGTCGCCGGAAGAATGTCGAGATCACGACCACTCGACCAGATCATCCGATAATCTGGATGCTCTGCCACCCGAGCAGCCACCCGCTGCGCCGCAGCATCAGGGTCGCCCCGTCCAACATACCACCAACTGGCCTTCAGTGCCGTATTGGCCTTACCAGACTGTAAGACCCACTGACCATCTGGCTCCACAAAATCCACCGCCCGCTGATGGGTAAAGGCCTGCTGCAACTGAGTCGACCAAGCCGCAAGTGGGCTTTGATCGGGCACAAACGGAGGAAGGTAGATCTCGGTTCCAACCTGAGTAATAATGGCATCGGCCATAGGCAGCCCCTCGTCCACAAGGCCACAAAGGGCCTCGCCATAGGAACGCCCCGTCACCAATGCAAACTTTCCCCCAGCGGCACGGAAAGCTGCAATACGTCCAGCCAAGCGCTGCAGCGCCACAGCATCACCGGTTAAGGTTCCGTCAATATCCGAACCTATAGTCCATCTCATAGCCAGTCTCCAATGCCACTCCCCACCTCAGACAGCAGGACATAAGCCTTTAGGCCGCAATGATCACACGCTCAAGCCTGTCTCTGCAAGGCGCGGCAGAGTGACCCACAAACCCAGTTCGTCAAGAGCGCAAGCAGCGCATTGTCATCACCCTACCAGCCCCCAGGATCGGAAATACGTTAGGTTTGTCACTCCCCTTGTGGGAAACGACAGTATAATCCCGTATCCATAGATTTATGCACTTCATCCAAACCAGCACCAAGATCTTGACAGGCGTGAATATAGCTTGAGGCAGACCACGCCTGATACGCCTTGCCCATGGGTCGGCCAGTAACCCCATGATACCATTCGTTAAATTCCCATTCATCACGAATGCCTGCCCGACACAACTCTGTGAGCCGCACCAATTCCTGGCAGGCCACATCATGGAAGCCTAAACGCTCGATAAAACGAACCCACATACCACCAATGAGCGGCCAAATGCCTCCATTATGATAATGACCAGGGAGATTGAGCAGATTCACGGTGTAATAGGGACGCCAGTCAGGATCCCCAAACTGCACTACAGGATATAAATTAGTCACTGGCCAGGGCTGATTAACGCCAGCCCCCCACATAAATTTAAAGGCCGTACGAGCCCGGGTCACATCCAATACATTATCAAGAAACGCTAGGACATTGCCATACACATCACAGCGCCAGGAGAAATTAAAGGGGGTGACTTCGGCCAAGAGATAGTGCACATCGCCAATGGAATACTGGCGATCGGCAAAGGTGTGAGCAAAATGCGGATCACTGGACCCATGAATAGACGGCCAAAACGTGGTCAGCAACTTACCCTGAATATATTGACTGCGACGAAACACGGAACTGGCGGCATCATAATCCTCCATGATTTCGAGCATGCGCGCCCAACAGACATTGGCCCGATACCACAGAACCTCATCATAAAGCACCTGATAACTGCGGCCAAAAAGATCCGTCCAATCAGATGCCTCGGGGATTTCCAATAAGCCATCATTATTCGAATCATGGGCCTGCAGCCAGAACATAATCTTTCGCAGATGATCACTATAACGATCAAGAAATTCGCGATCCCCTGTAGCGGTAACATAATAATACACGGCAATAACCAGCCAAATGCCGGAATCAATTGAGCAGATCCCCCCGACCCCTGAGTAATCAGGCTCACCCGTAGCAATGCGCACATTGGCAGGGACTTGACCATTGGAAGTCATGGCATCAAGGAGGGTGGTCAGGGTTTGACGCTGACAGGCCCTAATATCAGGATCATTAATTGCACTGGTGCCCACCACAACCACTGCCCCATCACGCGCCCATACACTGTGATAATTAGCATCAGTCCCAGTGGCTTCATTATCGGGAATACTGCAGGCACTAAAACCCATTTCGGTGATATTGCGCCGAATAGCGGCAATGGCCTGACGATACCCCTCACCAATAAGAGACTGCTGGGCTGCATCAAGGTGCCGCAAACTCTTTGGGTCAAAGAGCCGAGACATTTCCGCATCATAGTGCGAAGCACCCGCAAACTCAGTAACATCTACTACCACTTCGGGTAACACCCCAAAATGTTGCAGCCCCTCAATAACACCATCGGCCATAAAACCGCGAGCGTGAAATGCGCCCTGCTTTACGCAACTCTCGACCAATTCCGGCTGTGCATTTTCTACCAGAATGCCGTTCACTCCACGTAACGCATACATGCTCGCATCGTTAGCCGAGTCGCCGCTTACCACAACACTACTCGCCCGCAAACGGAGATGCTTAAGCAGCCAACGCAGGGCCTGCCCTTTACTCGCACGCTTGGGAATGATATCCAAATCTCGGCTTGATGAGTACACCACCGAAACATGCAGCCCTCGGCTTGCCAGATCACGATCAATACACTTAATTACTTTACGGTCAGCGCCATGTAAATACCAGGACGATTTATACGCGGTCTGAAAGCGCTCTGGCTGCCGCGCGGCCCCTGGCACTGAAGCCATGTAAAGTTCGATCTCTTGGACATCCCAGTGCTCAAACTGTTGATTTTGGTAGTCAGAGAGCACTGCCTTGCGTCGATTATCAACGATCTCAGTACCGACCCCGCCAATAATAAAGTCTGGCTCTGGAATATCGTGATCACTCACTACCTGACTAATTTCATCAACCAAACGCCCGCTATTATACACTAGCAACGGACGGCTTTTGGTGGGCAAGGCCTCCCAGGTTGCGGTAAAGCGAGCCGTTGCCTCTGGATTACCCAAGAGGGTGCCGTCCAGATCGGAGGAAAATAAACGTATTGCAGGGCGCTTGGCCATAAAATAATTCCTTACATATCATTGCTGGAAAATAAATCGGAAATGGGTGAGTATGTCAGGCGATCCCTGTGGAGTTATTCAATAATAAAGTTGGCGCCTCATGCCCCCCGCACCAAAGACAGCTTGTCATATCACCACAAAGACCTCCAACGCGTTAAAGGATGCGCATTCGCATCCTTTAACGCGTGGTCGTACTGGGTCACCTAGACCTTGCGGAACGAATACCGCGATATCACCCTAATCACCTTCATTCCACGGCTCATCCCAGGCATCATCCAGGACTGAGAAGGGCTTAGTGGAACGAGCCTCAACCGCTCGCAATACTTGCTGAGCAATACCCGTCCAGGTGAATAAGGAACGCGCTCGATGTGCACCCATGGTCGACAAACGACGCGCCATCAGCGGTAGCTTGAGGACCTTGGTAATGGTGATCCCCAAATCCTCACGATCAAACGGATCAGCAATGAGGGCATGACGACCATAGGTTGTTGCTCGCCATAGCCCACCATGGCAGGTGATAATCGTTGGCGTCCCTGATGCCATTGCCTCAATGGCGGTCATACCAAAGGGCTCATAGCGCGAACAGAGCACAAAGCAGTCTGCCGCCCGATAGACATCGGGGAGATCTTCGTCGGACACGTAGCCGCCAAAGATAACGCGATCCTTGATCCCCAATTCCGCAACTTTTTCTTGCAGTTCATCATAAATACGCTGCTCGGCTTCGCCCATATTATCGCCGCCCACGGCTAAGTGCAGAACCGCTTCAGGATCACGCTGAGCAATCAATGGAAAGGCATCGACCAGTAAATCGTATCCCTTATTTTCCGCCAAGCGTCCAAGGGCAAGAATCACCTTACCACTAAAGCCAAAGCGACTACGAGCGGCCTGCCGCGAGGCATCCGACACCGCAAAAAAGCGATTGTCATCGTAGCCCGGAGGAATCATTTTTACCTTCTTCGCAGGCAGATCGTAGTCGCTGACAAACATATCTGTCTGTACCGGAGTGGTGCTGATCACAAGGTCGCACTCACGGTACAGATTGCGCTCATGGTGAATACGGCGCTCAAAGTTATATTGCTTTTCAAAGGCCGCCTCTTCGCCAGGGAAGTCTTCGCGCATTTGCTGTTGCTTCCATAAACCGAGGCTATGCGGAGTATGCACATGAGGCACGCCCAGAACTTCTGAGAGGTGCTGCCCGGCTAAACCCGCATCCCAATAATGACTATTGATGAATTGGTAATTCAACTTGTGTTTGACAATAAAACGATGGGCATGCTCGCCCCATTCGGGAAGTTTTTTATACAAGTATTCTTTGGGGATGAAGTCCTTTCCGCCACAAGGAACCCGGATAACGCGCACATGTTCATCCATGTCATCAAACGGCGGCTGATCTTCGAACTGCCGCGTCCAAATATCCACCTCATAACCCAAATCAGCAAACTTCTTTGACAACTCTAATACATAGACCACTTGGCCACCGGTATCAGCCGCACCCAAGGGCGGGTTTCCAGCCACATAGCCATGGGTACTGATCATCATAATACGGGGGCGGCCGCTCGTAAGAGAGCGCAAAAAGTTTTCCATATATCCTCCATGAAGACGGCGAAGTTGTATCGTTGCGATAAGATCAATGACAGTGAACCGGCATTGACGCACAGTATCCTAGCAGCCCTGCCTGAATCGCAAGCCAGGCTTATGCTGTACGGGAGAACGACTTACTTCCGAACACAGGCAGGAATACCCCCCCCTCGACTCACAGATACATGCACCCTCAACAGCTCGCCCCCATCCACCTAACCGCGAATGGGGGCGAGCGCACACAAGAAATTCCCTACCGCAGGGGACCTTTAGGGCTGGCCAATCTCTCGGAGGAGATTTTGGAACCATTCGCTTTCCGCAGCAAAGGGCTTGCCACCCTTAATCCGCGGAAACTCGATGGCGCGTAATACGCCACCCTGATCCTCATCATGGCCGATGACCCCGCCTTCGCGGCGCATGGCACAGTCGACAGCCAAATCGGTGCAACTCTTGATCAGGCGCAGGTCTTCGGCATTGGCTGCGGCGGCACGAGCGTAGTAGCCACTCTTTTGCACCATAACTTTCTCCGCGCCAAGCATGCTGGCAAACTGCTTTCCAAACCAAGCTCCAGGGTTAACCGCATCCAAGCGCACATGACCAAAGGCGTCACGGGGCACCTCCTCACCCTTGGCTTCCATTTCACTGACAATATCGGCAACGCCAGCGCCTTCAGAAATAAAGATATTGACGCAGTCATGGGCATCCATCACGGCTTTGAGGCGCTTGGCCTCGGCGGCAATATCAATGGCTTGTTCGGGGATGAAGACGGCATGTACATCCAGGCGCTCTTGACTCAGGCCGATACCAGGAAGCAAGCCCTTAGCGCCCAGGATATGTTGACGATAGTAGGCTGCGGTAGCAGCGGTGAGCCAACCACAATTGCGCCCCATCACTTCGTGGATAATCAGCATCCGTGGATTGGCATTATGCTCGGCAACAATGTTGGCGAAGAATTGCGCCCCCTCTTCAGCGGCGGTCCAGGCACCCAAGCTTTGCTGAATGGGAAAGACATCGTTGTCGATGGTTTTTGGCAAGCCCACTACGGTGAGGTCATAGTTTTCTTTGGCGAGATAAGCCGCCAAGTCCGCAGCGGTAGTGTTGGTGTCATCACCGCCAATGGTATGCAGAACATCCACTCCATCCGTGGTCAATTGCTTTGCTGCCACCTGTAAGGGGTCATCCCCTTCAGCTACTAAACCACGCTTTACGCAGTCAGCAACGTTGGTGAGCTTTACCCGACTATTACCAATGGGGCTACCCCCATGTCGATGCAGGACACCTGCCTGGGCGCGAATCTCGGGGGTTATGGCAATCGACTCGCCACGCAGAAGTCCCTGGTAGCCGCCCACGTAGGCAATTAACTCCACGTGTGGATGCAACTCACTGTAGCGCTCAATGAGGCCGCCAACGGCAGAAGAGAGGCAGGGCGCAAGCCCTCCCGCGGTAAGCATAGCAACTTTGCGAACGGTCATGAATGCAATCTCCTTGGTTCAGGGTGATAGTAGAAGGGAATGAAAGGGAGAGCCCAACGGAAGAATCAGGCCAGAAAGTGGTCACCTGGGGCGGAAACCCTATCGCCCCTGCTGTGCATGCCATGACCAACATAGCATGCTTCGGCAACATCGGCAAGCCCAGCGGTTGACTCTGCGCCAAGACTTTCATCGTTGCCCACCCATGCCGCTGGCAAATAACAGCACAGCGGCAGGCACACCCCTAGAGCGGAGCGCTTTCATGACTACCCAGCAGCATATCATCTACACCCACACCGATGAGGCACCGGCCCTGGCAACCTACTGCCTCTTACCGATAGTACGTCGGTTTGCCGCCTCCAGTGGGGTCACCCTTGAAAGTCGTGATATTTCACTCAGCGGCCGCATTCTCGCCCAATTCCCAGACTTCCTCCGTCCAGAACAGCGCATTGCCGATGAACTCTCGGCCCTGGGCTCCCTGGCCACTAAGCCAGAAGCCAATATTATTAAACTGCCCAATATTAGCGCCTCCCTTCCCCAGCTCAATGCCGCCATTAGCGAGCTGCAGGAGCAAGGCTTTGCGGTACCTGATTACCCTGTCAACCCCAGCGATGAGCGCGAAGCTGATATCAAGGCTCGCTATAGCAAAGTGTTGGGTAGTGCCGTTAATCCCGTCTTACGCGAAGGCAACTCCGACCGCCGCGCCCCCCTTCCCGTGAAGGGCTATGCCCGCAAACACCCCCACTCCATGGGCGCCTGGAGCAAGGAATCCCGTACCACAGTCGCGCACATGCACGAGGGCGATTTCTTTGGCAGTGAACAATCCCACACCATCGCTCAGGACGATGAAGTCCGCATTGAATTTATTGACGCCGCCGGCTCCATGCGCCCCTTGCGTGATCCCGTGCCCGTACTTGCAGGCGAAGTCATTGACGCAGCAGTGATGAGTCAGCGCCATTTGCGCGCCTTTCTGCACAATGCCATTGCCCAAGCTGAGAAAGCTGGAGTCCTTTTTTCGGTGCATCTCAAGGCAACCATGATGAAGGTGTCTGATCCTATTATCTTTGGCCATGCGGTTACCACGTATTTTGACTCCGTATTTGCAAAGCATGGGCAAACCCTCGCCCAACTGGGGGTAAACCCCAACAATGGCTTAGGCGACCTCTACGCCAAGCTGCAGGATGCAGACGAAGCCACGCGGACTGCCATTGACGCCGACATCGCTGCCTGCTATGCGCAACGCCCACCGTTAGCCATGGTCGATAGCGATCGTGGCATTACCAACCTCCACGTGCCCTCGGATGTGATCATTGACGCCAGCATGCCTGCGGCCATCCGTGCTGGGGGCATTATGTGGGGCCCCGATGGCAAACCGCACGACACTGTCGCCGTTATCCCTGATCGCTCCTACGCTGGGGTCTATCAAGAAACCATCAATTTCTGCAAAGAACATGGGGCCTTTGATCCAACGACCATGGGTTCTATACCCAACGTCGGTCTGATGGCGAAAAAGGCTGAGGAGTATGGCTCCCATGATAAAACCTTTGAGATCCCTGCTGCCGGCACGGTACGCGTTCGCCTGGGCGATGGTAGCATTGTCATGGAACATAGCGTAGAAGCCGGCGATATCTGGCGCATGTGCCAAACCAAGGATGTAGCCATTCAGGACTGGGTCGGCCTGGCCGTGCGCCGCGCTCGTGCCACTGGCGCACCTGCTATTTTCTGGCTCAATAGCCAACGCGCCCACGATGCACAACTCATTGCCAAAGTTGAAGCAGCCCTTCCCCAGCATGATACCAGCGGCTTAGACATTCGCATTCTTGCGCCAGTAGAAGCTACCCGCCTTTCCCTGCAGCGAGCAAAGGATGGCCTCGATACCATATCGGTTACTGGCAACGTCCTGCGCGACTATCTTACCGATCTCTTCCCCATCCTTGAGCTGGGCACCAGTGCCAAGATGCTCTCCATCGTTCCCCTTTTGGCTGGCGGTGGTCTGTACGAAACGGGTGCTGGTGGCTCAGCCCCCAAACACGTTCAGCAATTCGTCAAAGAAGGGCACCTGCGCTGGGACAGTCTGGGCGAATATCTTGCCCTGGCCGTTTCCCTGGAGGATCTGGGACGCAAAAGCAGCAACCGTAGGGCGCAAATACTGGCCGACACGCTCAATCAAGCCACCGCCGGCTATCTCAATAACAACAAATCACCTTCGCGTAAAGTCAATGAACTCGACAATCGCGGTAGTCATTTTTATCTGGCGTTATATTGGGCTCAGGCCCTGGCTGGACAAGATGAGGACAGCGATTTAGCCGAAGAATTCCGCCCCATTGCCGAAGCTTTAGTGGATGAAGAGGAAGCCATTGTGCGCGAGCTTAATGCTGCCCAGGGCGCTCCAGTAGATATCGGTGGATACTACCACCCCGATCACGCACGCACCAGCCGCGCCATGCTCGCCAGCGCCACCTTAAATCGCATTCTGAACCTTGAGCCGATCAGCTAGCCCAATGACCACGTGGCAACAAGTTGTAATATCCCTGCGCTCCCGCAGCAGGGGCTTCCATCTCGTCAGCGAAGAAATCATCAACGCCTTACCGATGATTGCCAATCTGCAGTGCGGACTCTGCCACCTCCTCCTGCAGCACACTTCGGCCAGCCTGCTCCTCAACGAAAGCTATGATCCTGATGTCCGCGTGGATCTGGAATCCTGGGCGCGGCGAGCCGCTGCCGACGATGAGGCCTATTATGTGCACACCCTTGAGGGTAGCGATGATATGCCCGCACATATCAAGAGCGCTCTGTTTGGCACGAGCCTTACCCTCCCCATTCACCAAGGACGCTTGGCCCTGGGCACCTGGCAGGGTATTTGGCTAGGAGAACATCGGCAGCACGGCGGAAGCCGTCGCATTATGGCCACCATCCACGGCCAAGAACACCAGGGCAATCCGCCTCTTGACGAGTGAAATCAGGGCACATACTTCCGCCTCACGCGCAAGCGCTGGTAGCTCAATTGGATAGAGCACCTGACTACGGATCAGGAGGTTGGGGGTTCGAATCCTCCCCGGCGCGCCACTAAAGCCCCTGCAAGCATAGGCTTGCAGGGGCTTTTTTTTGCGGCAGGGAGAGCGGGGCTTGCAGTGCTGCAACACAATTGCAACATTAGCAGCCTGCTTACCCCCCTTTGCGGACGCCCCTGAAGAAGATCCGTAGAGCCAAAAACACCGCTGCTAGGATGTCTATGGCCCACCAGCATGATTCTGAGCACCCCCACAAGCATACGCACCATCACCACGGGGATGAATGCGATCATGAACATGGGCATGAGCACCATCACCACGGAGATGAATGCGATCATGAGCATGGGCATGAGCACGCCGAGCACAGCCATATTGACCCCGCACAGATGCGGGTTCGACGCATTGCTGCGCGCTTGGTCGTGGCGATGGCATTACTCTTAACTGCGTCGTGGTTTATTGCCCCTGAAACCGCCCACTATGCTACCTTGATTTTCTTGGGCATTGTGATGGAGGCCGCACCCTGGATTCTTGCCGCAGCGGTGTTGACCCTCGGCATGGAAGCGGTCTTGCGTGATGATTGGCTGCCCCGAATAGCTCGGCGCACGGGCTGGTTTGGCCTGCCCCTGGTTGCTCTTGCTTCACCGTTTATTCCCACCTGCGAATGCGGGGTTGTAGTGGTTTTACGCGGCCTCCTACGTAAGGGCCTACCTCTGCCCCATGCTATCGTCTTTTTATTGGTTGCGCCGATTCTCAATCCCTTGGTTTTACTCAGCACCTGGGTTGCCTTTGCCAATTGGGAAATGGCCCTATGGCGTGGCGGTCTGGGCTTTGTGGTTGCGGTTCTAGTGGGAACAATTTTCTGGCGCATGAATCCGGCCACCGCCTTAGTGCGAGGCAACGATTGTGGCGGCCACCAGCACCACCATGCAGGAGGCTGGGGCGGACGTGCCGAGCGCGTTTTAGGCGATGTTTTCGACACCTTCTTGTTCTTCCTCTTTGGGGTTGGCCTGGCCACGGCGCTACGGGTGGCGATACCAGCCTCAAGCCTTGATGGCATTGCTGGAGACCCTGCCATTGCGCCCATGATTACCATGGCCCTGGCCTTTGTCTCATCCCTGTGCAGTGAGGCCGATGCCTTTATTGCCGCAGGCATGCACGGATTTGCTCTGTCGGCATTATTGGCTTTTCTCGTCTTCGGTCCCATGTGCGATATTAAATTACTGCTCATGCTGCGCACGGTCTTGACCCCCATGGCAATTGCCAAAATCATGGGGACCACTGCCGTATTGGTGTATCTAGGATCCCTGATCACAGGAATATGGATATGATTTCTCCTTGGCCTGGACGTTTACGCAGTCTTCTGGCCATGGCCTGGGGTGCAGCCTTCCTACTGGGTGGCCTGGGGCCATGGAGTAGCATTCTCGTTGCCCCCTGGCAACAGACAGTGCTCAGCATAAGTGGCGCTGTCATTATCCTTATTGCCCTCTTGCGCTTTTGTGGGCCAACTCGGCAGGCAGTAACCCCTGGTCCGGCTGAATCACTGGCTCATCTCTTGCCGCTGACGTTTCTCCTCTGCATTCCTCCACGTGATGCGGGGGCCAGTTTTATTGATCACATGGGATGGAATATGCCAGGCCCGCGGATGCAGTCGGCTCAGCCCTTAGCCGATCATCCCGGGGACCTCCTGAGCATGACCATTCAAGCAGAGGAGCGAGTGAGCTTTGGTAGCTCTGCGCGTATTCGCGTGCAACGCGAGACGTACGACAGCGAGGAAGCCGACTCTACCATTGATGATCGCTATACTCCTGTCACCCTTCTCGATTGCTATCGTGCTGGGCCGCAATGGGATGGGCGGCGCATAGAATTAACCCTCAATATTGCCGAAATAACTCCCCGCCGCGAACAACAACTGGCCGCTGAACTGCTGGCCATGGAACCAGAGGTGATGGGCTTTCGCCTGCTCATGATCTGCTGTATTGCTGATGCCTCACCCATTGGCATTGCCTTACGTGGAAGCGATATTGGCCAGTACACAGAGAATAGTTGGGTGGTTGTTCGAGGCACCTTACGTCACCTGGGCGATGCCCAGCGCCCCTTACTGGGCCTGGATGTGGAAGAGGTACACCGCACCAACCGCCCCCAATGGCCATATCTCTCGCCCTTCTAGTGCTGAGTCCGGTACCTATTCTTTAAAGAGCCGCAACGACTTCTCATGGGCATAGATGGGCTTAAGCTATGCCACTACCCACTTGTCGGCGAAGGCCGTGCCATCCCCGCCACACGCTGCTTGAGACGCAGGGCGTTCGCCACCACACAGATGCTCGAGGCTGCCATCGCCAAGGCGGCAAAGGCCGGATTAAGGGTAATGCCCCACACGGGGTACAAGGCACCAGCTGCCACAGGTATTAAGGCCGTATTATAGGCAAAGGCCCAAAATACGTTTTGTCGTATGGTGCGCATGGTGGCCACAGAGATATCCATAGCCAGGGCTACGCGACGCAAATCATCGGCCATCAATACTACATCCGCAGCCTCTATGGCAATATCGGTGCCTGCTCCTATGGCGATGCCAATATCAGCTTGAGCAAGCAATGGTGCATCGTTCACGCCATCACCAATGCTCGCCACGGTAAGACCCTCATCGCGCAATTGCTCAAGGGTAGCTACTTTTTCCTCTGGACGGAGGGGCGCAAAAACCTCCTCAATTCCCACCGCCTGAGCTACCGTTTGGGCTTGGTGGTGATGATCGCCACTCAGCATCACCGTACGCACTCCCCGCTGACGCAGAGAGGTTAGAGCCTCCGCTGCCTCCGCGCGCACCTGATCACTTATCCCCAACACCGCCTCCACCTGCCCATCAATGATCACTACCAAGGGACTTGCTGCAGCATCAATAACTGCCTGGACAGCCGCCTCCCAAGGCTTGAGGTCATAATCCCCAGCACTGGCGGCGCCATGGGACAGCAACTGCACCTGACGCCAACCACCAGAAGAATCTGCAACCCGCGCCTGCACCCCCGCACCATGGCGCACCTGGTAGTCCTCGGCGTGGGCAATGGGCCAATCCCGATCACGCACATAGCTGCAAAGGGCGTGGGCAATAGGATGCGAAGAGTGCTGCTCAACGGCGGCAGCCATACTGAGAACCTGTTCCTGACGCTCTGGCGAAAGACCGTGGATACTCTCAATTGCCATACTGCCATGGGTCAAGGTGCCCGTTTTATCACAGGCAAGCAGACGTATCGAGCACAGCGTCTGCAGGGCATCACCACGAGCAAAGAGAATGCCCTTCTGAGCCGCCAGGCCTGTAGCAACCATGATGGAAGTGGGTACCGCCAAGCCCATGGCACAGGGGCAGGCAATAATCAGCACCGCCACCGCACTCACCATGGCATTACTCAAGGCGGGATCGGGGCCCACCACATACCACAGCACGGCAGTCACAGCAGCTATCACTAACACAACTGGAACAAAAACCGCAGTGACGCGGTCAACCAGTGACTGAATGGGGAGCTTGCCCGCTTGGGCCTGGGCCACCATGGCGGCGATACGCGCCACTGCGGTGTCTGCGCCAACGGCTTCAACACGGATAATCAAGCTGCCAGTGGTGAGTACCGTCCCCCCCACCACCGCATCTCCCTGGCGCCGAGGTACTGGCAAGGCTTCGCCAGTAATCATTGATTCATCAATATCACCCGCGCCATCTTCAATGCGACCATCGAGAGGAATCTGATCGCCATCGCGTACGCGCAGACAATCTCCGACCGTAATCGCCGTGATGGGGACGGTCTCCTCGCGAGAGCTCTGCTCACCATCACTCAGCCGTATGGCCTGACTGGGCTGCTGCCCGAGAAGGGTTTGTACCGCCGCGCCCGCTCGTCCCCGAGCACGACCCTCCAAATATCGGCCCACCAGCACCAAGGTAATGATGACTGCTGAGGCTTCGAAGTAGACATGATCTGCCCCTTGCGGTAACACCGTTGGGGCAAGTACGGCAACCACCGAGTAACC
>REDP01000018.1 GCA_007693455.1 Planctomycetota bacterium | reverse complement strand
ACGGCTTCGGCAAAGCGCAGGGCTTCATGGGTATTCATATGGGATAGCGCAATGACTGGCGCCGCCGAACGCGTATGCGCCGGGTACCCGAGAATGGTGGAGGTCCAATTGAGAATGGGCATCAGCAGCTCCCTCAAAGGACATGCTGTGCATAAAGTGCCCTACGGCAAGTGTTAGGCGAGGCTGAGCGGCTCCCATGTACCCACTGCTTGCGACACCGCCAGTAGACCGATAGTGCACCCTTGAGTGGGTTGTGAGCCTGTTCTTGGGTCACTTTACGAGAGAGAGGGGGTGTCATGCGTCTGGTCAATGTTGCCGATTCGGGTGGTGATCGCTGTGGTTTTTTGCTTGGTGAGTACGTAGTGTTTATTGATGAAGTGGCGCCAGACCTTGGTGGTTACGGGGTGCGGCAGCTCATCCGAGACTCTCGTCTGCGAGAACTTGCCGCCCGTATGCATCGTATTCAAGCCGATATGGGTCGTCCCTTGGCTGGACTGCATCTGCGGCCGCCCATCCCAGACCCCAGCAAAATTATTGGGGTGGGGCTTAATTATCGGGGCCATGCCGATGAGCAAAATGTTCCCTACCCAGAGCAGCCAATGCTCTTCGCCATTGCCCCCAGCGCCCTGGCGGGGCCACGTGACCCTATTATCCTCCCTGCTGATGCGCAGGCCGTAGATTATGAGGTAGAGCTTGTGGTGGTTATTGGTGAGCGCTGCCGCCATGTGCCCGTGGAGGCGGCAATGCGGGTGGTGGCTGGATATATGATCGGAAATGATGTCAGTGAACGACGCTGGCAAAAGGCTGATAAACAATTCTATCGCGCGAAAAGCTGCGATACCTTTTTCCCCTGTGGGCCAGCCTTTGTTTCCAGTGATGAAATCGCCGATTATCGGCAGTTACTCTTGACTACCAGCATTGGCGAACAGCAGCTCCAGCGGGCCCTGGCGGCCGATCTCATCCATGATATTCCCGCCCTTATTGCCTACATAAGCCGCTATCAAACCCTTGAGCCAGGTGATCTGATCACCACCGGGACACCTGCGGGCGTAGGGTGTTATCGTCACCCCAAGCGCTTTTTACAGCCTGGTGAAGTGGTTACCTGCAGCATTGATGACCTGGGAAGTTTGGTGAATCCCGTGCAACGCGAGGAAATACGTGGGTAGTAGTAGCTCTCGCATTCGTGCTGCCGTCACCCCGCCCCGCAATCGCTGGCCGTCTTTGCTGGTGGGGGCATTGATGATTGCCATTGGAGTCGCCTTACTCAGTCCCACCCTTATCGCCCGCACCCATATGAGTATGGTGACTGGTCGACTCATGGAGGTTCTGCCTTATGCCAGTAACGGATCGATTGCGGTCCAGCATATCTTCGAATTTTCTCCCGAGGGGAAGATTGGCGAGCGTCGTCAGGTAGTCTACTTGGGTGTTGGTCGTAGCGATGCCTTCGGCCGCGAGCGCGAGGATCGCATCTATACCCCAGAAGAATGGCCCCAAGCCCTTCAAGGCTATCAACGGGACATTGAACGCGGAACTCCCTTTCAGATTTTCTTTCACCCTGATCATCCTGGTTCCACTGCCATGCTCTACGATTCGCGCCTGGGCATGTGGCGTTATTCATTGGCCCTGGTGCTTTTGCTGACACCATTATTGGTATGGATACTGCACGGTATCGGCAATGGTCTCAGCTACACCGTAGCTCGGCGTAGAAAGACTGAACGCCCCGGTCATTCCATGCGTTAAGGTTGTACACTGTTCCCTCGGGCGCACATCGCTTCTGAAACTTTTTTTTGAAAGGGTTGCCATGCATCGCCTCTCCTCTGACTTCCCATCCATCCCGCGCCACACGCGTCACAGTAGTCGCCTTGCTTTGGCACTGTGCTTTTTACTTGTCAGTCTGTTTTTCCCAGTTGATTCTGCCAACGCCAATGAACGGGTGCAGCCACGCATTCCCGAAGCCGGCACGCTCGAGCTTCACGGCACCATGTATGGAGAACGATTCTGGGCGCGGCTGCTGCCCGCAGACGCTCGTTATGGTGGCAACCGGGTGTTACAGTTGCTCTATACTCCGCCAGACCCCGATGATATTGGCGGAACCATGCTTGTAGACCACCCATTCTTACTTCTCGATAACCATGCTCGCATAATCGCCTGGAACGAGCGTGAGCTGGGGCTCTCGTCAGTGGTATTTCAGGGCCAAGAAGGCTACGAAATCCAGCACGAACGTTCGGAAATGGTCTCGGGTCAATTAGCGCCAACCCTGGTTGCCATCGAAGTGGACCTGAGCCAGCCAGCATGGGATAGCTACCTTGCCCCACTTCACGCCATACTGAGTCTGCGCCACCGTGAGGATCATCCCCAAGAGCCCTGGCTGGCATCCAGTGCAACCTTTTTCACCAATCCCACTCAAGCCGTGGTGCATCGTATTCGTGGTGATCACCATCAGGCACGACTGAGTCCCGATCTGACCGTCCTCATCGACTGGGACGACAACGGCCGCATTGCTCGCCTACGCAATAGCGAAGACCCCGATGTCGTCATCGCCGAAGTGCGCGCATGGATAGCCACTGGTGCAGAGAACGGCAGCGAAGAAGACTGACGACAGGGGGAGGGTGGCATCAATATTACCGACAGCCGTGCCACGGAGGCACGGCGTGCCCTGGCGACCTGCCGCCAGCTATGCTGGCGGCAACCAGAGTAACGAGTCGCAGGGGCAAATCCTACCTGGTGCGCGGGAATGGGGGCCATAAAAAAAACCGACGTTAGTCGTGAAGACTAGCGTCGGCTTTATGGTAGCGGGGGTAGGATTTGAACCGTCGCCAGGGTACGGCTTGCCGTAGCCGTGCCACGGAGGCACGGCGTGCCCTGGCGACCTGCCGCCAGCTATGCTGGCGGCAACCAGAGTAACGAGTCGCAGGGGCAAATCCTACCTGGTGCGCGGGAATGGGGGCCATAAAAAAAACCGACGTTAGTCGTGAAGACTAGCGTCGGTTTTATGGTAGCGGGGGTAGGATTTGAACCTACGTCCGGCCCTCGAAGGGCTCCTCGTCGCTTCGCGACTGCGGGGCCACTCTCGGGCGTTTTTCCGGCCGGGCGCATGCGCCCTAGCGCTTCGCGCTACCGTAAAAACCCTTCGGGTTA
>REDP01000019.1 GCA_007693455.1 Planctomycetota bacterium | reverse complement strand
CATTCCAATGGGCCTCACTGACGTCAATCCTATGGAATTGTCCATCCTGCCAACGTAAGAGAGAAAAAAAAGACTCACCAGGGGCAATGGTGCGATTGCTTAAGGCGCAAATTAATTGCGGCCGAGTGAGAAGTTGGTCCCAATCAATCACGACTCACGTAACTCCTGAGAACGATGTGCTGCTGCTTGAACTGCAGCCTGGAGATGACTATTCCAGTCGTTATTACTCAATACTTCGAGAGCGGCAGCCGTAGTACCACCAGGGCTGGTAACTTGTTCACGAAGGAGGGGGGCAACAAAATCGCAGGAATCCTTATCGCGAATATCAAGAAAACGGGCCGATCCAAAGAGAGTTTGTCGTACTAATATCCGCGCAGTTTCCTGTGGAATTCCAGCTTTTATAGCTGCCGTGTAAAGCCCTTCCGCAAAATGAAAGACATAGGCAGGTCCAGAACCCGAGAGAGCAGTTAACACATCAAAATGTTTCTCAGCCAAGCGCATGACAACGGCAGCTGGCTGAAAAACTGCCTCAACACGTTGTAAGTCTTCTTCACTGACGCCATCGCTACAGACCCCTACCATACCACTTCCCACCATCATTGGGGTATTGGGCATGGTACGCACAACACAGCGCACTTGAGGAAACCACTCACGTAAGCCAGCACATGATACCCCAGCGAGGATACTCACCAATAAATGATCGTGGTGAAGATAGGGAGCATAGCTTGCTGCTACTTGTGCCCCCAGCTGCGGTTTTACGGCAAAGAGAACAATCTCTGCCTCAGAGACATCTTCTGGCTGGGCCGAGACAGTCACACTTTGCGCCAAGGTACCGTTACTGTGAAAGCGTTCGGCGACCTCTGGTGAGGGATCGATAACGGTAATATGGGGCGGATGATCAAGCTGCAGTAAGCCGGCAATGATGGCCTGGCCCATATTTCCCCCACCAATACAGGCGATGGCGGGTAATGGCGATGAAAGCGGTGTGTTCATTGCTGCTGATAGTGCCAGAACAAGAAATGGCGCAAGCGTACGCTTTGTGCTACAGGGATAAAGGAAGGATCATTAAGCAAAAGCAGGCCGATGCAAAGCTTGTCGGGAAAAGGAATGCCCGCTTGGCGGAGCATGCTTGTACACTGCCCTACAAACCAAAACAGCGTTGTCGGTTTACATACGAGCAATGAGAGACCATGCGCCCGCACCGAGAAGCCAGACACTCGAAATGGTCAATACGATACATAAAATCCACATACCTAGCCATAATAACCAAGTGGCAGCCAAGGGAAGAGACCAGATCATAGGGGAATCGTGGCGATAGTACCACAAACAATAGCGATAGAGCCACTGACTAAGGGGATTGATAACCCACCATGAAAGGGCGATCGCCACCAAGCAGCACAGCATAATCAAAACGGTAAAAAGGAGGCGATGCTCATCGATGCTAAATTGCACCCGATCAGTCATCCAGCCAATAAAGAGCAGAAGCCCTAGGCCAATAGGGATGACATTAGCCAAGGCCAAAACTTTGATCTTATACTTGAGCCCAAGATCCAGCAAAGGAGGCTGCGAACCATCTGCAGCCACTGGTCGGTGATCTTCTACGGCAGCCAATCGACGGCGGGTAGTGGGCCGATTGCCGTTACGAGTACTGCGTTTACTGCTGGGCATGCAAGGGACATAGCAGAAGGACAGGAATCAGCAATCGGCGATTAAAGCAGGCCTATACTTGGGCTGCAGCTGCAAAAGCTTCATCGGCCGCCATTAAGGTAGTATCGATATGCTCCTTTTTATGTACACTCGACCAGAACGCTGCCTCAAAAGGGCTTGGGGCCAGGTAAATGCCACGCGCAACCATCACCTCCATAAAGGCTTTCCAGCGTTCAACATGGGCAGCAGCAGCGGAGGTGAAATCGCGCACCTGCGCTTCGGCAAAAAAGAAGCCCCACATGGTTCCCATAACGCCAGCTTGGAAAGGGACGTTGTGACGCTGTGCCCGAAGACACAGGCCATCAACAAGACGTTGCAGACGACGCTCTTGGCGGGCATAAAAATCTTTTCCGGCAGCCAAACGCAGGTTTGCCAGTCCCGCAGCCACTGAAAGGGGATTGCCTGACAAGGTGCCCGCTTGGTAGCAGGGGCCTTGTGGTGCCAAAAGTCGCATGACAGAACGCTTGCCGCCATAGGCAGCAGCGGGAAGTCCCCCGCCGATAACTTTACCCAGACAGGTAAGATCAGGACGGACGCGACAGCGCACCTGATGTCCACCCCAAGCGGTACGAAACCCTGTCATAACTTCGTCAAAGATGAGAAGACAACCATGGGTCGTGGCAAGTTTCCGCAGGGCTTGCAAATAGCCATCAAGGGGTTGAACAAAACCCATATTACCCGCCACTGGTTCAATGATTATGGCTGCTACCTGATCATGGTGCCGAGTGAGAACGGCCTCCATGGCTGCCGCATCATTATAGGGGACCACCAACGTTTTCTCGGCAAAGGCAGCTGGAACCCCAGCAGAATCAGGATGACCGAAAGTGGCAGCACCACTTCCAGCGGCGACCAAAAGATGATCAGCATGACCGTGATAGCAGCCCTCACATTTGATAATAAGATCGCGTCCGGTAGCAGCACGCGCCAAACGAAGCGCGCTCATGGTGGCTTCAGTACCGGAATTGACCATACGCACCTGTTCCATACTGGGAAGGGCTGTGCACAGAAGCTTGGCGATAGTGGTTTCGGCACCCGTTGGGGCACCAAAAGAAAGCCCGTGTTGGGCTGCATCTTGTACGGCCCGCACCACTTTGGGGTGGGCATGGCCATGGAGCAAAGGGCCCCAGGACAGCACATAGTCGATATAATGTTTCCCATCAACATCGATGATGCATGGCCCTTCACCACGCTGAATAACCGGAGGTTTGCCGCCCAGTCGTGACCACCCCCGCACCGGTGAATTGACCCCACCAGGAATCCAGCGTTGGGCTTCTTTAAAAAGGGTGTGGGAACGACTCCCAGAGGAGCTTGCTTGGGAACGAGGTAGACGTGGCATACATCCTAGTGGAGCAGGGAAGCGGCCAGCGGCAAGAAGGAGTTCATGGCGCCCCAGGACAACTCACAGCTCACCTTGGGTAAGGAATTTCCACTTCGCGGTGCATGCTTTTAACGCAAAAA
>REDP01000020.1 GCA_007693455.1 Planctomycetota bacterium | reverse complement strand
CCGTGGGTGTGGATGATCGGCGGTTAGACATGGCAGCTCCAGGGGGTAGAGGGTATATCGCAGGTACATGATGCCCCCATACTGGCTGCAAACATCTCCGCCACCAGCGAGACCGGGTCCGATTTTTGCGGACTGCACTATAAATATAACCTAATTAACAGGTCATATCAGATCTGACAGCGCTCATGTACCCCCTTGGATAAGCATGGCGGATAGCCCTTGACGGCAGGCACGGGCAGCAAACCCTTTCCACCACTCCCGCAGGCTTACGATCAACTAATATTGCTGAGTTGCCGTAGGGCCTGATCGTGGAGTTCCTGAGAGATTGCTCCCTCCCTCAACCAAAGCGTCAGACGATTGCGTGCTTTTTCCAGACTTACATCGCCATCAGCAACCAGTGACAAGAGGGCTGCGATTTGACCCTCAGCCTTGCCTTCAGCCTTGCCCTCAGCCTTGCCCTCAGCTTTCCCTTCAGCCTTGCCCTGTGCGATTCCGTCAGCCTTAAATAAGTCAACTAGGGTTGTACTCATAGTAGGGTCTCCTCGAAGGTGATGATGGAGCTGCTGCAATTGATCGTCTTTGAGTCTAGCAAATTCCTTCATGCTGGCAAGCAACTGCGCCAAAGCGCCTTTCTCCCACGTTGGATACAAGGGGAGTAAGTTTCGCAAAGCTTCGATACAACGTTCCACCGGGCGTCCATCATCAGGCACCACCCATAAGATACTCCCCACCACATTGCGCGAATGGGCAATACGCTCGCGCCAAGCCTGATTAACCACATGGACACGAAAACGAATATCCACCACCGGAGCATCAGCGATAACCAAAGTGAAGCGATCGGCCACTTTGTCCGCATTACTAACATTGGCATCAGTAACCAGCATAATCGGTAATACCGAAGCCCGGGGATGACGACACAGCAACTCAAATAGATAACGGCCGGTGCGCCGATAGTTGATGGCCTGGGCAGTCGACCAGTGTTCAATCAGCAGTAAGATATGTTGGCTGCCATCGGCAAACCTGCACTTCAGTGCAACATCCAGAAACCCGGAACGCCCTTGGGGGTCCAAGTTGAAAATCTCGGTACTCACTTCCTCAATGGACGTCACCGCACCATAAGCGTGAAGCAGGTCAGGAGCAAAAAGTTCAACCGTGTCGTGGGGATAGTTGATCAAGAGTTGTTTGGCATGGGGGTCTTGATTGGCCATGAATTATAGGGTATATATAAACCTATTGTGTCAACCGTCTCTTACCCGCACATCGCGCCAACGGTATTTCTTATGGCTGAGAAAACTGTGGCAGCAGATAGCCTTGAATGTGGCTTTGCCGATGGTGGGCACGCACCCGAGGAAACCGGCGTTGGGCGGCAGATTCGTAGGCCATCCATAAGACTCCCTTTTCGCCATCCCACCAGATTTCCTCAGCCATCGGTGGCAAGGTATGCTCTGCAATTCTGCCCAAGGGAAGGTAAAGGGGTATTTCCTGGCCACTGGGCAAGGCCAAACGTTCTTGCGCTTCTTGCAATCGGGGGTCCGGGTACACGGCAAGAGTGGAATCCGATCGCTGCCCATAGCTCAACGATAAGGCCATGTGCCCATTGGCGAGCACCATACCTTGGCCCTTACGCCGGATGGCAATGGCCTTTTGCGGCTCATAGGTCTGTGTGTCGTAGGCAATTACCACCGCCCGCCAGTGATGCCGTCCGCGTCGCCACTCATCTAAATAATTACTCGATCCATTATAAAATTGCCCGACCCACAACAGTCCCTCTCGCTCATCAACGGTGAGGAAACTGGAAGGAACGGGATTGGTCACTACCTGCTCTACAGCAAGCGTGGCTGCGTCGGCATCCCACAATCCGCGGTACACCGCACCGTCGCGGCCACTAGCGATATAGATATACTGCTCACGCATGGCAATGCCGCCGGCATGGCTGATCAGGGGCTGCCCCTTATGGGTCAACAACACTAAATGTGGCGACTCCCCACCAATAACCCATAAGCCAGTGGGGCCCACCATACCCAATTGCCGATCGCTAGGCTGACCGAAGTACTGATACCCACTCACCACAAAGCGGCCGTCCTCCAATCCCCAAATACCCTGGGGTACAAAAGCAAACGGATCATCTTGGCTGGGGATTTCAGGCCCCTCCTCGCGCGCCGGAAGATACGCACTGTCTTGGGCTTGCGCCCAGACCAAGCAACTGACCAATACGATAGCACTCAATATTACACGCATCGGATTACTCCTGTACGAGGACGGTAGTGACAAACGGCCAGTTTCACAACCAGCTTTGGGGGCAATGGAGTACATATTCATACCCACCTAAGGGATCACACCGGCGAAATCTGACAGCCTTTTTTCTCCTGCTGGCATTCCAGCCAGTTACGGCATTACTACCAATCCACCGCCGCAACGAGATGTGCCAAAATGCGTGCCGCATCGCGCGTGGGTAAACGGCGATAATCATCGTCACTTTCTATCCCGTGGGCCTGAACAATGGCACCAGCCATAGCGAGACGATGCTCTATCTCTTTACGCTCATTGGGGTCAAGATCACTCAATACAAGGCCATGCCACTGGGCGAATACCTTGGCCACCGCCGGTCCGTCGAGCGCCTGAATCTTTCCCACGGCGGTAAAAATACGTTGCTGATATGTGCGAAACTCAGGCGTAGCGGTCATGTGATCAGTATCATCATTTTTCGTCATGACAGCATACTCAAGGACAAGCCACATATTCAATCGGCAGAAAGTGGCGTCGACAGAGGCCATGCAGTCCACCACCGCCGTTTGACGGCCACCCTGGACAGCGTGCCCCGCCAGCTCGGGCAGAAGTTCACCTTCACCAAAGTCGATCGTGAGGAGCGCGCCGCCGCCCTGCGTCAGGCCCTGGACCTCCTCTGCTCGGCGCGGGTCTACGAACACCCAGTGGTGGATACGGATACCTGACTCTATGAGCAAACACTGCGTTCACCTATCCCCACGGACTGTACCGCCGCCCCTATCCCCCATAGACCCCCGCCGTTTTGACCCATGATTCTCCACCATGCTGGATACTGACCCCTACCCCTCCCTTGATGGTCTCATCGCGGAAGCCCAGGATGTCTGGGGCATCCGCGTTTCGTTGGAGATGGCGGTCCTGGATGACGGTTTTGCCCGAGTGATTGA
>REDP01000065.1 GCA_007693455.1 Planctomycetota bacterium | reverse complement strand
CGGTTAACGCCGTATGGGAAAGCTACGGTGATTTTGTTACCCTTCGGCCTGCTCCGGAGCACGAGCTGCCCGCAGACGAAAAACAGGGGACTGTCCAATACCGGGTTGTCATGGCCGATGGCAGCGCACCCCCAGAAAGCCTGTCTCTATGGCATGCCTATAATATTCGTTTGAATGGTTTCAGACCCATCTCTAGGTATGGTGAAATTACGACCCTAAAGAATGAAACGGGAAGCCTGCCGGTTTATCATGGACCTAATACCTATACGCTACTCGCTAGCGAGCACAATCAATTACCTGCTCAGGAATTAGCGCAGTTGACCTGGAGTTTTGCGGATTCCTCCAGCGAAGTAGTAAGCTTGACGATCGATCCTGGCATTGAACACCGTCTGGTGATTCTTGATCCGGATGACCAGCCAATCGAGGGAGCAGAGGTCGGATTGCGCGTGCCCCTTGGGCATGGGTCAACCGATCCCAATCGCGTCACGGACGGCTCCGGTGCCATTACTTGGCAGGGTTTGTCCACCGGAATAATCTACGCAACCATATCCGCACCAGGTCATGAAACGATCCATGGCCGTCCCCTTGCCCTCGAGGACGGTCCGCAGCATACGGTTCACATGTTAGCGGAGGAAGATGTCCAGGTGCGACTCAGCAATGCTGACGGCACGCCGTGCCTTGATGCCAGCTTTGAGCTGGTTGGGTATTACATGAATGACATGAGTCACACCCGGACGCAACATCCCCTGCCAATATCATCTTCGCTTAGCAGTGATGGAACCTTTAGATTGCACCAGCTTGGACACAGTGTGGTGGCAATAATTCGCGCGGTCAATGATTCCGGCTTTGCCATTTTCACCGCCACCGCCGACCAAGTTATCCCCGTTTCCATGCAGCCCTTTAAGCGTTTACAGCTCACAGTCAGCGATCCTGAGTTTTTACCGCTCAGTCGCGTAGACCAACGGCCCTATGTTCAGGTTAGCCGGGTAATGAACTTTTTTTCTGGTTCGTCACATAGTTTTGTAAACTCGCATCCAGTTATCTTAGAGGACGGACAGGGACACCTTGAATTAACCGGACTGTGGTGCCCCAGCGTGTTTATCACAGCAGGAGGCACGAAGCTCAGCAAAGAGCTGCGCGATACCCTTACCGAGCTTGAAATAGCTGCCACAGCCCTGCCGGAAAAAGTAGCGCCGCAATTGACGCCGGTGACGATCGCGGTTGAACCAGCGGAAGCTGTTAATCAGGGTTGGTTGGATGTGAGGGAAGCACCGATAGGTGAAAATTTCAGCACCCATTGGCATCTTCCAGCCCAGGAAGTTGCCGCGGGCTTTAAGGTAATGGCGCCTACGGAACTTCGTCTCTCATCTCGCTATCTACGCGGCTGGTATTTCAGCCAAGAGAGGTCGGTGGGGATTCACCCTGACATGGGGGCGCCACCGATTAAGCTCGAGGCGATCCCCGCAGGTCTCATCCATGGTCAGGTGACCATGCCGCCAGGGGCAGACGGCAACGCATGGGTGAGCATTCGTATAGTTCCCATAGCCGATGAGCAGAACGATCAGACATTGCCTCATCTTGAAACCATCTCGGGCGCTCGTCGTGATCGCCGCTACCTCAGCACCCCGGTCCCCCTTGGTGCCAGCTGGCAGATTCGGGCCATATGCGGGATGTCCTTATACTTTAGCGACCCCATAAGCGTCACCGCTAGCCAACCCGTTCAGCAGTCCGACATTGTTTTCCCGCCAGGCAAGGACCTTACCGTAACCATTTTGCAGAGTGATGGTCGCCCGCTAGTTGGGGCCAACGTAAACCTCAACTACCGCGAAGACGGCCATAACATTAGTTTTGGGACCATCACCACCACCCATGATGGGGTTTGTGTCCTACGCAATATCAACCCTCAGGTACCGGGGACCTACGGCCTTCGTGTTGCCATAGCGACATCCGACTATAATGACCACAAAAAGTTTCGTGATATCGATATAAGCAGTGGCGAAATCACCCTGCGCATGGGCGAAGAATAAACCCACCGGATCCCTTGAAAGCCTGTACTGCCCCACTGTCATTTCTCGGAGTAGCGATCTCTTGGTGAGTCTAGATCTTACAGCGTATGATATATTTCTGGCTGCCGTAGTGGCGATCAGTGGAATAGCTCTTTGCTATATTTCCATTAGGCGGGCTCGGGATGGTTCAAAATGCTGTAGTACACTTAAGCGCCCAGGTAAATTACCTATTACAGTTGTTGCAGCTGAGTTCGTTATTTGTTTGGTTTTAATTATCGTGACATTTGCAATGTTTTTCCTGGTGCTTAATCAATTACGGGCAGGACGATTTCTTCCTTCATGCTTGGGAATGATTGTGGCCATGGCGTTTTCGTTTGTTTCAGTCTTAAAGATGATGAACCTGGTTCATTATCTTCGTGGTCGATCCTTTGATCCATCGCTCTTCGGAATTGACGACGAATTATAATCAACGGGTAGCCCGTAAGAGCTTTAGGACCTCCAAGGGCCTGCGGCCAGTGAGCGGTAAAACAAGGCCTCTCGCGGGGTCACCAAGACTAGGGAGAAAGAACTCGCGCAGAGGCGCAGAGGGGGGTGGAGAGCCTACGGCGCCTCTTTTCCTCTCCGCGCCCCTGCGCCTCAAGCGAAGCGGGCGGGACAAAATGCAGGGTGGCTGTGGATCTCGCAAAGATCGCGGAGCACGCCAAGGGTCTGCAGTTAGGGGTCCAGGGGTAAAACGTATTTTTTGGTAACTACGAAAAACACCAAATACGCGAAACGAGCAAGGGCCAGGGAAGAGGAAGATGGCCGCGATAATGTGCGTAAATGCGATCACCTTCATGATTTCGCGTGTTTCGCGAATTTCGTAGTTCGCTTCTTCTTCACCGCTTTTTCAACCACGGAAATCCCGAAATACACGAAATGGTAGGTGTGTATTTCGTGGGGTTCGTGCCTTTCGTGGCTGTGTCCTGTTTCCCGCTTTTGGTCTCTGACGGAGATCGCGGTGATTACCAAGAGTCTGCGGACACTCGTGTGCCGGGTTTTCCTCTGCGGCCTCTGCGCCTCGAGCGAAGCGGGCGAGAGAAATTCAAGGCAGCTTTTCATCCCGCAAAGCTCGCGGAGCGTGCCACGGCAGTACAGGACAGGCGCAAATATTCGATCCCTCGCCGCCTACTGCCGAGAAT
>REDP01000021.1 GCA_007693455.1 Planctomycetota bacterium | reverse complement strand
TTTGCCCCTCGAGCTCCCCAGGGCTCTGCTAAACGTCCAGCAGAGTTGTGGGGGTAGGGGGCTTAATGCTCTTTTAGAAACCGACACGACTTTGGTACTTGACACCCAGCCCATAGATGAGCCGCCCTGGGCTTGGCGCAAGCTGATGCTTGCGAGACAATGGGGGCAAATAGGGTAGCACGCTCACCACGGAACCAGCTACACCCTTATGCCATATCCCCTGCAGCACATCCGCAATTTCTGCATCATCGCCCACATTGACCACGGTAAATCCACCCTGGCCGATCGCTTACTACGTGCCACCGATACGGTGAGTGAGCGCGAAATGCAGGACCAACTCCTTGATGACATGGATCTCGAGCGCGAACGGGGAATTACCATCAAGGCCCGCGCGGTCACCCTCCTCCATCATCATCACGATGGCAACACCTACCAGTTAAACCTCATTGATACCCCTGGGCATGTGGATTTCACCTACGAAGTCACCCGCTCCTTGCAGGCCTGCGAAGGGGCCTTGCTCCTGGTTGATGCGGCACAAGGAGTAGAGGCGCAAACCGTGGCCAATTTCCTCTTGGCACTGGATCAAAATCTCGAAATCATCCCTGTCCTCAATAAAATTGACCTGCCTGCTGCACGCCCCGATGATGTGGCCATGGAAGTCGAGGAAAGCCTCGGCCTTGATGCCGTTGATTGCATCCCCGCCAGCGCCAAAAGCGGCATTGGCGTTGACACCATTCTCAGCGCTTTGGTGGATCGCCTGCCGGCTCCCAAGGGTGATCCTAACGGCCCCCTGCAAGCCTTGGTTTTCGATGCGGTATACGACGAATTTCGGGGCATCATCGTCTATTTACGAGTCGTCAACGGCAGCCTACGCAAGGGCGATCGCATCCGCATGCTCAAAAGCGCCAATAGCTATGAAATAACCGATATAGGTCGCCTCTCACCACGCCTAGTCAGCAGTAAAGACGGCTTGGCGGCAGGTGAAGTGGGCTATCTGACCGCCTCGATCAAAACCTTGGCTGATGTCAAAGTTGGCGACACTATTGCCCGCGATCCCAACCCGGCTCCAGCACTGCCAGGATACCGCGAAGTCAAACCCATGGTGCACTGCGGACTCTATCCCTCTGGCGAGACCACCTATGACTCCCTGCGCGATGCGGTGGAAAAACTGCAAATCAACGATAGCGCCATCACCTTTGAACCCGAGAGCGGAGGCGCCCTTGGCCACGGCTTCCGCTGCGGATTTTTGGGCATGCTGCACATGGAGATTTGCCAGGAACGCCTAGAGCGCGAATTCGATTTAGACATGGTGCAAACCGCGCCCACGGTTACCTATCGTATTCACTGCCGTGATGGGGAATGGCGTTCCATTAGCACGCCCAGCGAAATCCCCGAAGACGGCTATCTCGCCATTGAAGAACCCGTGGTGGACATCAACTTTATGGTCCCTGCCGATATGGTGGGGACGGTCATGAGCCTCGCTACTGAGCGTCGTGGAGACTTTCAGCGGCAAGATTACATGGGGCAAAGTCGCTGCGTGCTCACCTATCGCATGCCCTTGGCGGAAGTGATCTACGACCTCTTTGACCGCCTCAAATCCGCCACTTCTGGCTATGGCACCATGGATTATGATGTAGTCGGCTACCAGGAAGCAGACCTGGTAAAGGTGGATGTCTTGGTACACCACGAGCCCTGCCCCGCTTTGGCCCTCATTTGCCATCGCAGCGTTGCCGAACAACGCGGCCGCGCCATAATCAAAGCACTGCGTGAAGAAATTCCCCGCCACATGTTCGAAGTCGCCCTGCAAGCCGCCATCGGCGCCAAAGTGGTAGCCCGAGAATCCATTAAGGCAGTGCGCAAAGACGTAACCGCCAAATGCTATGGCGGTGACGTCTCACGAAAGCGCAAGCTCCTCGAAAAGCAGAAAAAAGGCAAAAAACGTATGAAAATGGTGGGCTCAGTGGAAGTGCCCCAATCAGCGTTTATGTCGGTCCTCAAGTCTAGCTCCAACGACAGTTAAATGCGCCGCACAGGACTCCCATCAGCATCAGGACCATTCAAAGCTGGACAGCCAAGGGAGTACCCACCACATGGGGTAAGCCTTGAGCTGCTCGGCCATCACCGTCCCATGCTGCAGAAACGCCAATAGGGATAGGCTTGCATCAGTAACCAGGGAGAGAGCCATGCGCATCGCCATATTTGGTGGTAGTTTTGATCCCCCACATATGGGACATGTCTATGCCGCCGTCCACGCGCGACTTCATGCTCAGGTGGATGCGGTATGGGTCTTCCCTGTAGCCCATCATCCCTATGGCAAGGTGCTCTCCCCCTTCAGCCAACGCCTGCGCCTCGCTCAGGCAGCCTTTGCCGACTTCCCCTTTGTCAGTGTGCGCGAAGATGAATCTGATAACCCCCAGGGCCATACCATTACCCTGATTGAACTCCTCCAGCAGCGCCACCCGCAACATCAGTGGCTGCTCATCGGAGGCAGCGACACGGCAGCGGACTTGGATAATTGGCACCGCGGCAACGAGTTACGAAGTATTGTTGAGGTTCACCCCATTCCCCGGCGAGGATGGGACGAGCACGACCCTGCAGCACTACCAGCAATCAGTTCAACCATGGTGCGCGAGCGCCTAGCCATGGGCACAAGCGTGGCGCATCTGATACCCCAGGAAGTGACACGCCTCATCGACCAGCACCGCTGGTATGAGGATCGCAGCAGCGCAAAGCTTACCTAAAGTAAGGGAGGGGAAAGCCGTACGCGGACCCGCCTTAGGTTACCCTAATACCATGACCAGGGCGGCGCAAAGCTTGCCCCCAGGACCGCAATCTCCTGATCGGCCTGCATAAACGCCCTCAATGGGCGCTTTCTGCACGAAAAGCATGCACCGCGAAGCGGGCATCCCTTTTCCTGACAAGCTTTGAGTTGTCCTGATACCAGGACCAGGGCAGCGCAAAGCTTGTCCCTGATAGGGGTAGGGATGGCCCCTTTCGGGGCCACCCCTCCCTCCGAACCGTACGTGCGGATTTCCCGCATACGGCTCTCCAGTTGCTGGGCCTCAACAGGACTGGATGAACCGACGATGGGCCTCTTCGAGCGAGAAGAGCCCGGCATCAGCAAAGAAGGCGTTGGGCCTTCTGGCCCCCCTTGGCGGAGGGCATCCAGCATACGGTCGGTCCACACACTGC
>REDP01000022.1 GCA_007693455.1 Planctomycetota bacterium | reverse complement strand
TTTCCTGGCGTTTTTGCCTGCCGGCGGGGGCGGGGGGCGGTCCCGGGGGCGAGCCTTGCGCCGCCCTGAGCCGCTGCGCTGGGCGGCGCACAGCTCGCCATGGGGAAGGAAGGCCCGCTTCGCGCGGGGATGCTTTTCGTGCAGCAAGCCTCCATTCACGGCGTTTTTGGTAATTGGCAGATCAGGAGATCGGCGGTCGGCGTAGGGGAGCGTTGCGCTGCCCGCCCCTATGGGGCTGCATCGCGAAAGCGTTGGCGGTAAGCACTGGCACTCATACCCGTGAAGGAACGAAAGCAGCGGGCAAAATACAGCTGGTCATGAAAACCGCAGGCGCCAGCAATACGTGCAATAGGACGGTCATCACGCAACAGCGCCTGACAAGCCTGCTGCAATCGCAGGATTCGCCGGTAGCGCAGGGGCGGCATGCCAACTGCAGCCTGCCACAAACGACGGAAATGACTCACACTTAATCCCGCTGCAGTGGCTGCCGCTACCACATCCCACTCCCCAACGGGATCACGCTCCACCTCCGCCCGCAAGCGAGCCACCACCGCCATACGCCAATCCACGGCCTCTGGCTCGTGATGGAGACTTTCCACCACCAACCACTCGGCGAGACGATCAATGCGATCCACATCCTGAAATGGGGTAGCGGTGCGGCACAACTCTAACAACTCATCCAGTAAGCGATACATGCGCGGCGTAGTGGGGATTCCCCAACTATCCGCCAAGGTAGCGCCACGCTCCTGCCAGGCGGGAAGAGTATGCGGACCGTATATGACAAACAGTTCACACCACTGCTGCTGAGGTCCATAAGCAAATATGGGACCGGGATATTGACGAATCAGGGTGGGCCGGGTAATCGACTGTGGTGCAGCACCGGCCGCCACATATTCCCCCTGACCCGCCAGTACCAGGGAAAAATTTACTGTGCTAAATGAGTGCTGCACCCTTTGTCGCTTACTGGGTACCCAGCCGATCGCCACCACCGGCGGCGGGCCGGGAAAGCGCCGTGGCACATGCTCAAAGTGCCATACGCCTTTATCCCAGCGCTCTCGCAGAGACTCATAGACACCCGAGGACCGCGGCGATACTTTGGTTTTTTTGTCCATATCGTGATTAGTCTATCCTCTCGACAATGTTTTTCAACGCTATTAGAATCCCCTCTTTGACCATGGAGTACATACATGCCGAATGCACTGATTTTCTCTGGTGGCTGGGATGGCCACGAACCGCAGCAATGTGCACAGCGCTTTGCCGCCATCCTTGGCGATGCAGGCTTTCAAGTGACCATTGACGAATCCTTAGCGCGCTGTGCCGATGTCGACTTTCTGCAAAGCCAAGATCTCATTATACCCCTGTGGACCATGGGCGAAATCACTCGGGAGCAGTCGCAAGGGCTTACCCAGGCCATACGCAGTGGGGTAGGGCTGGGGGGATGGCATGGCGGCATGTGCGATGCCTTTCGGGGGGATGTGAATTATCAATTTATGACTGGCGGCCAATGGGTGCAGCATCCTGGTGGAGTCATCGACTACCGGATACACGTCTGCGACCATCTCCACCCCATCAGTCAGAGTATTGATGATTTCGATATTCATTCTGAACAATATTATATGCACTGCGATCCTGGTAATCACGTCCTGGCCACCACCACCTTTGCTGGAGACCAGGAAGGCATGGACTGGATACGCGGCACCTGCATGCCCGTGTCCTGGATTCGCCCCTATGGGAAGGGCCGCGTTTTCTATGCCAGCATCGGCCACGTAGATGCCGATTTTGCTGTTCCTCAGGCCCTGCAATTGGTCACCCGCGGGCTCTTATGGGCCGCCCGCCAAGAACATCGCATGCCGTAAACAAAAGCACAACAACTTCATCATCTAATAAGGGGAATACCTATGCGTATCGGCATTATTGGCTGTGGAGACATCGCGCGGAAAGCCTACGTCCCAGGCATTGCCGCGTATCACAACCTGCAGCTTACCGCCGTGGCGGACCAAGACCATGAGCGCGCCAGCAGCCTCGCTTGCGAGGCCCATGTACCAGCATGCACAGTGGATGAACTGCTGAGGCGCGATGACATTGATGCCGTGGTCAATCTCACCACCCCCGCAGCCCACGCCAGTGTCAATCGCGACATACTTGCATCGGGAAAGCATGCGTACGCAGAAAAACCCCTCGCCATTAGCGCGCCCGAAGCCGCCCCCCTCATAACCCAACTGCGGAAGAGTTCCCTACGTCTCGGCTGCGCCCCGGATACGGCATTGGGTGCAGGTATTCAATGCTGCCGGCAGCTCCTTGATAGTGGAGCCATTGGCGAGCCCTTAAGTTTTACCGCCTGCATGGCAGGGCCTGGTCATGAATCCTGGCACCCAGCCCCACACTTTTATTATCAACGGGGTGGCGGACCACTCTACGATATGGGCCCCTATTATTTGACCGCCTTGGTACATCTTTTAGGGCCGGCCGAAAGCGTCTGTGCCATGGGCAAACGCTCCTGGGATGAACGCACCATTACCAGCCAACCTCTGGCTGGAAGCACCATGCAAGTCGACATTGACACGCACCTCAACGCCTGCTTGCGCTTTCAATGCGGCGCCATCGGCTCGGTGATTATGAGTTTTGACACCTGGCGCCATCATCTCCCACGCTTGGAAATGCACGGGCGTGAAGGCTCCCTTGCCCTCCCCGATCCCAACACCTTTGCTGGCCCAGTGCTGCTGAATACTCGTAGCAATCCCCAATGGGAAGAGCAAGAACTCCGTCACCCCATTGGTCGGCGCGGCCTGGGTCTGGCGGAAATGGCCGATGCCATCGCCAATGACCGCCCCCACCGCACCCACTGTGACATTGCCTATCACGTACAAGAAATTATGGATGCCATCCATCACGCCGCCAGCAGCAGCGAAACCATCACCCTCATGACTTCCTGCCAACGCCCAGAACCTCTCCCGGAGGTGCTTTCCTGGCGTGGAGACGCCGACGATTAACATCATTATTGCATGAGTCTACCTCAGAGGCACCACCCCCTTGGAACCAGAACACGCAGCAGCAATAGAGCGGCACCAGCAATATAGTCCCCAAAGCTGAAGAATAACATAGGCAATCAAGGATATCGCCAGGATTCGACCAGCATCAAGTATTGCTGACAGCGGGTAAGTATCGCCGTGAGCAAAAAGCCAACATGCACTGTCTG
>REDP01000101.1 GCA_007693455.1 Planctomycetota bacterium | reverse complement strand
AACCTGATCAACGCTGGATAGCAGGACGGCTGGATAGCAGTCGCCGCCGGGAAATCACGGCAAGGGCGCTATTAATAACAGGCCAAGGGGTAAGTGTTTACCTGATAGAGCTTTAAGCCTGCCATTTAAACTTATTTCCACGATTGCCAAATGTTTGGCGTTGGTTCTCTGTGCTGCAGTAATACTGATCTTATATCATGTCGAGTTAGGGATTGCGTTATTAAATATGCGTGTCCCCATTAAAAGGTTTTCTTGGGGGGTTGGGGGGCGTAGTGTGGGTGGTTATGGGTACTGTGGATTGGCAACGGGTTCAGGGGGCTGGGCTGCTGGATGAAGTTCTGGCTAGTGATGCTGTCAGTTGTGATATTGGTGATCGGTATGAGGTAGGGGTGCTTATTGGCAGTGGTGGGCAGGGTAATGTTTATCGTGCTCGTGATTGCCTTTTGGCGCGTGATGTGGCGGTTAAATTGGTCCATCAAAGCGCGGCGAATCGTCATTTACAGGCGGAAGCGGCTTTGCTTGCCCGTTTGAGTCATCCGGCTATTCCCAGTGTTTATGATCGTGGGGTGAGTGTGGATGGCCGTGCGTATATGGTCATGGAATTAATTGACGGTCAGCCCCTCAAGCGGGTTATTGATGATCCCCAATGGCCCTTACGTGAGCGTTTGCGGGTTTTTCGCGCTGTGGCTTCGGCTGTGGCGCATGCTCATGAGCGGGGTATTTTGCATCGGGATTGTAAGCCTGGTAATATAGCTCTCCGTGATGATGGCGAGGCTTTCCTGTTGGATTGGGGCCTTGCCGCAACTGGCGACCCTCGAGCCATATGTGGAACACCCTGTTATGCCGCGCCCGAGCAACTGAGCGGGCAGGTCGCTGATCGTCGCAGCGATGTCTATTCCTTGGGGGTGCTCCTGTATCAAGTGATTAGTGGACATCTGCCTTTTGCCCGTGTGGTGCATGACTTTGCTGAGTTTCGTGCTCAGCGCGCTGGCTTGGGCTTAGTGCCCCTGCGGCGATATCGATCCGATCTTCGGCCATCATTCCAGCGCGTGATTGATCGCGCTATGGCTGCCCAGCCAGCAGCCCGCTATGAACGGTGCAACCATCTCATCGAAGACATTGATGCTCTTATTGCTGGTGAGCGGGTTTCGCTTGATCCCTATCACTGGCGCTTACCTCGCTGGCTCTTACCAAGCATTGCAGCCGGTCTCGTGGCATTTGCCCTTGGCTGGTGGTGGTCACCTTCGGGCTTGGCACGGCCAGACTGGCCGGCAACCCAATCGTCGTCAGTCAGAGATGCAGATGACGTGGTTCCCCAGCCATTTGCTGATGCACCGCCAGCTATGGCTGAGGCACCCTGGGATGAAGCGGATGAGGATGCGTTTGAGCCGTCCTCTCAGCAGACCCTCTCCTCTCTTCCCATTACGATTACTGACGTGGAAGCGGATGGAGTGGCGGATTTGATTGCACCGTCACCTGGCCCGATTCAGGCAGAGCCAGCCATGCCGCCGCAGGCAATTATGGAGCCTCGGCAATCAAGCATTCTTGATCCATCGGAGAATGAAGGTGAAAGCGGCGCAGGGAATGACTGGAGTCTTTTGCGCCTGCCGACTCTTGATGATATCACTGATGGGGAGTAGCAGGGGTGCCTGCGTCTACTGCTGGGCGAGGATCGCGTGAATCCACACTGCGAGCAAGGCAGCATGCCCAAATGCGCCGTGCGCCGGCCTGGCGTAGACAGCGTGCGGCAGCAGCCAGAGTGCTGCCAGAGGTGAGGATATCATCAATGAGTAGAATCGACTCACTGACGTTGTGGGTGCAGCGAAAGAGATCGCGTACCGCTTGTTGTCGTTGATGTGCCAGTAGGCGATGTTGTTCGGCGGCAGTCCGGGTGGTACGCAGTGCCTGCTGAAGTGGGCGCTGGTGGGTGCGCGCCACGGCTTTGGCACACGCGGTAGCAAGATGCGGCCCTTCTCTTCGGCCACGATTGGGGGGGAGAGGGATGATCGTTACGTGCGGTTCTGGTAGGTGTATGCGCTCTGCCATGGATTTCGCTAATGCCTGCACCGCTCCATTATGTGCTCCAGCTTTCGCGTCACCAATGAGCTTAGCGAGAATCCCACGATATACTCCCAGTACCTGGACACCCCGCACATGCCCAATTCCTGTATTGTGGCAGCGTGGGCAGATTATGGGCGTATGGCTGACGGCTGCTCCCAAAGGCGCGCCACAGTAGGGGCAGGGATCAATAACTGTTTGCCACTCGCTGAGGCAACTATCGCAAATGTCTGGGCCAGGAGCAGCCCGGCAAGCAGGACACAGGCTAGGGAAAAGCACCTCGCGCAAGGCCCGCGAGGCCTGCCGCAGGGGTCTGTGTCGCAGTCCAGTTCGTATCCCTCTAATCAGATTCATGGGGCCCGGAGCTGAATATCGTGCCCTTCTAATTCGGGATTACGCCGTTCTAAGGTGTCGAGAACCTCTTGCACCGAATCGGCCATGGTAAACAGGTCGACATCACCTGGGGAGATGTATTGATGATCCACCTCCATAGTTTGCCGCAGCCAATCGGTAAGGCCCTTCCAGAAAGCGCTTTCGTAGAGAATAATGGGCATGGATTTAATTTTTTTCGTTTGCACCAAGGTGGCAGTTTCCATGACTTCATCCATGGTGCCATAGCCACCCGGCATCACCACCACCGCTACCGTGCGAACAAGGAAGCAGACCTTGCGCACAAAGAAGTAATGGAAATCGACGCCCTTGGTGATGTATTGATTGCCACTTTGTTCAAAGGGCAGTTGGATGCACAGGCCCACTGAATCGCCGTCGGCTTCTTTGGCACCTTTGTTGGCTGCTTCCATGATCCCTGGGCCACCACCCGTAATGACCGTGTAGCCTTGTTTGGCAACCGCATAGGCCACTTCCCGAGCCGCCTCATAGTGGGGGTGTCCAGGAGGCGTGCGGGCGCTACCGAAGATGGCAACGGCTTTATTGAGCCCATCTAGGGCCTGGAAACCCTGGGCGAATTCGCCCATAATCCGAAACATGCGCCAGGCATTGGCGGTTTGCAGATCGTTGGCGGCGGGATTGTTTGGTACCATGAACACTCCAAAGTAGAATCTATCGTTGCGAGGTGTACCTTATGCTAACAACGAAAACAGGCTCGGCAAATGAATGCCGAGCCTGCTTTGAAAGTGGTGGAGGCATGGGGAGTCGAACCCCAGACCTTCTGCATGCCATGCAGACGCTCTACCAGCTGAGCTATGCCCCCGTACGGGAAAGAGTTGTCCACTTGCGCGGACGAGCGGGGATTCTGTAAGGCACTCAGCCGTGTGCAAGTATGAATTATTCCCCTGCTGAGGCTGTGCCTATGGCGTACAATGTATGACTCCGAGCCACCCGCAGTCACGACGGCAGAAACCGAAGCAAGAGTCGAGCAGGCGCTGGAGCAAATGGGCGCGCCAGGCATGAGTGTTCGACCTCAAGCCGCTGCAGTCAATGGCTCCTCATCGCAAATTGCCTTAGAATACATCATCACCCACGGCCGCCAAACGGGGTGGCTTGGGGCCGGCGCTGTGTTGCTGCGGGGGGTGGATCAGGTCATTGATATGACGTTTGGTGGCGAGGAAGGCGGGCGAGAGGAACTGGTCTGGACTGCGGGGATGAGGAACGGGGACCTCTATAATTTCTCGCACCCGTCCGGGATGGGCATCCAGGACCAAGATGCGATCAGCCAAATAGCAGGCTTCATCCAAATCATGCGTGATAAAACACACGGTGATGGGCACCTGTTCCCAAATTTGCAGGAGATGGTGCTGCATGCGTGCTCGGGTTTGCGCGTCCAGAGCGCCAAAGGGTTCGTCCATAAGCAGGATGCGCGGGCGGTTTGCCAGAGCACGGGCAATAGCCACCCGTTGCTTCATGCCACCGGAGAGCTGATGTGGGTAATGATCGGCAAAGCGTTCCAGGCCCACCATCTCCATCCACTGTTCGCTTTCCGAACGCACGCTGCGCTCACTACGCTCCGTCATGCGGGGGCCAAAGGCGATGTTATCGCGAACGGTCAACCAGGGGAATAGGGTGTAGCCCTGGAAAACCATGCCACGATCGGGACCAGGGCCAGTGATGGGGGCGTTGTCAATGAGTACGCTGCCATCGCTGGCATCTTCCAATCCCGCGAGAATGCGAATGAGGGTAGATTTGCCGCAGCCACTGGGGCCAATAACGCACATAAATTCCCGACGATGCACCTGGAAATTGAGGTCCTCCAGAGCGCGCACGGACCCAGGACCTTGGCCAAAGGTTTTCCCCAGGGCATTCACTTGCATGACCACGGGGCGTTCACGCAGGGCTTGCATGCGAGTGACAATGCGGGGCTCTTGTTGAAATTCTTTGATGTCGGGGATGTATGTATCGCTCATGGCTGGTGCTCCTCGATTTCGGCCAGTCGCTCTTCCATGGCAGCATTGCGTTGGCGGGCTTGTCTGCGGCCCCAGGCGAAGAGGAGCACTGGCGCAGCGGGAACGGTAAATAGGATGCGCGCTACCCAGCCAGGCTTACGTGGCTCGGCATAGGGAAAGAGGTAGGGACGGCAGAAGGCAAGGATTTGATCGGTAGTAAAGCCGATCATCCCAATCATAATAATAACCGGGTACACCTTATCAAAATTTCGCCAGCGCCCTTGGGTTTCAATGAAATCAGTTAAGCCGGTTTTAACTCCCACTAGCTCGGCAATCACCAGCCATGTCCATGCCCAGCCTAATAGGATACGTAAATCATTGTAGAGATTGGGCATAATCCCCGGAATGATCACCCGCCCCAGTAGTTGAGGATTATTGGCCCCCAGGGTTTGCGCGGCTTCCAGTAAGGAGCGATCCAATTGACGCGTGGTTTTCGCTACTACCAATACCAACTGAAAAAATGTCCCCATAAATACCAGTGCAATTTTGGGCGCGTCATGGGCCGCAAAAATGGCCACTAAGAGGGTAGCAAAGGCCGGGGCGGGCATATAGCGGAAGAAGTCTATGAACGGCTCAAAAAGACGAGAAGCGGCAGCGAAAGTTCCGGAAACAATGCCAATGGGCACGCCAATGATGGCGGCAATCAGAAAGCCCCCAAAAACGATTTTTAGGGAATGGAGGAGGCGCTCGACCATGGTGGGTTGGTCGCCCTGGGGTTCATCGGTGAAGATGCGCACGCCAGCAATAAGCACTTCATGTGGGGCGGGAAGGTAAATAGGGTTCGAGCTATGCCCTTGGGGAACCAGGCTCAAGAGGGGTTGTTCGGGGAGTTGTCCGCGCTGGTAGAGCTCGCCGGTGGTGGCGGCAAGGATCTGCCAATTACTGCCAATAATGGTGATGTTTTCATCACTGAGTCCTCGTGGTTCAATCTCGCCTTGGGCGATTCCTCGCCAGACCGCATAGATTTTCTCATCGTTGCGTCGATCGCTGCGACTAATCAGGCCTTGGTCGGCGGCCCAAGGGCCGAGGTGGCGGAGGATGCGTTGTTGTGCCCGCTGGTTGGCAGCCGGGGGATCATCACTGGCCAGTGCCTGCTGCAGTTCAATATTATGGCTGCGCACACCATCGGCATAGCGGGGAAAGTGGCTTTTGCTCACCCGGTCGCCGGCGCCATATACCGTATGACTTCCGGCCCGATCGCCGGCAATGGTCAGGGTCACGTCGGGATGCCAAGTGAATGGGGGCACATACGAGACTAAGCACCACAGTCCCAAGGGGATGAGAAATGAGAGTGCCGTAAGGAGTGCTGCCCGTTGCGCAGGCAGCTCACCACGAATGGAAAACCAGGGTGTGGACATGCGATACCGCCAGGGGGTACAACTGGGGGAGAGGGAGAGCCGTGTGTCCCGGAAAAAAACCGGAGCACACGGCATCAGGGGACTGGACTAGCGTGAGGCGGCGAATTCGGCGGTTAAACTGGGGTCAAAATAGCGTTCCACTTCCAGGGGTTCTTCGTATACGCCCTGTTCCACATTAAAGGCGTCAACCACAACACTCGAACCAAAGATGGAATCTAGTCCCTCGCTTTCTTGCCAAGCCGCTAAGGCTTCTTCCAGGCTGAGGATATAGGTGCCACGGAAAAACGGCTCATATTCATCGGGGCTGATCTGCACCCGAGCGGAAAGGATTTCCAAGGCATCGTCTAGGTTGTCTTCATCGGCAAGATACTCTACCACCCGATACCACACGCCAACGACTTTAAGCCAGTCTTCGCGGCGGGTCTCCAGGCTTTCCGGGCTGACGCTTAAGACATCATAAATAATGCCTGGAATGTCAGCGGAGGTAAAGATGGCCTTGCTATCGGCCACGGCGCGCAGAGCTTGCCCGCTATTGGGCTGCCAGGCGGCAATGGCTTGCACTGCGCCCGCACTCAGTACCTGTGGGGTTTCCTCGGTGGGGGTGTTCACCCAGGTGACATCACTGGCACTTAGGCCAACGCTTTCCAAAGCTTTTAGCGCGAGAAGATGGCCAACGAAACCCTCTTCAACGCCAATGCTTTGACCTTTGAGGGATGCCACATCGTCAAAGCCAGGAGCCGCCACTAGCATATCGTTACCATTGGAATAGTCGTTAATGAGGATGGCTACCGAAGGCTTGCCGGTGGCACCGGTGACTAAGGCATCGCCATTGGTCATGCACACGGCGTCCACTTCTCCGGCTACATAGGCATCCATGCTGGCTACATAGTCAAACCAGAGGAATTCCACATCAACGCCGGCTTCGCTAAACCAGTCGTTTTGGATGGCAATTTCCCAGGCGACCCAGCCGGGCCAATCGGAATAGGCAATGCGCAGGGGGCGGTCTTCACTGTAAGCGCTGAGAGCAGTGCATAGGCTCAGGCAGCCCACCAGGAAGGTCGAGAGCAAAAAGCGGAACATGGAATTCTCCTTGTATGGAGGTGATACTTTTATGCTGCATAAAGGGTCAGCTTTTGTCCGCGACCGGAAAAAGGCGACCACTCAATGAGCAAGTGGTAAAAAAGAGTGCGCCAGCTCAAGGGAACTGACCAGCAGCACAGGAGGAGGCGCAGATAGTGCCAAGGTATCTCCCAAGCCGATGGCAGGATCATACGTTAAGATATAATGATATCAAAATATGTTTATGTACATTCAGTTTACAATCACTCAGCTCCCGCTAGCATCTTTACCATGAGTCATCCCACCGCAGCAGAGCGTGCGCAAGTCGGCATTCGCTTGGAAAAACGCCTCACCAAGGTTCTCAAAGGCCTTGCGGAATATCTCGATGTCAGCCTCAATGTTTTGGTGGAGAGCATTTTACTGCATGCCGTCGCCAGTGACGACGGCATTATCCAGCCCCCTTGGCGTTCGCGCAAAAGTCGCCTGGTCTGCGCTAACCTGATGGATGTCTATGGCTTGCAGGATGATGATTTGGCAGATTTAGCCTTACTGGGGGTGGTGGCCGACCGTGCTAGCCCGCAGGGCCAACTCTTTCTCGCCCTGCGCCAGGGCCGTGATGATCAGGCCCTGGCCATTCTCTCAGAGCATCCAGAGCTCAAACACGCCATCGACGCCCAGGGTTTTCCCGTAATTATTTCGGCGGCGCGTATTGACTCCATCCCGCTGTTGCAGTGGTGCTTGGCGAACGGTGTCGATGCCGAAAGCAAAGACGAAGCCTACGAAGATACCGCAGTGGGCTGGGCAGTGTTCTACGGCAATGCGCGCAGTGCGACCTATTTGGCTGACCGGGGGGTCAACCTATGCAATCGTGATAACGAAGGTTTTACGCCTTTGGCCAACGCCCGTCGGGGTGCCCAGGGCCAGCTGGCCAAATTCGGCGTCCGCGCCCCCGCCTCCGCCTTCCAGCCCCTCATAGCGCTCCTGGAAGAACGCGGGGCCCAAGAGTAGGGCCGCGTCCGTTCATGTCTACGTACGTACCATAGAGAGGGTATTCTTCCATCTTGGCTGGCGCTAAAGAAGGATGTTGCGATAGCGGTGTTGATGGCCTTTGAGCGGAAAACGTAGCGGTAAAATATGCCATTATTGAGAGCTGTTACTGTCGCTTACTGCAGGGATTACAGCCAGCATTCCACCAGGGGTACTATGCGGATCTGATCGCGGATGGTGCTGGGGAGGTTTTTTCCACTGCATGTGCGTACGGTAATGCGCTGGGGGAGATGGGGGGAAAGGTGGAACCAGTTGTCGCTGAAAGTGATGTCGTCGTTTGCACACTCTAGGCGCGTCCACGGTGCGACCCGGTCTGCTGTGAGCTGGAGAATGAGGCTGCCGTTAGGGCCTGGCTGCTGCTTGACCTGAATCTCGGGATGCGTGAGAAGCAGGTGCTTGGGCTTGGCAAAACTGGCCATGCTGCGGGAGACTTCGCTGCCGTCTACTTCCAGCCAGGCCCAGCAGAGTAGATCACGATCGCTGCTATAGGGGGGATGGGGGGCAGCGCGCACTTCCAGGGGTTGGCGGTAGTGGTTTGCGCAATCGCGTTCGGGACTGCAATCAAGCCCAATCATGGGCGTATTGGCCTGGCTGGGCAGTTGTTTGAGGGGGCTTTGCCCCTGGCGTAGGATGCTGCCATCGCAGCGGCTGAGTTGCCAATGCACCCGGCCCTGCACGGCATGGGGTAGGTGGTTGGAGCAGTGGATGTGGATGCTCGAATCGGCAAGGTCTTCAACCATGGTGACGGCCAAGGGGGCAAAGAAGCGGCGTGAGCAATATTGCAGGGCCTTCCAGCGGCCAAAGACATCAATGCTTGACCAAGTAGCACCAGGCCAGAGGTCATTGAGTTGCCAATATAAGAGGCCATCCATGCGGCCTTGTATGCGCCGTGCGTGTTCAGCAGCGTAGGTAATACACAAGGCCTGCGAGAGTTGGGTCAGCCAAAGGGTGCTGGCAAAATCTTTGGGAATGGGGAACCATTCAATGAGGTACTTATAGATAGTTTGATTGCCTGGTCCGCTGCGTTGGTGGTAGTCCATCATCCAGCTCGAGAGATTGCGCTCTTCGGGGAGGGTGTAGCTGGCGACGGTGCGGGGCTCGGGAAAGGACTGAAAGCCAAATTCGGACATAAAACGGAATTGCCATTGGCGTTGGGCTTCAAAGGACTGACCGCCAAACCAGACGCTCCAAGCATGGGCATCGCCGCAGCGCTCATTATTGAACTGATGGCGGTCGCCATGGGGGCTATGGGGACTGCAGGGCCAATAGGGCGTACTGCCGTCTTCACTCTCTACCACCTGGGCCAGAAGATCATCAAAGAGCAGGCGATAATCCTGCCAACTCATGCTCTTGTCGTTCCAGCCCTGATCGGAGACGAGACCCTGTTCGATTTCGTTATTGCCGCACCATAAAGCGAGACAGGGGTGATGGCGGAGGCTGCGTACGGCATCCACGGCTTCTGCCCGGACATTATCCATGAAATCCGCATCGAAACTGGGGAAGGTGCTGCAGGCAAACATAAAATCTTGCCACACCAGAATGCCCAACTCATCGCAGCGTTGGTAAAAACGTGGTAGCTCATAAATGCCGCCGCCCCACACGCGAATCATATTCATGTGGCACTGGGCGGCTGCCTCCAGGAGACGATCATATTGTTCATCCTGGACGCGCGAAGGGAAGATGTCACAGGGAATCCAATTGGCACCTTTGGCAAAAATATCACGGCCATTACAACGAAAACGAAACGACTCACCCCACTCGTCGTTTTCTCGAATAAGCTCTAGGTGGCGCAGGCCAATACGTGTCACCTGGCGGTCCATCTCCTGGCCCTGAAGGTCCCATACCATGATATCCACTCGATAGAGGGGTTGTGCCCCCATGCCATTGGGCCACCAGAGCTGGGGTTGGGGAATAGCTAGGCGCAGGGTTCCGTGTTCTGCAGGTGCAGTGGCCGCGGCTACTTCCGTGTTGGTGCTGTCCTCGTTGACCTGCACCAGGATGCGTCCAGCTTGGCTGTGCTTGCCTTCCAGGGCCCAGCTGATGTCGAGTTCTACTCCTCCGGTAGAAGTATGGAGTTGCTGAATGTGCACATGGTCAATGCGACAGAGGGCGCATTCTAGGCGCAGCGGACGCCAAATGCCCGCCGTGGGCGCCATGAGTCCCCAGTCCCAGCCAAAGGCGCAGCCCATTTTCCGTAGCCAGCTTTTCCCTGTAAAGTCTGGGTGGTAAAGGTTCCACGCGGGCAGGTGATGGCGGGCGTCTCCAGCCTGCATGTGGGGAATGGGGCAGGGAAAAACAATGCGGAGATCATTGTCCCCTGGTTGGAGTGCCGTGCCAACGGGAATGCGCCAGGTGCGAAACATATTATCGCAACGGGCAATTTCTTGATTGTTCAGGAAAACAATGGCGAGGGTGTCTAAGCCTTCAGCTACCAACTCTACCTGGGCACCAGCTTGCAACTTCTGCCACAGTGCTGCATCGCAGGGGAAACGGCAGTGGTAACTCCAATCACTCTCGTGGACCCAGGTAATGGCGGCTTCGTTGTCGCGATACCACGGATCGGGAATGGCTTCAGCGGCAAGGAGATCGGTATGGACACAGCCAGGTATGCTGGCTGGCCATTGGCGGCCATCACTGTGTTGCAGGGTCCACGGGTAGGAAGTCAAGGATTGCTGGAGCATGGAAGCCTCCTGGTGCCAGACATATGTGGGCAAAAGGTCTTAGGGGCAGAGGACTTGGCGCGCGCCCAGGGCTGTGTCGACGCACTCGCTGAGGTTGGTGCCGACACAGTTGATATGCCCCATTTTGCGTCCAGGTGCCGCGGATTCCTTGCCATAGAGATGGAGTTTGATGCGGGGGTCCTGAAGTAGGGCGGCGGCCCATTGGGGTTCCCCATGCTGCCAGCAATCACCCAAAAGATTGACCATTGCGCCGGCTCCCATCAGCGGTGTTGTATCGCCCAGGGGAAGCCCGCAGATGGCACGAATGTGCTGTTCAAACTGGCAGGTATGACAGGCGTCAATGGTAATGTGACCACTATTATGCGGCCGTGGGGCCAACTCATTGACGATCAATTGGGGCTGTCCATCCGTGGGTTCTAACACAAAAAGCTCTACCGTCAGCGTCCCTACCACATCCAAGGCGGCGGTAATGTCCAAGGCCATTTGCCGAGCCTGTTCGGTAAGGCTGGGATTCAAGTCGGCGGGCATGCGAGTGACGTCGAGAATATGATGGGCGTGCTGATTGGCAAAAACGGGAAAGGTCGTGGCGCTACCATCGGCGCGACGATGGCAGATAACGCTGGCTTCACTGTGAAAGGGCACCAGTGCTTCAATGATTACTTCGCCACTAGCCAAGCTGCGCCATGCTGCGGCGGCCTGATCAGGATGATCAATGCGCACCTGGCCTTTGCCATCATAGCCGAACTCACAGGTTTTGGCGATCACAGGGGTGCCCATGGCAGTAACGGCGGCGACACAGTCGGCCTCACTGTGGGCCGCGGCAAAGCGGGTGACGGGAAAACCGTGATCGCGCAAAAAGGTTTTTTCGCGCAGGCGATGACGGGTGGTGGCTAATACATGGGGGTTTGGTGCGACCGGAACCCGTTGAGCCAGGGCATGCAAGGTTTCGGCGGGTACGTTTTCAAACTCCAAGGTTACCACCTGGCAGTGCTCAGCTAGTTCCTGGGCAGCCGCCAGATCATCGTAGGCGCAGGCCCACATGCGATCGGCAACCTGCGCCAGGGGGCCATGGGGATTGGGGTCCAGGCCCATTACGCCGTAGCCTAGGCGCCGCGCGGCAATGGCCATCATCCGGCCCAGCTGCCCACCGCCAAGAATCCCGATACAGCCACCAGGTGGAATCATTGCGGTTCTTCCCATGTAATGTGCGAGTCGCGCAACACGGCATCGCGCTGCTCATTACGGAAGGCATGCAGGCGTTGGGCCAAATCGGTATCGTTGCGGGCAATGATTTGCGCGGCCAAGAGTCCCGCATTGCGAGCCCCCGCTTCGCCTATGGCCAGGGTTCCCACTGGAATTCCGCCAGGCATTTGCGCAATGGAAAGCAGGCTGTCATGGCCAGAAAGTGCACGACTTTGTATGGGAACGCCCAACACGGGGACAATCGTTTTGGCTGCACACATTCCCGGTAGGTGTGCCGCGCCGCCAGCCCCAGCAATAATCACTTGCAGGCCGCGTTCCTCGGCTTCTTCGGCATACGAGAAGAGTAGGTCCGGCGTACGATGGGCGCTGACCACGCGCATCTCAAAAGACACTCGCAAATCGTAGAGGATGTCAGCGGCCTTGCGCATGGTCGGCAAATCCGATCGGGATCCCATAATAATCCCCACCAGAGGGGGTATGTCTATGGTAGCGCTCATATGGTGCTCCTTGTGAGCAAAGCGGGGAGTGGGGCTGCGGCAGTCTGAGGCAGCATGCTGCCGTGGCTACCCGTTGGAGCAAGTCCAAGCGCCGTCATCCTTACGGCTTAAGGGGCCCTTGCATGGTGTCCTTGTGTTTCCCTGCCGCGAGGTGGAATCGCGGCCATGATATTTGCGGTGGTGACCTTATTGTTATGGACGGGTTCGGCATATTCCTCGTCACGAGTGGCGCGCTTGATTGGCTCTCTACGGGGGAATCGCGCGCGCTTGCTGCTTGCCCTGCCACCACTTTTGGCGCTCTCACTCCTGGCGGGGAATGGCCCAGGTCTGAGCGCCTGGCAATGGTTTGCTCTCGGCGGGATATTGCATTTAGGGCTGGGAGATATGTGTCTTTTTGCCGCATATCGTCGTTTGGGGCCGCGTTTAGCCCTGCTCTTGTGTTTATGTTTAATTGCCCCCATGGCTGGGGTGCTGGAGTGGGTGTGGTTAGGCGAGCGCCCAGGCTGGCTGCCGTCATTCTTTGGTCTGTTGGTGCTGGCTGCTGTGGCCTTTGCCCTAGCGCCGAGTGAACGCCGGCAGTTGCCGCAGGGGGCCTGGTGGCCAGGTATTATGGCGGCAGTGCTGGCGGCGGTGGGGCAGGCGCTGGGGGCGGTTGTGACGCGGCAGGGCTACCAGGTGCAGCCCGATGCGGGGGCTTTGGATGCCGCCTGGTGGCGGGTGCTTGGCGGGGCGGTGGTGCTGTGTGTGGTGGTGGCCTTGTGGCGTCCTCCCGTGGCGCAGCAGGTGCAGCAACGCCAATGTCGGCCCTGGCTGCTGTGGTCGGTGTTATTGGGGCCGTGTTTTGGCATGCCCGCCTATCATGCGGCGTTAGCGGTTACCCCAGCGGCTTTGGTGCAGGCAGTCTTGGCCGCCTTACCCTTAACGGTGATACCGTTGGCTTGGTGGCTTGACGGTGATCGTCCTGGCTGGCGTTCGCTCGTTGGCGGGGTGGTTGCAGTGGCGGCCACAGCTGCCATGATTCTGTCCGTCTAAGCGTGCGGTGTGCACCTTGGCAGGGTATGCTTATGCATGCATCATGCGTTAAGGAAGTCTTTCATGAACCCCGATGAACCCGCAGCAAACCCCGATAATACTGGATTTGCCGATCTGGAAGCCGAAGGCTGGACCGATTTGCATCTCCATCCCACTGACGCGCGTTGGAGTCCGCCCCTGCAGCGCCTCCCAGCCATTATTGAGTCTCTGGGAGTGCAGTCTGTGCAATTACTTACCCTACATGGGGTGGCGGACTGCTGGGATGACGAGGGGGATGTGCCGGATCCCCTGCTCGAGGAGGAATCCTTTCCGCTTACAGATCTCCCAGACAAGATTCAACGCGATGATATCCGCCATCTCACCATGGTCGTTGATGCGGCCGAGGCAGGGTGCCTTCCTTTGCTGGCGGCATGTCAAAACAAGGATTGGCATGCCTGTATCATTTCTATCGGCTGGGGACTGACCACGGTTCCTGATGTGGAATGCAAGCGCACTGCGGCACGTTTTCATATTTCCCTCGCCGTAGGTGGTCCTGGTATTCCAGCCAACTACCGTCAATTTGCTCGCAATGCCGGTCGCATGCCAGCAGTGCAGGAGGCGGTTGCGCGTCTTGCTCAGGTCTTGGGCGTGGAATGCACCGTTACTGTCACCTATGGCGAATAAGCATACAAAGCGTCTTTGTGCGCAGCAGGTGTCGTTGAAAGGGAGTGAAAACGTTTTATGCGTATTGCTTTAGCCCAAACCAATCCTGTGATAGGTGACTTGGCAGCCATTCGCAGCGACCTGCTCCAGGCAGCCCATAGCGCCTGCGATCAGGGCGCGCAGCTGGTGATATTTCCTGAACTGGCAGCCATAGGCTATCCCCCGCGAGATCTTTTGGCGCGGCGTCGATTGGTCTTGGCGCAGTGGCAGATGGTCAATGATCTGGCGCGTGAAATGCCGATTCCAGCCATTTTGGGCTGTGTTGAGCCCCTCTACGATGAGGGCCTATCACCACATGTTGCCAATGCTGCGGTGGTACTGGATCAGGGATGCGTTGCTGCCAGTTATCACAAGCGCCTCCTACCATCCTACGATGTGTTTGATGAGCAGCGGTATTTTCGTCCTGGTTCTCATGCCGAAATTGTCAGCATTGCGGGCATGCGCGTGGGCTTATCCATTTGCGAAGATATCTGGAGCCATGATTTTAGTGGTGTACGCTATGGCCAAGATCCCCTGGGGGATTTAGCAGGCAAGTGTGATTTGGTGGTCAATGTATCGGCCAGCCCATTTCATGATCATAAACCATCCATGCGGCAACGGCTCCTTTCCGGTGTTGCAGCGCGACTGGGCTGCCCCTTGGCCTATGTGAATCAAGTGGGGGCAAATGATGAATTGCTGTTTGATGGTGATAGTAGTGTTGTCGGCCCTGATGGCCGCTGGTATGGATCGGCTGGTCGGTGGCGCTCTGGAGTGTGTGTGGTCGATTGTGAGCAGCCCAGTGCGGCTCCTGTGATTCCCGACCCTACGGCTGATTTGCGTGATGCGCTTGTGTGTGGTATAGCCGACTATTGCCGCAAAACCCATCAGCAGCAGGTGGTGCTGGGCTTGTCTGGCGGCATCGACTCGGCCCTTGTTGCCGCCTTGGCGGCCCAGGCCTTGGGCCCAGAGGCAGTAACGGGACTGTTGATGCCAGGACCGTATTCATCTCCAGGAAGCATTCAGGATGCCTGGGAAACCGCGCGTTTGCTAGGTATTCAGGCCTACGAAATGCCCATTACTGCCGCCAATCAATCCTTGAGCGAGATTCTGCAGCCCGTATTCGCTGGTACCCAAGCAGGTGTTGCAGAGGAAAATCTGCAGTCGCGTCTACGCGGTACGGTAGTAATGGCGGTAGCCAATAAGCTTGGGGCCATGGCCTTGGCAACCGGCAATAAATCGGAAATGGCAGTGGGTTACTGCACTATCTACGGCGATATGAACGGTGGTTTGGCGCCCATCGCCGATGTCTATAAGACTCGTGCGTATGATCTTTCGCGTTGGATGAACCAGGTAACGCCCTGTATCCCCGAGGCTTCGATAGAGAAGCCGCCTTCGGCGGAATTGCGGCCAGATCAAAAGGATGAAGATTCCTTGCCGCCCTACCCCATTCTCGACCGTATCCTTGCGGCCTATATTGAACAAGAGCAAGGGGTTGACGACCTTGTGGCTGCAGGCGAAGACCCCGCTACGGTAC
>REDP01000234.1 GCA_007693455.1 Planctomycetota bacterium | reverse complement strand
TTCAACATTCTGAGTCTTATAACGTTTTATCGTACGTCGTATAAGGCGCTCCAAATCCCCTTCTGGAGAGACCAGTATCTCTTCTAAAGCTTCATCAACCTGAGAACGAGAGGGTAATTCCTGATCCAAGAGCCAAGACCAATTATCGACATCCCCACCGCCACTCCACATTGCAACCAAACGACGCAAGACCTGCTTGCCAATTTGTGAGCTTACGCGCACTCCATACCCTATTCTGTCAGCCAAAAAGACTCCTCGCACCGAGAGATGCTCCAGGCGCAGGACATTATCATCGCCTCCGGCCTCATCATATGCATTACGGAACGACCAGCGGGCCGCAACACCCTTCGAGGACACTCCTAAGACTGGATGTAATCGAGGATCTGAATTTGGCACCAGATCGTTGTAAAGTCCTGCCTTAACCACTGAGCCCATAGAGATAAAAGCATGATCGTCATCGGGACAATCTTGTCCAAGTGATTGCAGGAGCATTGCCAATGCCTGCAGTATCGTTGTCTTACCCTGGCTGTTTGCGCCGATGATGAGGGTCAATGGCTTCAAGGGGACATGATGAATGCCCCTAAAACTGCGGATATTCCCGAACCAGAAGCTTTCAATCGGCGCGGCTATACGGCTATCTGGCATAATGATCCCTGGATTGCAGGAGGTTACTTTCATTTCATAATGTAACCAATCGACATATTTTCAAGGGCATAGAAACTAGGCATCTTCGATACCTGAAACCCTAAATACCCCCGTAGTCCGCATTCCCATACCATGAGCGGATGCAGATATATTTCATTCCTACACAGGCCCCTCCTACCACCAAAGCAATCCGCGCTATACGTCAGAACAGTTGGCCTTCCATCGCCCTCTGTGCATAATAGGAAATCGCCAGCTACTCTTCCAGTAGCTGGCGGACTGTGGCTGAACCGGATTAAAACAGCATTATGATCAATAAATTGGCCTTCGTCTGAACCCCATCAACACCCTAGCGGGCAAGCTTCATTAGCACCATCGCTTTAACGAACTTTTCCCAACGCTGGGCGCCAATTACCACCCTAGCGGCGAACACATCTAGCGTGCACTTACTATTAAACGGCGCATATAGGCCACAAAAATAGCTGATGATGACAATGGAATCTATCTGAGGCGCTAGGTCCGTTCCACCGCCAAAATCTGGACTTCTTGATCGGTAGCCTGGCGCCTGGCGTCAGATTGGCTTAATGCCGTAATTATAGAGGTGCGCACCTCCGTTATTTCTCGACTACAGGCACTGACGCGATACTGCCTTGGTTGTATATTGGGGTCCATAAGGTGTGACAGACGCTGACACACCCTGGACCAAGCTTTAAGGCTAGTCACCGTATACGAAGCATCAGTGCTTCCGATGCAGCCTTCGTAATATTCCGCCAGTGATAACCACTGGGTGCAGCCCCTTAGCCGCACAAACCGTTCGCCATCCTTGGATACCGCAACGGCATCCACCGCGGATAGTGGCGTATAGAGGATCTCAAAGATCCTGTCCTGGGGAATCGACTCCCCATTCATTAAAATAAGGGCTCTGGGTTGAGGGAAAGCTTAACCTCCACTATAGGTTTACTGTTCGCTGCCACAGGTGCGTGCCATGGAATGACCACAACACCATTGTATGAATGCACCCCAGGTGAGCTCACAACCATTGAACCCACCTGGAGCCTCGCCTTCTTCACCAATCAGTAGCCCAACGCCAAGCAGATTTAGCCCCACCAGCAACAGCACCGGCTGTGGCCCCTGCCCTATCTCCGACCCACGATCCGGCCGCCTTGGTCCCATTCCATGTTGCTGCCGCCCCGTCCGAAATGCCCCCTCCGACCGCATGGACCTTGCGCACTGTCCATTCAGCACCGGCCTTGGCTGCTTGCTCGCCAGCCACATACCCGGCAACGCCACCAACTACGCCTCCTGCCGCTGCGCCTATCGGGGCACCGACGCCTCCGCATGCAGCTCCAGCAGTTCCCCCGCCGATCGCGCCCAGCTTGAAGCCTGCATAGGCCCCGCCCCAGCCACCAACTGCACCGGCAGCGTTACCCGCATGGTGAACCTCGCGTTGCTTTTGACTGATACGACCTGCTTTAAATTCATCTTCGATAGCCACACCTTCACGTACACGTAAACCTGTGTCCACTACCACACCAGCCACAATTACACACCGGCCTGCAACCCGCAGCGCTGTAGAACAAGCCCCTTTACCACTAGCGGTCGCGCTAGAGCGTCCCGCATCCTCTACTGCATTGCTCGAAGCCCGAGTCGTTCCATCGGCCTGACCAGACGCCGCTCGACCGACGTTACGAGAGCGTGGGCCCGTAGACTCAAGAACCTCCCTAGCCAAGCGCGCAGCCTCCTCGGAATGCCCAACACTTTGCTGAAGCACGGGGCTATTGGGCAGGCCCTGCACATGAGGAGTTCTCACCACATGAACACGCAGGTTCCCATCACTAGCGGCCTGCAGCACTTCCCGCATGGCGCGACGCTCGGCCTCGCTACTAGCTGGGCTGCGCAATACTCGTTCAGCAGAACGCACGGCCCACTCAGTGCTACCTTGGGGATATCCATAGGCATGACGAAGGGGAGACGTCCCGCCCTTGGCCTCAACAACATGAACCAGACGATCAGCAGAGCGATAGATTTGATCGGGACCCTGGGGAATGGAACGCGGCGTCCCATCCAAGACTGGCTGCCAACCGCGCTGCATCGAATAGAGGCGCGCGCCGTTCTCCCCAAGCCCTTCCGCAAGAATGGTCCGCTGGATGGGAGAGGATTTCAGCCACTCTACCTGTGAGGCAGGCAGGTTGGCACCCCGCGGCCGCGCATCGACGACCACTGTCGACTCGGCGGCGATAATGTGGCTCACGGTGACGGGAGTCAGGCCAATGACGGCCAATACACAGAGGGAGAGAAACTTATTGAAGGTAGTGCTCCTCAAGGGGCTAAGGGTGATCAATGGATTGGTAGCGGGGGTGGGATTCGAACCCACGTCCTCGAGCTTATGAGGCTCGCGAGCGACCGTACTGCTCTTCCCCGCGGTGTGAATTTCAGTCGACTGAGTGTTGAGGTGGGGCTTGTTTTCGAAGGCATGTCTCCTTGGTGGCATGGGTGTGATGAAAATGGTGGCGGAGGTGGGATTTGAAACCACGAACTCGAGGTTATGAGCATAGCGAGCTACCAGGCTGCTACACCAAAATAAGAGGGGGTCAGCAGCCAG
>REDP01000098.1 GCA_007693455.1 Planctomycetota bacterium | reverse complement strand
GGAGATGAGGGCTGTCTGGGACACGCTTTGCGCTGGTTTGATGCAGTGTTATTTGATGTAAAGAAGGGGGTGCTAGCTATGTGCTAGCACCCCCTTGAGTAAGATATCGTCCCTGTATCGCCTGGGATTACACCGCATGTGTTGGCACAAAAGCCTTATCGTGGGCCACCCCAAATGACTGCACGTTTGAGCTTGGAAAGGGCTGCTGGAATATCAATTTCCTTGGGGCAGGCTTCCATGCAGTTAAAGATGAGATGGCAGCGCCAGAGCCCATTTTCACCATTCACCGAGGCCAGTCGTTCTGCGGCATTTTCATCGCGACTGTCAGCCACAAAGCGCCATGCTTTAAGCAGGGCCGCTGGGCCAAGGTAGTCGTCATTCTTCCAGAAACTGGGGCAGCTAGAGGTGCAGCAGCCGCACAAGATGCATTTGGCAGGATCATCGATATGCACCTGCTCATCAGGGCTTTGCAGGCGTTCTTTAACGGGTTTGGGGCTATTGGAATGGAAGTAGGGAAGGATTTCGCGGTACTTATGGAAGAAATGCTCCATATCCACCACGAGATCCTTGACCACAGGAAAGCCTTTGAGGGGCTCTACGATAATAACATCACCAGCGATATCCTTGACTAAGGTTTTGCAGGCTAGTCGGCTTGCGCCTTGGATGGTCATGCCGCAGCTGCCACATACGGCGTGACCGCAGCTACGCCGATAACTAATGGAACCATCGGTTTCCCACTTCAAGCGATTGAGTGCGGTGAGCACGCGTTCCATGGGGGAGCATTCCAGTTGGTAATCCTTATACGACGGCTCAGAGTCAGTATCCGGATTATAACGCATAATGCGAAAGGTCTTGGTAACTTTTTGTTCAGCCATGGCAGCAACTCCCCTCAAGGGTCATAGTACAAGCAATACGGACAAAGAGCAGTTCCGCTTGTTACGCGAGACGTGAGCCCCGCAGGGCCGTAGGGGCGAAGCCCCTGTGTAAAGAGCCTTAGTACTTGCGTTCCTTAGGTTTAAAGCGTTCGATCAATTCCGGTTCCCAGCCATCTTCAGCATGGTCTTGAAGCAGGTATACTTCACCGTATTCCAGGCGGACATCGGTGTCGTTGTCCAGATAGGCGTAGGTGTGCTTGAGCCAATTGGCGTCATCGCGGGGCATTTGTTGTTGCTTGCCGTCTTCTCCCATAGGGCCATCGAGACGAAGATGAGCGCCGCGACTTTCGCGTCGAGCTAGGGCGGCTTCGACCTGAACCAGGGAGAAGTCGATCATGTAGCCGACTTCCAGAGTCTCGAGGAGGTCTGAGTTAAAGACGTTCCCCTTGTCGTCGATGCCGACGTTGTTGAAGCGTTGGCGCAGCTCCAGGAGTGCATCCCGGCACTCGGTGAGGCTTTCTTCGGTGCGGCGCACGGAGGCTTTTTCCATCATCACATTGGCCAGGTCTTCGTGGATGGCGCCATGGCGTTCAGTGCCAGTGGACTGTTTGAGGTCGGCAATGCATTGTTCCGTGGCTTGTGCAGCAAGCGTGGGAACTTGGCCGTAATCGATTTGGTCCACATTTTTAGCCACATGCAGCCCAACGCGCCGTCCGAACACCACCAAGTCTAAGAGGGAGTTGGTGCCCAGGCGATTGGCCCCATGAACACTTACGCAGGCGCATTCGCCAGCGGCATAGAGGCCTTCGATTATGTCACCTTGAGCATTACGCTTTACCCGACCATTCACATCGGTGGGAATGCCCCCCATGATATAGTGGGCAGTGGGCATGATCGGTACGGGTTCTTCCCAGGGCTTAATCCCCAGGTAGGTGGTAGCGAAGTCGGAAATTTCAGGGAGTTTTTTCTGTAATTCCTCTTTGCCCAGGTGCATAAGATTAATGTAGACGTAATCTTCGCTACAGATCCGGCCCGTGCGGTTAATGCCTCGTCCCTCAAGGACTTCTTTGTAGATGCACTGGGCAATCATATCGCGCGGCGCCAGGTCTTTTACGGTTGGCGCGTAGCGCTCCATAAAGCGCTCGCCATCGGCATTGGTCAGGAAGCCACCTTCGCCGCGGGCGCCCTCGGTAATCAGGATGCCCAGTCCAGCCAGGCCGGTGGGGTGGAACTGCACGAATTCCATGTCTTCAAGGGGCAGGCCAGCACGCAGGAGGATGCCAAAGGCATCGCCTGTGTTGGCCTGGCAGTTGGAGGTGGTGGCGTAATTTTTGCAACTACCGCCAGTGGCAAAGACCACGACCTTGGCCGAAACCGTATGCACTTCACCCGACAGCATGTCGTAGGCAATAACCCCAGTGCACTTGGTTTTATCCTCATTGAGAATGATATCGAGGACCTGGAATTCGGAGTAGAAGTGCACGTTTTGTTTCACGCACTGTTCGTAGAGGGTGTGGAGGATGACGTGCCCCGTACGATCAGCAGCGTAGCAGGCTCGACGCACGGCGCGCTCACCAAAATTACGCGTATGGCCGCCAAAGGGGCGCTGGGCGATGCGGCCTTCTGGCGTGCGCGAGAAGGGGACGCCTAAGTGTTCCAGCTCGTAGATGGTTTCTGGGGCATCATAGCAGAGGACTTTTTGTGCGTCCTGATCGCCCAGATAGTCACCACCTTTGATGGTGTCAAACCAGTGCCACAGGGGCTTGTCTTCCTCTTCGTTGGCCAGTGCTGCACCAATACCACCTTGCGCCGCACCCGTATGACTACGAGTGGGGAAGAGTTTGGATAACACTGCCACATCGGCTTTGGTGCTCGACCAATACGCGGCATATAAGCCAGCGGCACCGGATCCGACAATGATCACATCATGAGAGATATTCATCGGGTGCGCATCCTTCCAGAAGTCGGCGCTTGGCTGATGCTTAGCGCGGACGGCGTCATAACAGGGCTGCAGAAACCATAACCAGGTTAATGCAATGTATGGTCGAAATCCGGTACCTGGGCCAATCGCTCAATGATGGCCTCGGCGTCAGCAGACACCGCCGGATCCTCGTGGCCGACACGAGCCTGAGCATTGGTGCGGCGCACGTTTAAGGCCCAAAGGGCAAATTCATAGGTTGAAGAGAAGATATTGTTGCCGCGCCGTAGTTCACGGTGGGCGTCAAAGCCTTGGTCGAGAATGCCTTGGGCCCATTCGTCAAAAGCACGGCCACCGGCAGCAGTGTCTTCCCCGTACTCAGCACCATTAAAGATAATGGCGGATTCTAAGGGGTCGTTTTCAGTGCGGGTGGTATGCCGCTCAAGGTAGTGGTTGAGCAGATTGAGCTCGCGCAGTTCTTCTTGGAAGTCGTAGCGCGGTGCCCACAAGAAGTTGGGCGGGTTGCCAGCGGATTCGCCTTCAGGGAAGCCGTTTTCCACATACCAGTTTTTGGCACTTTCCAGGTTATGGGCGGGCGCCAAGACATTGCGGATACCCAGGGCGCCAAAGAATACCGCCAAGGTCCACAAAATCGCCACCACGATGCCGCGAGGCAGGGGTTTGGGGGCGTAGTCGCGAATAATGCCGATGGTGCCGTTGACGCCGTGATAGAGGACACAGACCACAAAGACCATATAAAAGGCCACCCACATGGGGTCATGGAGACGGAACGTCGTGGCCAGGCCAGTGGAGACGGCATCTGGGGTAAAGTGTTGCATGGCAAAGTGAATAAAGGCCATGGGCACTAATAAGGCGGCGGTGACGCGCTGCATCATCCAGGCGAACCGACCGCTGCGGGAGCTCACATAGGGGCCGCTCATCAGTTACCTCCTCCGGGTAGCGTGTCAGTGAAGAAGGGCTGGACGTTGCTGTGCAGGAGCAGTGGAATCGTGCCCGCGATGAGGAGAATGACGGTAATCCAGCAACAGGCCCAGAAGAGCATCTTATTGCGATGCGTATTGACCAAGACAAAGTCGATGAGCAAAATGCGCATGCCATTCAGGCCATGGAAGAGCAGGGCCGCATAGAGGGCAATCTCTCCCAGCTTGAAATCGGGCTCCTGCATCCGTCGAATCATCAGATCATAGTGACTAGGATCGGCCGAAGTGGCTTTGGTCACAGATAAGATGTGGAAGAAGATAAAGAAGACCAAGCCGAGACCGGTAACGCGGTGCAGGACGTAGGCCAGCGAGCCAGTAAACCAGCGGTAAGAGCCGCCGACTTGGCTGGGCAGAGGGTTTTTCAGCGCCGCATTGACGCTGCGGTCAGGTTGATGCATGAACACAGCTCCCGGAGCACGGGGTTGGAACGAATCTGGTTACGCTATGCGTAACACGCATCCTACAGGATACCAGAGCGGTTATCCAATATAGAAGATGCAGGCATTGCCATCTATGCACCACGGTAATCATCCGGTGTGCAGTGGGATTATAGGCTTTGCCTGCCATGTGCCACTCTTAGTGGCGCGAGCGGCGCATCGTAGACGCGCCAGCGCCTGGTCCATATGCCTTCAGTAAACGTTGCACGGGACTTACTGGGTAAAGGTGTGGCGGTAGATGAATAAGCCTGAAAGCACCTTGGGGGCAAAAAAAGTGCTCTTTTCGGGCATGACCACCTCAGGGTTGTCGAGACCAGCATCGGCAACAGCCATAAGCTCATCAATGGAAACGGGATGAAGGGCAACGGCAAGTTCGTATGTGCCGCTGGCAACTTGTTCTTGCATCTGATCCAACTGGCTTTCTGGATAGTAGTCGAAATGCTTGGGGTCGATGATCTGATCGTGGGTCAGGCCCAGGTGCGGATAAAGTTCTCGTTCGAGAATGCTGCAGTCCAGGCGGCCCACCACGTCATCAGGCACTTTCTGAGCGCGTAGGAGCCAAGTGCCATCGCTGCTGTGCAGGCAGAAAGCATGCTTGGGCGGGGTGGTGAAGCTTGGCACAGGCTCGAGTTCGAGCTTGTCACGTACCTGGGCAAAAGGCACCACGCCGTTGATTACGCGATTATAGCCCTGAATATCGGCATCACAGGTGATATAGCTCATGCAGTGGGTCATACCCGATCGCAGGGCAGTGTGGTAACGATGGTGGCCATCGGCGATATAGAGGGGATGTTCGGCAACCGCCTGGCTGAGGGCGGCATACGCAGGATCTGTCGCATCAATGCGAACCACGCGGGCGCTCACCCCGTGTAAGTCGTTGAGACCCGCGAAGTCGGCAGTGAAATCATAGAGCGCAGGCAGGCGTTGGAGAGCATCTTCCAGGGTAACCGTGATTGAGGCACGGGTAAGCAGGAAGATGGGCTCCATGGTAACCCCAGTGTCCTGGGCCAGGGCAATGCGGCCTTGTACCTTCTCATCGAAAACTTTTTCATGGCGTACGACTTCTCCCTGATCGTAGTCGCTGACTGCAACTGCGGCGAAAAAACCGACTCGTCGGCCTCCGCTCCACACTTGTTCATAGGCATAGTAAGCGGGTTCTTCATCACTGATGACATGGCCTTCATCGATGAGTCGTTGCAGGGAGGCCTTGGGGTCTTGGCCTAAGGTGACATGGCTTAAGGCTACGGGACGTTCGGCCAATAGCTGCGCCAGGCGACTGCCAGGCTTGATCACATCATAGGGGGGGCAGGCCACTTGCACCGCCGCTTCAGGAGTAGGGCGCAGGCCAACCAAGCCAGTGATAGCTGTCATAAGGGGTTCCTCGTCAGAAAAGTTTGAGAATCAAGCATTGGCCGCAAACCCTAGGCTGCAGCCAGCCCTTTTCCACCCCCCAGGCCCTGTGAGGCGAGTATTTCAGGCACACTTTGTGGAGTCCTGCCAGATGAAGTGGTGAAATCCCCCATTGCTCTGCCCTGGGGCGTTCACGATCTATGGGAGAGAGCTTATAAAGGAGGAATACGTCATGCCAGTATATCGTGTACGGGAAAAAATGTGGGGTTTTGGCAACAACTTCACCATTACCGATGCCGAAGATCGCGACTGTTACTATGTGGATGGAAAATGGCTGAGTTTTGGTAAAAAGCTCTCTTTTCAAGATATGTCCGGAAATGAACTGCTCTTTATTCGGCAGAAGTTGTGGAGTTGGCGCCCACGCTATGTTCTTGAGCGCGATGGCGCAGTGCAGGCAGAGGTGCGCAAGGGTTTTGCCTGGTTTGGCTCCCGTTTTACCCTGGATGTTGCTGGGGCTGAGACGTATGATATCTCCGGATCATTATTTGCCCACGAATTCCATATTCGTTGCGATGGTCGGGAAGTGGCACATATTAGCAAAAAGGTGTTTGCGTGGACTGATTCCTACGGGGTTGATATTGTTGATGATGTCGATTCGGCCCTCATTCTGGCTACGTGCGTGGTTGTTGATCAGGTGCTCCATGATGGCAAGAAAAAACGCGGCTAGTAGTAGAGCGGTGAGGATATGGGGGAAGACATGTGGCTGATCACCTAAGCGGCAGTTGCAGTTCCTGTCCGGCGTGGGCAAATGCTTTTGTTCGGCGCTCGCGCCGCCCATACTGCAACTATGTGGTCACAAATGAGCCTAACCGTCCTCTCGCGTATACTCGCGGCATGTGCCCCTGACACCGTTGATCGCTGGGCGGGGATGCTGGGCAGTGTGGCTTTTCACTTAGGCATTCGTCGTCGAGTGGTTCAGGAAAATCTGCGTATAGTCTTTGATGGGACCGTCCATGCCAGTCGCCGTCGGGATATGGGGCGGCGAAGTTATTGCTCCATTGCTGCATCGTTGCTGGCGGTGGTGCATTGGGGCCGCCGCGGTGGTGCTAAGCATGTGGTGCAAGTCATGTGTCCAGCATACATGCAGATGCTTGCCCAACGTTATCCAGCGGTGGTGTTGTTGGCGAGCCATATGGGCGTGTGGGATTTAGCGGCGGCTACGGTTACCCGCTACTGGCCCCTGCAGGCTTATGCTACACCACAGCATAATCCTGATGCTGATGCCTGGATCAATGCTCAACGGGAAGCATTGGGTATACGCGTTTTGCTTGCCAAGCACGGTGATCGCAAGGGTGCCTTGCGTGCGTTGCGCGGGCTTCGCTCGGGGGTTTCGTTGGGACTGTTGGCCGATCAGGGCCCGCGCCGAGCGCATGGCCAAGGAGGATGGTTTTTGGGGCAGGCGGTAAGCTGCCATGTGGGGCCAGGTTTTTTTGCTTCGCGCGCTCAGGTGCCAGTTGTAGCAGGAGTGTGTGTGCGTTATCGGGCGGGTCAGTATCGTCTGTATATGGCACGGCCGCTGTTTCCTGCTGGCGACCAGTCTGAGCAACTCAACCAAGCGTGCTTGGATCTGGTCTCGGCCTTGGTACAGGCTCTCCCAGGGCAGTATTTTTGGCATCATCGTCGATTTAAATACCGTATGCCAGCACCGCCGCGCCCCTACCAACCGTGGCGGCAGTGGGGGCTTGGGATATGGGCCCAGCCCCAGCGACTGCTTACCGATAGTAGTGAACATCGGTAAGCGCTCCTTTTCCCATGGCGAGTGTTAAGGGAACATTTGCGGCCGCATGGTGCGCAAGGTCGCTGGATTGTTGTCCCAGTCCTCGAGGAGCTCAATGGCGTTGGCGAGAATGTCCTCGGCGCGGAAGCCGTAACGCTGGGCAGGAACTGCGCTGCGACTCATGCGCGGATGATTGGCATGGGCCAGGACATGGGGGACGTCCTGACCGGTGCAGCGCCTGAAAGCCTTTGTTACCGAGGGGACCAGATGATCGTCGCTAATGAGGATCGCTTGTGGGCGTTCGGCTTGAGGTAATGACCAGAGTAATGGCACCAGATTGCCTGCGGTATGCGGTGAATTGATATTAATTTCGAGGAGCCACCGCGGATCGTAGGGAAGCTTAAGCATCGAGAGCCAGCGTTGGATGCGGGTTTGCAGCTGATTGGTTTTGCGCGATTGACTGATGATCGCGATGCGCTCAAAGCCCTCTGCTGCCAATTGGCGTAGACCCCAGCTAATCGAAGCGTAGAGATCAAGGTGAACACGGGCAAAAGCGTCACTCATGTAGCCAATAACCACGAGCGGAAATTGCCGCAGGCGTTGCTGCATGTCTTGACTATAAGCGAGTGGTTCATCGAGCAGGATGATCCCGCGGTAGCGATAATAGTCGAGATCCTCAATGACCTGATCAAGATCATTGAGAGCACGATAGGCAAAAGAGTATGGGCCCTTCGGGTCCTTGCCTACGGTTCGCAAGCTGGTGCACAAACCGGGATGATTATCGGGGGGCAGAACCATGGCAAGGCGATGCAGACAGTGGGGATGCGCGGTGACGAAGGTGCCCTTGCTGGCAATGGTGACCAGGGTGCCGTCAGCCATAAGCTCATCCATAACCATCTGCAGGGATCGTAGGCTGACGTGTAAGGTGTTGGCCATCTGTTCACGACTGGGCAGCATGTGTCCAGGTGGCCAATGGCCCTCAATGATATTACGACAAATATAGCGCCGTAAGCGTTTACGAATGGGTTCAGTTTCAGCCATAGCGAATGCTATTATGTGATGTGCTCAAGATCAGAACAGTCCGTATCTACTAGATCCGCCATACCCGTGTGGTGCGGATCGTGGGCACGTAGGAAGGGGCAGCGAATCACCGCATGCCGCACCCGGCGCAGCCAACATCCATGCATGGGGATATTGCCATGAAAGGGATTGACGGCATTGTTCGCAGCGGCGACAACCTCTTCCACATCGGCCCCAGGCCAAATGGCCCGCACATTATCCATAAGCAGATAATGTACATTATCACAGACGATAGCGGCTGGCTTGTCGCGAGTCTCAGGGCAATCGTTAGACATTTGCGAGCTCGACTGAGCCGCCACCGATTGCTGCGGATCTTCAATGCATGGGTAGGTGATCTGGATATCGCGCAGGGTAATATGTTCAATCACCGCCCCATCGGCGGCAGTGAACATACTGCGACCGCGGCAGCGTAAGGCTATATTGGAGAAAATGAGATTGCGGCAGCGACCCAAGGCGCCGTCAGTGCGCCCATGATGTTGAATATCCACGTAGATGGCCCGCTGCAGGGGGACATCGGCATCACAGGTGCCACTGATGTCACTAACGACAATGTTCTCCACCAGACCCGCATCCCACATTTCAATCTGTACGGCGCGCAATGCCTGGCGAATAACGCAGCCCGTAAACGTCACATCACGAATGGCGTGGACGATCTCTGCGCCGATACCCAAAGCGGCGCAATTGCTGGCAAGAATGCAATTACTGACGGTAATGCGCTCGCAGGTACGGGCATCATCCATGCTTTTAAGGATAATGGCATCATCACCGCAGGTGAGATCGCAATCACTTATGCGCACATCGTGACAGCCGTTGATGTCCAAGCCATCGGTATTGGGCCCTAAGAGATTATTGCGAATGGTGATGCCGTGAATGCTCACATCATCACAGTCATGAAGGTGTACGGTCCAGCCCGGCGAATTGCGAATGGTAATACCGCGTAGGGTAAGGCCCTGGCATCGAACCAGATCACAAAGAGGTGAAACCCGTTGCTTCTTTTCACGGTACCAGGGGTGGTTGCGATTACGGTACACCGCGGGGAGTTGATGCTCATCGCAATAGGCATCCACATCCACTCCCTGGGCGGCAAGTTCGCGCATGGGCGGGTGCCAAAAGGCTGGACCGCGCCCATCAATGACGCCATCACCAATGATCCCCACGTTCTCGCAGTCATGGGCCGCGATCAGGTGATAGGGCTGGCGATCCTTGTTGCCAACAAAAACAGCGCCACGCGGATAGTCAGCTAAATCGTCATGCGCTTCGATAACACAGGCAAAAGGAAGGTCGAGGGTAATGCCGCTGCGCAGGGTAATGGTGGTGATGCGCCAGACACCAGCGGGCAGGCGCACCGTCCCACCACCCGCTGCAGCTTGGGCGTCAATGGCGCCTTGGATGGCGGCCGCGCGGTCTTGGGGAGTGCTGCACTCCTGTAGGGCGTGCGCAAGTGATGACGTAGAGGTATGCATGGCGCCATTCAATCGCGCAAATGCGGGCTGTCGATGCACAACCATTGCAGCCTTATCAGGATGACTCAAAGCGTGCCCCCTGGAATCGCCGATCTCCAGGTCGGCCAGCAAAGGCGTTTCGATGCAGAAGATACCCTGCCTACCCTTACCCTTGTAGGGCAACGGTTGGGGTGCCATCATAAGGCGAGCGTCGCACGCCACCACCGCCACAAGCTTTTCAGGAGTCGGTCTTATGTCATCTGCATCCGAGTCTCTCGCACCCTTTCATACCCACTGCCCGAATGCCTGTGCCCGCATATCTCAGGAGCAAGGACGTTGGCTTATTCAGCCCGAAGCGCCCACCAGCATGGCGGGAAGCAATTGGTTCACCTGCCTAGTTGGGCTTGATGCCAGCGACGTTCCCCTTGATGTAGTGGTGCGTTGGCTCCCCTTGCGCGAAACCAATGTTGGCGACTACACCGGCAATGACAATTTCTCCTCAGTTCTGGACCGGGTCTGTTTCCTTGATCATGGCGATGGCCGCTGGCAGCGATTGTCGGGGGTGAGGGTGGACGGTGATGAGGCCCATCTTCAGCTGCCCCCTGGGCCCCAGGGCCGCCGTTTTGCCATAGGGATGCCGGTAGATGCGCGTGATCTGCATGGCTTACTCGAAGACGGGCACGCTAGCCCCCATGCGAGCGTGCGCCTTCTGGGACATGCCACTCGTGGCTCACCCGTGTGGGGACTGACCATTAATGAAGGCAGTCAGGCACAGGGTACCATTGTTGTGCAGTCGCTGCAGCATGCCCAGGAATGGGCCGGATTGCGGGCGCACCGACAGCTCGTGCGCTTTTTACTCTCCCCAGAAGGCGCGCCCCTGCGACAACGCTGGCGTTGGTTGTGCTACCCAGCAACCAATGCCGATGGTTTATATCTGGGTTGGCGTGGCGACCCCATGGTAGTGGATGACTATAACCCTAATCGTGACTGGGGTGTCTTTAGCCTTCCTGAGATACGAGCGGTTGCTGATGATCTTCTGAGTAATCTGCAGCAGGGCCCGCCCCTGGCCCATGCTGTGGACTTGCATATGGGTTGGAATTGGCGCAGTAACCCTGGGTCGGCGGTGGGCGTTGCTGCTGATGATGGCGATCTCGACCAATGTAAGGCCTGGCACTACGCCTTTGCCGATGCACTCATGGCGCAGTCGCAGTTGAGCGATTTTCATTGGCAAATCCACCGTAAAGGACGCCCCACATTCCCTTCCTGGCTGATGAGCGAAACAGGATTACATGGGCAAACCATAGAGATATCACGGCACCTCTGGCCAGATGGCAAGGGCGGGCAAGAGCTACCAAGCCAAGAACGCGAAGAGCGTTTTGGCCCCGACTTGGCACGCACCCTCGATCGTTTTCTGCAGCAGAATCCCTACCCCCAGACGTAGCCAATCCTACGCAATACGCTTACGCCGTTTTCTAGGGGGAGCGACTCGGGATGCGATTAGCGGGGCCAGGTACCCGCGTACCACCCCTCAATCGCTTCCTGGGCTTCGCGATCCATAGGCACTTGGGCAATTAGGGCGGCAATGGCATCGGCGTATACGGCATAGTGCGAGGGATTGACAAAGTGTGCCTGACCATGCTGAAACCCCGCTGATTCACCAGCGCACAGCTTCGCCGTCAGTCCTGCTACGCGCTCACGCCCCATTGCTTCCCACAGGCGAAGGGCCACCTGGGCGAAGGTGTCGGCAAAGGCAATGCGATCACATGACGGTGCCGAGAGTGTGGCGATCATGCGCGCGCAGCGTTCCACTCCTGCTGCCCCGAGGGCTTCCAGGCCCTGGCCATTATTGATGTGATAGGGAGTGAGGCTGAGTGAGTGCACGCATCCCGGACCTATCTCCAGGCCAGCAGTAAAGCCCAGATGCATGTAGGGCGGCTTGAGGGCATCGGCCTCGCGTGGGGGAAAAATAAAATTGCCCAAGCTCCAAAGAATCGGTGCAGGGGACTGCCCATGCCGCGGCACCAGATTCATTCCCTGGGGAATATGCGGATGATGGGCCACCACCGCATCGGCGCCATATGCCACCAAGGACACCAGGCGATCCCACCAATAAGGCGGCGGATAGGGGCTATACTCCAGGCCACCATGGGCCACCACAATGATGGTATCTACTTGCTGGCGAAGCTGCTGCATGACCAAGGGCAAGGCGGGATCGTTGATATCGGCAGCCCCACCGTGGGTAGCTGTTGCTGTTGCATCGCTGGGATCGGTGCAGGCAAGGATGCCAATGCGTAGGCCATTGCGAGTAACGATCAATGGAGCTAATGCCTGTTCACGATCCACGCCAGCACCCACATGCAGTAATCCGGCATCTGCACACCCCCGCAGGGTCGTAGCCACAGCCCGGTCCCCTTGGTCGCGGACATGGTTATTGCCCATGGTAACCCCATGAAACCCTGCATCGGTCAAGGCTTGAGCAAAGCGAGGGTCGCCAGCAAAGGCTGGACCATCCTTGAAGAGGGGCTGGTCGCTGGCTAAAGGCAGCTCAAGATTCACCAGGCTCAAATCAGCGCCCCGAATATGGGGAAGGATATGTCCGTAGAGCTGTTCTGGGGCGACGCTATGGGCCTGGGAAAATTCCCGCACAGGCGCCCAGTCACCACACACCAGCACGGACGCCGATGCCGTAGGGCTAGCATCTTCACTGATCACATATTTCAAACTCTCTCCAACCCGAGGCACAGGAGGCGGAAGCAAGCGCGGCATGGGCAATAATAAAGACATAACAACAGCGTCCTTTTTCTATCTCATTTCCTCATCATCGTAAAAACCAAGAAACCGATCACGGCCACAGCCCCCCATCCTACAAACCACCCTGATACCCTGCAATGGTAATAGCCCCGCCCCAAAACCAAAACAGGGACAGGCAATATTTGGCAGGGTCATCGGTGTCCGGAAATTCCATAAATGAAATACGCTGGAGTGCTGATTGTCGGCCCCAATAGAAGTGGGCATTGAATGTAACTCTCTGTAATATAATAAGATAAGACGACCCCCAAATAGGGACAGGCAGTTTGAGATGCTTGGAATGGGTCACGGCGCGTCTTTTTTCATAGGGGGGCAGTGTGTGTTGAACCTCTCCAGAGATTCAAGTCTTCTGTTGGCCTTTCCCTAGCGGGGTAATGACTGAGCATGTATAGTGCGCAATAAGGAAGTGCTGATGCAAATATATACGCCCAGAATATGTCCGAAGCTTATGGTGATCGCCTTCGCGGGCTTACTACTGGCAGGGATACCCAGTCTGACAGCCACCCAGGAGCGCATGCCCCCAACGGGACCAGAGGATCCCATTTTGGGTGGGGTGGCGGCTGCGGCCTGCGCTACCCATGGGGATGAGGATGGTTTTCGGGAGCGTGCCGAGGCACTTCTGCGTAACGCCGCCGCCCTCGATATGGCTCCCTTTCGTCGTGGACGTTGGCTTGATGGCCATGATCCTGGTACATATACCTTGCCCATCGCTATTGCCCGCCTGTGGACGGGAGAGGGCCGCGATGAGGCCCTGCGAATCGTCAACGACGAGCGTTCACGCCGCGAAACCTACCATTTTGCTGCGGTTGGCTGGTCGCGCCTCATTCCCTTATTCCACGATGAGATCCATGAGCAGACGCGATCGCGCATGACGGGGGTTCCAGGCAACTGGCTCAACGGTCGTGGCACTGACAATCACGAGGTGATGTGGCGTAGTGCCGCCGTCACTCTCTCCAGTTATCGTGGCGGCAATGCCCGCGGTATGGATTGGCTCAAACAGTATGTGCGCACGATGATTGCCGCTGGGCAAGCTGAATGGGACAGCCCTCGCTATCAGCCTTATATGCTTATGGGCCTGCTCAATATTTATGATTTTTCGCAAGATCAGGCGGCCCGTGCTTGGGCCAAGGCAGGACTGGACTATATGGCCGTAGCCTACGCCCTGCGCAACACGGGAAACATCTACGCTGGCCCCACTAGCCGCGGTAATTCCCATAGCCCAGGATCGAGCGCCATGGATGCCATTGGCTGGTTGTGGTGGGGTGGGCCTGGCGGCACGCCTGATCGCTCTGGCCAACTTCGCCCGGCTGTCTACGCCGCCACCAGTAGCTACCGTCCACCCCAGGTGATCGGTAATATCGCCCGCCGCGACCTTCCCCAGCTACCCTTCGTAATAGAGCAAGGTATTCCCAATTATTGGACTGGCCTCGACGCCCCAACCCTCCCCGTGGAAGCCAATCAAGGCCATGCTACCATTTGGGTCTCTCGCCATGCTACCCTGGGAACCGCCTGGTATGCCGATGATGTGTGTTCGCAGATGATTCATTTGCGCGCCGCTGCCACCAACGCCGAAGGCAGTAACGCCACCAGTATTGTGGCTGGATGGCCTGGTCTCAAAGACGGTCGGCAAACATTAATGGAAGGCCATTGCGCAGTATTTGGTCGCAAAGATAATCCTCAAAATCACCCCTACGTGCGGGCGCGGCATGGTCAGTTTGCGCAGATAGATAATATTGCCGTCGGTGTCGCCGATTTTCCAGCGGACGCTCCTGATCCATGGCTCTATGTCACTACCCGCGGCAATGTTAGCCAGAGCAATGGATGGTACATATTTTCCATGGGTGCGGCCACCGTTGCGGTCTACCCCCTGGGTGAAGCCGAAACCGCTCGCGAAGGCGACCATCGCCTCATTCGCATCCATGGTGGGCCAGGGAATCGTCGTGCCGGTTTTGTTCTGGCCATGTGGGATGATGTTGCCTTGGCAGCCGCTGGCGTAGGCAATGGCATGGATCGCATTGCCGTGGATAGCAGTCAGTGGTCAAGCGAACGGCGCGTTGGCATACGCACCCTAGCTGGCACCACAGCCAGCGTGCGTCATCGTCCAGATCAGCACTTTGCCGAAGTATTGGTGAACGACCAAGCCCCCGTGCGTGACCGCATGTATCGCAGCCCCTATGTCAATGCAGCGCAAACCCAACTTGCCATCAGTGATGGCCGACAGGGATACCTCATTGATGTCTCCGGCGACGTGCCCCGCTATCGCCCATTAGACGGCGGGCTTGGTGATGATAACGGCAGTGCCACCGAAACCCAAGCCAGTGAAGAGGATTCCTCGCGCCCCCCGCGCGCTCCCCGTCGAACCACGGCCAGTCGTCAAGCTCCAGACGATGCACACATTGCATCCTGGCAAGAGAGCCTCCTGGCTTTGATCGGGGAATCACTTGAAGCAGGTCACGTGCCACGCTTTGATCACCAGCGCCTCGGTGACACGGAAGTGTCCGTCCTGCAGGGAGATCGCATTGTGCTGCAGGCACGCAATGCTCGCATGGCCCTCCCCATCGCCAGTCTCAGCCACACTGAATTAGCCGACCTTGCCGGAAATGTGGCCGCCGCCCTGGATGCCCCATCCGCCCATGCCCTCCACGCTGCCTTCCTTCGCCTGGCCGGAGAACTGGGCAGCACCTACCGCAGCGCCCTACGCGCCGCCGGAGAGCATGCCGCAGAAATTCTAGCCGCCTGGGAAAAGGATGAATAGCAGACAAACCGGCAACAGCCTGCTTACCCTCGCCAGACCCTTGTTGTGATGTATTCCACCACTTGCAGAACAACTTCATTAGGTGTATAAGCATTGTTACAAAGCCTCCGCTGCTTTTGCCGAACCAGTCAATAACCTCCCATGCCACCATATCATAACCAGAGTTCCAAGGCTGTATTCCATGAGCATCACCTCCACCTATGCCTACGACAACCGCGAACATTCATCTACGATGCCGCCCACC
>REDP01000248.1 GCA_007693455.1 Planctomycetota bacterium | reverse complement strand
ACCTCCACAGCCGCAGCAGCAACGGCCACAGCCAGGCCGATAACCTCACCCTGCGCCTGGACCAAGGCCGCTGGCAGGTGGCCGGCGCTGCTGCCGGCGCCGCTGACGCCAGCACCGACGACCCTGCAAAGGCCGCCCTAATTGCCGCCGCCCTGGATGCCGCCCGCGCCCTCAGCAGCCTGCACAGCGCCTTCGCCCAAGCCGGCAGCGCCCCCGCCGACAGCGACCTCTCCCTAGCCGGTGCCCCCCACCACATCTGGCCACCCCCACAAACAGCAGACGCCACCAACGGCGGCCCCGTCACCTGGCTCCTCATCGCCCCCGCCCGCCAACCCAGCCCCGACGGCCAGCTCCCTGCCCACCGCGCCGACCATTACCCCGTTGCGTCCGCCGCCACAGAGGCCCCGTCCGCCAGCCGCGCCGAAACAGCTGAAGACGCCGCCCCTAGCAACAATGAAGACGCCGCCCCAGAATCCCAACCACCCGCCTGGGACCACTGGCGCCTCTGGCTCGACGCAGGCGGCCAGTGGCACGCCGCTGAACAAAAAACCCTCCACCCAGGCCACCCCACCGATCCTGGCCACTACCAGCGCCGCATTCTCATCAATTGGTGAACTAAAACCATTCCCCGAGTGATCGATTGCAGAGAGCACCCTTTGCACTACTGACGTTGTCGAGGTCTGGGCGCAGAAGCTAGGAGTCTTGTTTGGGGCCGATCCACACCTGCTGGGCATTGACAAAGGCGCGAATGCCGTGCGGGCCTAATTCTCGGCCGTAGCCTGAGCGCTTAATGCCACCGCTGGGTAAGCGGGGGTCGGTTTTGACGATGCCGTTGATAACGATCTGTCCGGTTGCTATCTGTTGCCCCAGGGCCCAGGCGGCATCGTGACTGCCCCATACGCTGGCAGCAAGTCCATAGTCGCTGTCATTGGCCATGGCTACGGCATGGGCTTCATCACTGGCACGAATCACCACTGCCACGGGGCCAAAGGTTTCTTCGCGGAAGACACTCATTTCTGGGCTTACATTACTCAGCAGGGTGACGGGGTAAAAATACCCCAGCCCCTCAGGCAGTGTGCCGCCCAATTCCAGCACCGCCCCGGCGTCTACGCTGTCTTGCACCTGACGATGCAACTCGGCGCGTAGGTCTTCCCGGGCAATGGGGCCAATATCAGTCTCGGCACTGCGCGGATCACCCAAACGCAGCCCTGAGAGATGGGTCCGCATGCGCGCGACCACGTCATCGTAGATACTGGCGTGGGCAATTATGCGCTTGGCAGCAATGCAGCTTTGCCCGGCATTGATCATGCGCGAGAGACAGATGGTAGGAATAGCGGCATCAAGATCAGCATCGGGCAGGAGAATACTGGGGTCACTGCCGCCCAATTCTAGCACCGTGGGTTTGAGGGCCGCGCCAGCAATACTTGCCACGGCGGCGCCGCCACGACTGGAACCGGTAAAGCTTACCGCATGAATACGCGAATCCTGGATCACCGCCTCCACCTGGGGGTTTTCCAGGTACAGGGCTTGGAAAAGGCCTGCTGGAGCCCCCACCTGGGCAAACACCTGTTCTAATGCCTGGGCACAGCCTGGGGTATGGGAATCGTGCTTGATCAGGGCGGGATTACCAGCCATGAGTGCTGGAGCACAAAAGCGAAAGGCCAACCAAAAAGGGGCATTCCAGGGCAGAACCCCCAACACCGGGCCCAGGGGTTGATAGCGCACGTAGGAACGTGTGGCATCACTGGCGAGCTCTTCGTCGGCCAGGTAGCTGGCCGCATGTTCGGCGTAATGCTCGGCACACCACGCCGCCTTATCCACTTCCCCTACCGCTTCACGCTGAGGCTTGCCCATTTCCTCGGTCATATAAGCGCCCAGCTGATCGCGATGGTCGCGCAGATAGGTGGCCACCGTGCGCAAAAGCTCAGCTCGCTGGGCAAAACTGCGCTGGGCCCAGGGCCCTGCAGCCGCCTGAGCAGCGGCTAATTTGGCTTCCACCGCAGCCGTATCATCACATTTTACACGGCGGACTTCTTCACCACTACTGGGGTCGATGGCTATTAGCATGATGCACTCCTGAAAAGAAAGCGGTGGCCCGTATGTGCTGATGCAGCGTGAGCGAGCTGCTCTTGGGAAAGTCATGGTGCAGAGGGCTGCCGCGAGGCAAGTGAAGCACGCATAGGCCCACCAAGCCGACTCAAAGCTCGCCAGGGGAAGGCATACCCGCTTCGCGGGGCATGCTTTGGGGAGGAAAAAGCTATCCGTTCACGGCGTTTTTGCTGACGGCTTGAAAAGAGGGGGGGTCTTGGGAGCGCTTTGGCGTGATTCTGGTATGCACATACGTGCAACATATGTTGCGATCAGCCCACTGCACCAATAGGAGAAGTCCGTGGCTTGCTGTCTTGCACCAGACTCAGAGGCAACACGATGGCATTCATGAAGAGCCATACGACCGACCCCGCCACCTGGGATGCCATTCGTGCCGCCATTGATGCCGCTCATGCTGCTGATCCAGTGGTTGAAAATGGACAACCCGCCGAGCTGGTATATGCCGACCGAGTGGAAGCGTGGATGCCAAAGCTTCTCCCCGAGGGGGAATGCGACCCATTTGCCCGTATTGCGGGGCGCTGTCAGCATCTTGAACGCTGGGCCATACCGCGCGATTCCTATCCCATGGACCGCCCAGGGTATTTGCGCTGGCGCCGCGACCTTGGCGCGCGGCAGGGGGAACGTGCTGCCCAGCTTGCTGGGGAAGCTGGTTTGGATGATGATAGCTGTGCCTATTTACAGCGCTTGGCCAGTAAACGCTGCAAAAGTAGTGATCCCATTGCCCAGGCCATGGAGGATGCTGCGTGTTTGGTGTTTTTGCAGCATCAGGCGCCACACTTTGCCTCCAAGCATAGCGAAGAAAAAATTATCGATATTTTGCAAAAGACCTGGAAGAAAATGTCTCCTCGAGGCCGCGAATTGGCCCTGCAATGCGACCTTCATCCTGCAGTAGCCGATCTGGTGGGCAAGGCGCTGGGATGAGCGATCAGCTTGGGGCTGCCCAGCATACCCTGCCCTTTGTCCCCGATGACACGGCAGCCGAGGAAGCACCAGAAGGGGACTGGGTAGCCGATATTGCCGTAGATGCTCCTGGTAAGGACGTCTACTCCTATCGCGTGCCACCCGAACTGATGCAGTCATTAGCCGTGGGCGATGGGGTGGAGGTGCCCTACGGCGGGCGGCGGGTGCGGGGCTTTGTCTGGCGACGCCATGCCCAACCGCCGTCTGGGGTACGCCTGCGCGCCATTGCCGTGCATCGTCAAGAAATCCATCTCCCGCCGCATCTGCTTGCCGTAGTCGGCTGGGCGGCCGGGTATTATCGCTGCCACTTGGGTTCATTCCTTGCGGCAGCTGTTCCCGCGCCGGTGCGTGAAGGAGTGCGCCTACGACCCACGCGCATGGTAGCACCCCATGCCGAGTCAGGGGCTACACTTACCAAGCGTCAACGCCAAGTGCTTGAACTGCTGCCCGAACAACCCATTGAATGGGCAGCAGCCTTACGCCTGGCCTGTTGCAGTAGCAGCGTCCTCGAACGCCTGGCGGCAGTGGGGGCGGTTCATGTGGAAGAACATCGCACCATTGATGAGCATCATCTGATCAGCAAAGAGGAATCCTTTGCGCTCAGCGATGAGCAGCAGGTTGCCGTGGATGCGGTGGCCGCGTCCCTCTCCCAGCATAACGTATTTTTGCTTTACGGGGTAACTGGCTCGGGAAAAACTCTGGTCTATCTGGATTTGGCGCAGCGGGTAATCAGTCAAGGACAGCAGGTGCTGGTACTCCTGCCGGAGATTAGTTTGACGCCGCAGCTTGCGGCCCGTTTTCGCCGCCGCTTTGCCCGAGTGGCGGTATGGCATTCGGGCTTTAGCGCAGGCGAGCGCGCCGAGCAGTGGCAGCGGGTGGCCAGTGGCGCTGTGGATCTGGTCATCGGCACGCGTTCCGCCCTCTTTGCGCCCTTACCTGATATCGGCTTGATCGTGGTCGATGAAGAACACGACCCCAGTTACAAGCAGGATTCCGAGCCTCGATACCAGGGCCGTGATCTGGCGGTTGTCTATGCGCGACAATTGGGCATTCCCATAATCCTGGGCACGGCCACGCCATCCTTGGAAAGTTACCACAATGCCATTCACGGTCGGTATACACCACTCACCCTCAAACAACGACCTGGTGGCGGGGCGCTCCCCACTCCGCTTTTGGTGGATATGGCCCAAGAATGCCGCGCACAAGGCCGTAAGGCGGTGGTCTCCCAGGCCCTCATCGATCATTTACGGCTCTCCTGTGAACGCGGCGAACAAGGCATTGTCCTGCTCAATCGACGCGGCTGGGCACCTATTGTGGAGTGCCTCGCCTGCGGACATGTGGTCATGTGCCCCCACTGCGACATCGGTCTTACCTATCACAAGGGAAGTGATCAACTGCGCTGTCACTACTGTGGTTATGAAACGGCGTATCCCGATGCCTGCCCTGCCTGCCATGAACCCGCCCTTTCCAGCAAGGGTCTGGGGACTGAGCAGTTGGAGCACCTGCTCAAGCAAGCGGTACCAGGCATGCGCACCCTACGCGTGGATGCCGATACCGTGGGCCGAAAACACGCCCATGCACGTATGCTGTCGCGCTTTGCCCAAGGCGAAGCCGATTGCCTGGTGGGCACACAGATGGTAGCCAAGGGCCTGGACTTTCCCAAGGTCACCACCGTGGGCGTGATTCAAGCCGATCGCGGCTTGAGTATTCCCGACTTTCGTGCCGCCGAGCGCACCTTTCAGCTGGTGGCACAGGTCGCTGGACGCGCCGGACGTGGTAGCCATCCTGGAACGGTAGTGGTGCAGGCCTTTGACACCGAGGCTCCGGCCCTGCGCTGTGCCCTGTCCCTGGCAGTCAAGCGCTTCTATACCGCCGAACTGCAACAGCGCGCCGAGCACTCCTATCCGCCGCATGCGGGTATGCTGCGCTTTTTATGGAGCGGGCCATCCCTCCGCCGCGTACAAAACCATGCCGAGACAGTGGCTGGGGCCATAACCCCCTTGCTCAACGACTGCCGTTTACTCGGGCCCACCCCCAGTGGCATCACCATGATTAAAGACCAGCAGCGCTGGCATGCCTTGGTCAAGGGCCCCAGTCGACGCGCCATTCAACGCCTTATGGATCGCATTGCTGCCGCCAACATCGCCCTTGATTGCAGCGGCGTACGATGTGCGGTAGATGTGGATCCGATTACTATTTGCTAGATATCTCTCCTGGTGCCACCCTGGGCCAAGAGTGGTTGCGCTGGTTTGGTCTGAACTGCAATGGCCTTACCCGCTCGCTGGGAATGAACTGGGGTTCCAATCGACCGTCCTGATCGGTCGTCCTAGGGGCTTGCTTGTAGGACGCCTCTCCCTCATGCCATTGGCTCCGATTGACTACGAATCTATTTACTATACACTTACAAGTTGATATCTCATTGGGAGACACGCATGGGCTACTTCGCACGTCTTGGTATGGGTACTGTTGCCTGCGCGCTCATGGTGGCAGGTATGCTTGCTTGTAGTCATCAGGTAGGAACAAGCGATGATTCCCTTAATCAACCCCTGCGCGTGTTACTGGTTTCCGATCCATTTGCCCATGCTTTGCAGCGTATAGAGCCACAATTACGCGACCAACTGGATATGCGCCTCGAGGTCGTCGACTATAATAGTCTCCATACCATACTCATGCGTGATAGCGATTTGGTTCAGTCAGATTTCGATCTAATCAGCATTGATGTCTTATGGCTTAAGGAGTTGGTTGAGGCTGGAGCGCTCCTCAACCTAGAATCCCATCTTAGCGATATTATTGATAACCCAGATGATTTTCTCGGACTGGCCTGGCAACAATGCCAATATGAGGGGCAACAGTGGGCCATCCCCATTCAACCCCATGCTGAATTGCTCTGGCTGCGCGATGATCTTCTCGCCACTATTGAGACAGATCCACCACGCACCACCACCGATCTCCTGCGTGTTGCTGCCGCACTCCATGCTCCTGAAGAAGGGCGCTATGGCATCGTTTGGAATGCCCAACGGGGACATCCTTTAGGCCAGTCCATGGCCCATTTTTATGCCGCCCATGGGGCGGATATACTTGATGCCGATGGCCGCCCTGCCCTTGATAGCCCAGAGGGAATAGCCGCTGCAACCTTTGCCCGTGACCTCCTTGCCTATTCACCGCCAGACATCTTACAAATAGCCTGGGACGAACGTGTTGCCCGCTTTGCCTTGGGGCAGGCAGCCATCACCTATGGATGGGGGGCTCGCTCGACCATTCTTGCCCCGGATGGTGCCAACCCACTCGCAGAACATGTATCCTATCATCCAGCACCACATGCCCCTGGCAGTACCCCTGTGTCCCCATTGGGCACCTGGGCATTGGCCATTCCTGCCAACCTGGGCGAGCGCCAAGAGCGTGCACTACAGGCCTTACAGCTTCTTTCTACCGCCTCCACACACCGCCTGCTCGTCGAATCAGGCATGGCTGCAAGCCCACGACGCTCCCTGCTCAAAGATCCGACACTGCAGGGTCAGCATCCTATTTTCTCGGTGATGCAGGACTTGGAAGCGTCCAAAGCCCTGGGATCGCACATGCGTCCAGCAATATCCCAAGGGCCACAATTAAGTCGTATCCTCGGTACGGTGTTTCACGATATGCTACAAGGACATCTCAGTCCAGAAGAGGCCGTGCGTACCGCCCAGCGCCAGGCCCTTGCCATATGGGATTCCTCTCACTCGACAGATGAACCATGAATCTCAGCTTTGCTTCTCGCTTAGCCATTGGCGCGGCAGTGATCCTCCTGACGCAGGTTGGGGTGGGCATTTCCTACCTTATTCAAGTAGAATTTAATCGTGCAACCGAGCGCTCGCTCAGCGCCCAGCGACGTGCTCTGGCTGCGAGTGTGCGTGAAGCCGAGGCAAACCTTGCTGGGCTATCGCAACCAGTTCTAGAATTGGCCCTGGATGCCCGGGTACGCCGCGCAATAAACCAACACTTCTCCCAGCCGCAGCAGCTCGAAGAAGCCGTTGCCCGCTTTAAGGATCGTAGTGGCGGAAGATTCCAGCGCGTTATTATGGTTGGCCTTGATGGCGAGACTGTGCTTGACCGCACAACCAGCGATGATGTGCAGGATGATAGAGTACATAATCATGCGCATAGTGAGTGGTTCACGGGGGCGGCTCTTGCTGGGGCCATGCGGGCTGCTGGTGGTCCGGTATTCCTAAGCACAGCAGTGAGCGAAGATGGTCATGCTGTACTGCGAAACTCGGTGTTTCTTTACAATGATGATGGCATTGGGGTTGGGGTCCTTATGGCCGAAACACCCTTGCATACCATTCTCCATTCCATTGTCAGCCCCACCCTTGGTCAGCGCTATATCCTTGATCATAACGCAGCACTACTCGCCAGTCAGCCACTTGCCGAGCAGTTTCCCCTTACCCTTCCTGCCAGTAATACCCCGCAAGCAGAGGTGCGGCGTATTGATGGGAGATGGTATATCCTCAGCCAAGCTACCATACGTCCCCCAGCCCAGGCCGCTTTACGCTGGCAGGTAGTGGATGTGGTCCCCCGAGATCAGGCTGCGGCTGCATTTATTACCAGCACACGACCATTATGGATCGGCGGGATGAGCGGGGCAGTGATAAGTATCGTACTTATTATGCTCTTTTCGCGACGCTTGGTACGACCACTGCGTCAGCTCAGTCAAGAAGCCCAGCAGGCAGGAACCACACTCCCATCGTCAGCAACGGTAACGGTGATTGACCATGCTGGACCAGAAATTCATACCATGTCTGCGGCTTTCCATGCCATGCACCAGCGCATTAGTGATTCCTACGCGCTTATTGAACAGCAAGTCGAAGAACTTGAGACCAGCCAAAACCAACTCATCCAGCGCGAAGAAGATCTCGCAACCACCCTCCAATCGCTTAGCGAGGCGTTGATTACCGTTGATCCCGCTGGCAGTATTGATCGCTTCAATCCCGCCGCTGAAACACTTTTGGGAATCGATGCTGCAGAGGCTGTTGGCCAACCCATCAAGCGCATTCTTCAACTGTACAGTGATGACGACAGCCAAACCCCCCTTGCTGATCCTTTACAAGCGATTCATCAGGATCATGGTCGCGGTACACTGCGCCTTTTCACTCCACAAAGCCCGCAAGTACATTGGATCGCCGCTCGCGCAGCCCCAATCCGCGATCGCCATGGTCAAGCGCACGGCACTGTGGTGGTCCTCATGGACATGAGTGAGCAGCGCAATCTACAAGCGCAACTGGTGCAGGCGCAAAAAATGGAGGCAATAGGACGGCTGGCTGGCGGTGTGGCCCATGATTTTAATAATCTTCTGGCAAGTATGCTGGGTTTTTCCGAACGTCTTGCCGCTCGTCTTACCAGCGCCGATGAACGACGAATGATTGGCCATATTATGGATGCCGGCAAGCGTGCGCATACCCTTGTCGACCAGTTACTTACCTTCGCCCGACAGCGCAAACATCAGGATAGCTTGGTCAACCTGGCCGCCGTAGTACGCACTACCTGTGAACTTCTTCGCCATACGGGCCATGGAGAAAATCACATTGAGGTTGATATAACAGGGGCGTGTTGGATGATTGGTGATCCTGCCCAATTAGAAAGCACCGTTCTCAACTTAGGTATCAATGCCCTCGATGCCATGAGCCAGCGACCCCATGGCGTTTTACATATATCCCTCAACCATCAGCAGCACGACCTGAGCGGGCGTCTATCATCGCAGGAACATGGAATATTGCTCCTGCGCGTCAGCGATCAGGGCGAAGGCATGGATGAGGAGACCATTGCCAGTGCCTGTGATCCTTTTTTCACCACCAAAGAACCAGGCAAAGGAACTGGCTTAGGCTTGGCTAGTGTGTACGGTTGCGTGCAGCACCTGGGGGGGTGGATGGATATTGAAAGCACTCCCCAGCAGGGCACCACCATTACCCTGGCTTTTCCTGCCCATAATGGCCCCCACGCCCAATTAGCCACGCCGGTAACCAAGCCCCTGGACGATCTTGCTCGGGTCATGCTCGTCTCCACCAGTATGCATGTGCAGTCCCAAGTACGAAAGGCCTGCGAGAACTGTAATATTCACTGCCATGTCATTGACAAAACAGAAGAAGTCCTGAGTAGTTACCGTACCAATACTCCTCAGCTTGTACTACTCGACTATACCACTCTGGAGACGGCAGCCTGGAACCTTATTGAACGCTTGCATAAAGAACACAACGCCGCGGTAGTAATGGTTATTGTTGATGCCCACCAAGATAAAGACATTGAAGCATCGTTGTATGAGCGTGGTATTTATAGTCTACTTCATATGCCACTCACTGAAAACGGCTTACAGTCGTCACTCAGCCAGGGCCTAGCCCATCATCGCCGCTGGTCCATAGACCAGGGCGAAACAACATAATTGCCCGCCATTTCCCTACTCTTGGGATACAGTGCCACCATTAGGAAGGGCGATCTCACTTTCTTCACGCTGACCAACCACGCGTTTTTTGGCTACACCGCGAGCCGCCTCATCGGGGCCAATGACATAGAGATGCTCGGCGCCGTCTTGCTCGGCGCGGGCAATAATATGCTTAAATCGACGCTCGCTATAATCCACCACCACATGTCTTCCTTGCCCGCGCAGCTGCTGGGCGAGGGCCGCTGCCTGAGGGAATACCTCGGCGCGCAGAGGAAAAACCACATCATCAATACCTTTGTCCAAGGCTGGAAGCAAGCCGTGCTCGCTCAAGACATCGAGGATTACCACATCGCCAAAGCCAAAGCCCACCATCGGTGCAGGGGTTCCTCCCAAATGCTCGAGCAAACCATCATAACGGCCCCCACCTGCCACAGCCCGCGGTACCGATCCGGAGGCATCGAAAAGTTCCCAAACCGTTCCAGTATAGTAACTCAAGCCACGTACCACCGAACAATCTATGGTGATTGATTCGGCTATGCCATAGGCAGCGGCCAAGGTCATCAGTTGCTCTAAATCATTGAGTCCTGGGTTATCAGCGGCAACAACATCACGTAATTGCTCCAATCCTCGAACTGCCATGAGCTCGAGGATGGATTGGGCAGTTGCCGCATCCACACCATGCTCGGCGAGTAATTGCACCGTGGCTTCTGGGCCGATTTTGTCATGCTTGTCAATCACGACACACACAGCACTAAAGCGCTGGTCATCAATGCCTAATTGTTGCAGATAGTGTTGCAGAATACCGCGATGAGAAACCTTGAACACAATCCCTGCGCTCGGCAAGCCTACGGCTTGTAAGAATGCCGCCTGGGCAGCCATAAGTTCGGCTTCGGCGGCCACCGAAGCCAGCCCAACAATATCCATATTCCATTGGAAGTGTTCGCGCTTGCGGCCACGCTGCATACGCTCGTAGCGAAAGCACTGGGCAATGGTATTCCAACGCAACGGCATCGCCAACTGTGCACCCCGCGCCATAACCATACGCGCAAGGGTGGGAGTCATTTCTGGACGCAAGGCCACCTGACGTCCACCCTTGTCTGTGAAATTATACAACTGGCCAGTTATTTCGTCTCCGGCCTTGCGCACGTAGAGACTTTCACTTTCTAAAACACAGGCATCGTACTCTTCAAAGCCAAATTGTGCCGCTACCTTTCGCCAGTGGGCAAACAACCACTGCCGCACACGCATATCATCAGGATAGACATCACGCGTTCCTTTCACTGGCTGGGTATCAATGCGCTGACTCATGGCTGACTCCTGATCGGGAAGGATGGCATGGTGGCCATGGCCACACAGCGTCAAGCTCAGCTGCCTGGACCATCATGGTCGTCAAGAAAGGATCGTAGACGCTTGTAGCACGCATGCTGCGGATCACGCAAAACCAGATAGGTCGCCAGTCGCCGGGCAGCCGGAAGGTGCTTTTCGGTAATACAGCGCTGCACCAGACGTTCGAGGGTAGCAAAATCGCTCATTGGATCCTCTCTCAGCGCCTGCTCAAGGACATCCAGGCTGCCCTGACCATGGGCAATGGCGCGCAAGCCAGAACTGCGCCACATATGCTCGACAGCGGCACTTAAGACCGCTGCTGCCGAACAACACAATAAAAGAGTCAGTGGCATCGCCAACACCAGCATCAAAGATACCTCGGCGTGGAGGATCTGTCGTACTGATTCATAGGCGATCCAAAGAGCAACCGGCACAATCCATGAACTGTGCACAGTCCTCCACGCCACATGACGATACGTACAGTACCAACAACGCCAGGCTATGCGCATACGGGGATAGCGCTGCACACATACACCCACGGCAATGGCAAGGACAACACTCAAGCCATATTCAGGAGCTGGAGCCGCCAACATTAAATGGACACTGCCAACAATAGGGAGTACCGCCAAGAGTATTCCTACCCAAGGCCAACTCCCAACCATGCGCTCTGCCCATCCAGCAAACATGCCCACCATTACCACGAGTGGAAGAAGGTGCCACCAGCCATGATGAAAAAGAGTGTGGGTCCATATTTGATACAGGGCAAATAAGGCCTGATCGGGATCGGAATAGAGTCGTCCAGCAGCGACATAAAGCCACATGTTTTGCGCCCATTCGGGCAAATACCCCCACCACCATTCCCCTGCCATCACCACCGCAGCCAGGAGCACCAGGCCAAGAGTTACCAACGGCAGACGGCGATGAGCGCCAGAAGAGGATAGCTGAGGAATGCTGGGAACCATCACCATGAGATTAGAAGCTCCTGAGCACCTTAGGCCCTATAAACATGGTCAAAAAAATCACTTAATCTCAAGGCGTTCAGTAAGTCCAAGGGAATCATAGTTTTGGGCCTAAGATGGTGAAGATATTGAGGGCGACCTTGATGCAGCACAGTGAAAAATACCCGATGCGTGCACTCAGGCCTCTCCTGAGTCCAATAATGCAATCCATGGCTCGCGGACGAGGAATGGTTACATGCTTAAACCGGAGGAAAAGGACCACCACCGCTACTGCTAGCTCTATAGAGATCGCGATGCAACCACGAGGCAAGCACAGAGACTTCAGGCAAAAGCTGTGCGTGTAAGGCTGGGGTTGCGGCGGCTACAATACTACGGCGCGAGAGAAGACCCTCACTCTTGCCGTTGAAATCCGTGGCCGCGCCACCGCCACAGCGCACCAAGAGTTCTCCCGCAGCAGTGTCCCAACACCAGATACCCAATTCGTAGTAGGCATCAATACGACCCACTGCCACATAGGCCAGGTCCAAAGCAGCAGAGCCACTACGCCGCATATCATCTATCTGCGGCTGCACGCGACGCCACACCTGCATGCAATCATCAAGCGCATCCAGGACACGAAAAGGCATGGCCGTGGCAACCAAGGCTTCACCCATGTTCGCACATCCAGAACTATACACGCGCTGCGACCCCACCCACAAACCTGCGCCACGCTCGCCGATAAACATTTCATCAGCAATGGGGTCGTACACCACAGCCACCTGCGGTTGGTTGTTACGATGGCAGTAGGCAATGGAAATGGCAAAGCTGGCGATGCCACGTATAAAATTGGTCGTACCATCAATGGGGTCAATAATCCAGCATGGCCCTTCACCTACTCCCTGCGAGTCATCACCCGCCATGGCTTCTTCACCAATAATACGATGATCGGGATGAAGGGCACGGATGCGCGTAGCGATGGCATCTTCTATCTGACGGTCCACGTGCGAGACGTAATCTCCACGTCCTTTACTATCCACACTCAGGTGTGGGCTACGAAAATGCCGTCGAGCAATATCACCGCCAAGACGCGCCAGGGACATAATAAAACTGCGCATAGCCATATCATGGGTGCTGGCGGCCATGGGGAAGGTGTATATCGCCGGGAAGATTGACCAAGACTGGGCTGCGGCCAGCCTAATTGCGCCCATGAGGTTCGTGAACCTCGATTTCTGGTTGCCTCCTCGCCAAGTCGCAACCGATTTTGGGCAAGGTACCGACCGATTATAGTCTCCATAATGCAACAAGCCCGAGATCGTTGGACGATCCCGGGCTTGTGCACAGTGCTTATGGGCGCTGTCTAGGACTTACGGGCTACACGCTTTTTGTTCGCAGTCTTTTTCTTGGCAGGAGCCTTCTTTTTGGCCGCAGCCTTGGTTTTCCCGCCACCATTCTTGATCGCGCTCTTGGCCGCTGCCAAACGTGCCACAGGGACGCGGAAGGGACTGCAGCTGACATAATCCAAGCCTACCCGATGGCAGAAATCGATACTGGAGGGATCGCCACCATGTTCGCCGCAGATGCCCAGTTTGATATCGGGCCGGGTGCTGCGACCACCATCGATACCGATCTGCATCAGTTTACCAACACCAGTCTGGTCGAGACTGGCAAAGGGGTTGGCATCGACGATACCCACTTCGGCCTTTTGGTAGAAGGGAAGGAAACCACCAGCATCATCACGACTCATACCCAAGGTGGTTTGGGTGAGGTCATTGGTACCAAAGCTGAAGAATTCCGCGTGTTTGGCCACCTGGTCGGCGGTTAAAGCGGCACGGGGAATTTCCACCATGGTTCCTACTTTGTAGGGAATGGTGGTCTTGGCCTTGGCAAACTCTTCCTCGGCCACGCGGTGCACAACTTCCAACTGAAGTTCCAGTTCGCGCTCAAAGCCAACCAAGGGAATCATGATTTCTGGCATTGGAGCTTGCTTGGCGCGCTTGGACACCTTCAGGGCGGCACGGAAAATGGCACGCGCCTGCATTTCGGTGATTTCGGGATACACCACGCCCAAACGACAGCCACGATGGCCCAGCATGGGATTGGATTCATGCAGGCTTTCGCACATGCTTTCCACTTCGGCAAAGCTGAGACCCAACTTCTTGGCCAACTCGGATTTGACATCCTTAGAGCTGGGGAGGAATTCGTGCAGTGGGGGATCAAGCAAGCGCACGGTCATCGGGCGACCTGCCAAAGCCTTAAACAGACCTTCGAAGTCAGACTGCTGTACTTTCAACAGCTTAGCCAGGGCCCCACGGAAGTGGCCGATTACTTGGTCGTATTCATTACGCAGGAGTCGCTCATCCCACGGACGAGCTAAAAGCTTCTCTTTATATTCGGCATATTTTCCTGAGAACATGATCATTTCGCGAACATGATCAATGCGATCACCCTCGAAGAACATGTGCTCGGTGCGGCACAAGCCAATACCTTCTGCACCAAACCCTACAGCATTGAGGGCTTGATCGGGTTGGTCGGCATTGGTGCGAATACCCATAGTGCGGTATTCATCAGCCAGTTTCATGACAAAATCGTAGTATTGGAACAACTTCGATTGATTGGGCTTGAGCTTTTTATCAATGAGAACCTGAATCAGTTCAGACGGGGCAGTGGTGACTTTACCAGCAAGCACTTCACCAGTGGTACCATTGATGGAGATGAAATCTCCTTCTTTCACCTTACGGCCCTTACACTTGAGAATGCCTTTGCTGTAATCAATATCGATTTCACCAGCACCAGCAACGCACACCTTACCCATTTGCCGGGCAACAACTGCCGCGTGCGAGGACACACCGCCTTTGGCGGTGAGAATACCAGCAGCAGCAATCATCCCACGCAGGTCTTCAGGGCTGGTTTCCACACGGGCCAAAACCACGGGACCATTTTTGGCCCATTTTTCAGCTTTTTCAGCAGAGAACGCGACAACCCCAGTAGCCGCACCCGGGCCAGCAGGAAGGCCTTTGGTGAGCAGTGCGCCATCTTTGATGGCCTTATCAAAGGCTTTTTGATCAAAGACAGGGGCCAGTAATTGTTCAATGGCTTCTGGGTCAGCACTGGCGACCGCGTGCTCCGGTGACATGAGTTTTTCTTTCACCATGTCATGGGCGATCTTGACGTAGGCCTGGGCGGTACGCTTGCCGTTACGCGTTTGCAGCAGGAAGAGTTCTTTCTTCTCAATGGTAAACTCGAAGTCTTGCACATCGCCAAACTCTTTTTCGAGTTTTTTGCGAGTGGCATCGAGCTCTTTAAAGACGGTTTTCCAGCCTGGAACCTTAGGCATATCAACAATCTTTTCAGGGGTACGAATACCCGCTACCACGTCTTCGCCTTGAGCATTAATGAGATATTCACCATAGAATTCATTATCGCCATTGGCAGGATTACGGGTAAAGGCAACGCCAGTGGCAGAATCTTCACCCATATTGCCGAATACCATGGATTGTACGTTGACGGCTGTACCCCATTCGGCAGGAATTTGATACTTCTGACGGTAGAGAATGGCACGATCATTCATCCAGCTACCAAATACCGCGCCGACGGCACCCCACAACTGATCCCAAGGATTTTGAGGGAATGCACTCTTGGTATAATCCTTAATGATTTTGCGGTAGCCAGTGATGATTTCTTTGAGCTGATCTTCACTGAGATCTTTATCCAGCTCGATACCATATTTATGTTTGACGCTTTCGAGGACGTGCTCGAAGGGTTCAGGATCATTCTCGTCACGGGCTTGGACGCCCATAACAACATCACCATACATTTGGATAAAACGACGATAGCAGTCGTAGGCAAAACGACCGTCACCAGTCAGCACCTTCAAGCCCTCAACGGTCTTATCATTAAGACCCAGATTAAGGATCGTATCCATCATGCCTGGCATGGACTCACGGGATCCCGAACG
>REDP01000253.1 GCA_007693455.1 Planctomycetota bacterium | reverse complement strand
TTTTGGACCCCGCGGCAAAAAGCTTAGGGCAAAGTCGCAATGTATGGCAACAACGCGACGACCCAAGGCCTTTCCTCATCGCCCCCCCCCCCTGATCGACCTGCAAAGGCCTTTTTCGCACTAAAAGCATGCCGCGCGAAGCGGGCATTCCTTGCCCATAGCGCGCTTTGAGTCGCCCTGTGGCGAGAGGTGGATTCCTGCTTGCATTGACTAGGTATTTACTGTGTAATAGATGAATGCACCGTAATTCTTTTTTTGGTACGGCTGCCATTCTTTGCATTGGCGGCATTGCCAGTTTGATCGCCGGTCATTTTTGGTGGCGGGAATACCATGCTGTTGGCTCTTGGGATCAAGCACCAGCAATGATTCATTCGAGCAATCTCTATCGTGATCAAACCCGCACTGGTGATGGCTCCTATAACACCACCTATGAAATAGTAGCCCAGTATACCTACCTCTACCAAAACCGGGAATATCAGGGGCGCCGCGTTGGCTTAGTGCAGGAAAGTAATTTTGCTGGCCAATACCAGCGCTGGCAGCAAACACTGCAACGACATCAGCGAAGACGCGAACCCATTATGATCTGGGTCAACCCTCGCAATCCCAGCGAATCGCTCATATTCCGTGAAGCAACCCTGGTGCATTATATGCTTCCCGCCATTGGTATTGCCTGCATATTCCTAGGCATACTAGCAGCAATCTATTGGTGGAGCACTGCTCCCGTACAACGCCGTCCAGGTAAGGCAGCCTGGCAACAAGAAGGCCTGTGGCAGGATAATACCGCCCGCTATGAACCCTGGAACGAGGTCTGGCAAACGGGCTGTGTCACCATTGCCGCGATCATTATTGCCGTAACCGTCGTCTATGGCATTGGCAAAGCCGAACTGGAAGCATGGGCTTCGTACCTGCAATGGTTGATTGGCCTTGCCCCATTCGCTGGTGTGGGATATGGAGGATATCAGGCCATTCGCGCCATACGTTACGGCCAAACCCACCTGGCGATTCAGCGCATCCCCATCCACCCCGGCGCAACCATGCAGGCATACTTGATAAGCAAACGTCCCCTTCCCATGGCAAGCCTTCACTGCCAGCTCTGCTGTGAGCGGCGACGCATGGAAATGCGCCATATGGCAACGACTCATAATCAGAATGCCAAGAGTGCTACCCTGGTTGAAGTCATTGATATGGTGTATACGGAATCCTGGGAAGTGCCTGTCGAAGAAGGCGGTAAATATAGCCGCAAACATGGCTGGATCGTTCCCCTCACCAAGGAAATCCCTGATGCCCTGCCGAGCCGCAATGTCTATGCCCGCGAACCTATTACCTGGACCCTGATCGTCACCGGCAAAACATCTGGGGTCAATTTCCACGCCAGATACCCCCTGCCCGTGTTTACATAACTGCCGTAAACCCCAGGTGCTCATATGGCAAGGGGGGAGGTAGGCAGACACATCAGTATTACACTTGCACAAAATAACTCTTTGAAATAGTTTAACCGTAAGAAAACACCAATGTGGATAAGGCAAACTATCCTCAACTAACATGCGCAGAGCAGTTTCGAACTTTCGTTCAAACAGCATCTGTGGTAGTACCTTCAAGGAAGTGCGAGACCCTGAAAATAGAGCACGGTGCTGACCGTGCTGACGATAACCGAACAGCGAGATAACGATGCTTTTTGAAATCAATACTAGTGCAAAACGTCTGGAGGCAGTAAGAGACACATGGCATCTGCCTGAGTTGGATCTTGAATCCTACATCCTCTCAGCTCACGAGGACGGAGTACCCACCCTCAACTATTCGGTCTTCAATGAGGAATTGCTCATCGTCAACAATCAGGTTCGTACCCGAGACAAAAAGCGTGCGGACATTCTGGCCATTGATAGAGCAGGCAATGGGGTGGTGATTGAACTGAAGCGTAATCGGGGAACGCTCGGGGTAGATACCCAAGCGCTCCAATATCTTTCTGACTTCTCGCGATTAAAAGGCGAGCTCTTTATCTCCAAATTGGCGAAAGGCGTGTCGGAAGAAGATATCTCATCCTTCCTTGCGGATGGGGTCTCTATTGGCGATATCAACACGAACAATCGTATCATCTTAATCGCCAGGGGCTTCGATGCGACGCTATTTTCGATGGGTGAATGGCTCTCTTCAAAAGGTGTCGGATTCCGCTGCATCTCCTACCGCCCGATTCAGGTCGACGACCGCCGCTTTATTAGTTTTTCAATCTCTTTTGATCAGTCACCCCAGTCCCTGTATCCTGTAGAATTTATCGCCAAAACCAGGGACCCCAAGGTGTTCTGGCACAACATCGGATCAAATGATCCTGAATGGTGGTCTTACCTTCAACGGACTGATCAAATAACAACGAGCTTTGACAATCAACCCGGCGACCAAGGCGAAAAAATTCTGAAAGGCTATATGGCTGGCGACCGCATTGTCGCATATGCCAAAGGCTGCGGGGCCCTTGGATACGCAGATATCAAAAAGGACCCGATGCAAACCTACCAGTTGGTTAAAGCTGGTTCGCGGGATGATGTTAAAAATGGGGGCCACCTCCATCGGATTAAAGTGGCATGGAAAGCCTGCGCCGCATCACCTAATGAAGGTTTATCACCCAGCGATGTCCATGAGCGGTTCGGTATCTACCATCCAGTCAGTACCTCCACAGGCATTGATCGTCAAAAAGCGCGGGCGCTCATTGATGAAATGAACATGCGTTTCAGGTGACTGTCTTACGCCGAATAGTCAGTCACAACTCTATATCGGCCCATACCGGAGGTGTTTAAAAAAATGCTCTAAAACACCACAACCGGAGGGAACGGTTGTTCCCTCCGGTTGTGGTATGGTGGAGGCGCCGAGACGAGAACCTGAGGCGGAAGCAGGAAGCCCCACAAAGGGGCTTCCGCCGCCGTAACCGAGCCCTGCCCCGCAAGGCGCGAAGCCGCCGAGGAGCAAGCGAGGACGCCGGAGCTAGGATTCTCCTTGCCTCCGCCATGCCAAACCCCGAGGGCATTGCAGCGGTCAAGTGACAAACAGTCAACACCGCCCAAAAACAAACCCCGAGAAGCGGACTACTTCTCGGGGTTTGGAATGGTGGAGGCGCCGGGATCGAACCTGAGGCGGGAAGAGCGAGCCCGCCAGGGCTTGCCCGCCGTAACCGAGTGCAGCCCCGCAAGGCGCGATAGCGCCGAGGAGCAAGCGAGGACGCCGGAGTATGGATTGTCTTGCCTCCGGCATACCACAACCCGAGCGGCCAACAGACTATTCTTTGATCTCTA
>REDP01000023.1 GCA_007693455.1 Planctomycetota bacterium | reverse complement strand
GGATACGCCACCACCAGCCCCGCCCAACGCCAAGCCTTATGGTGGTTTTATCAGCGCTATGTGGCGGCAAATGATGAGCAGAATGCAACGCCCTTTGATAGTACCGCCTATCCCCACCACGCGGTACTGGCCTTCATTAATACCCCCTTCGACGAAGAGCCCTTACACCCCGGTGGAGTTATCCCGCAAGCTATCTACGATCGGCAGTACGGCTTTGCCGTGTTCCGTAACCGCTGGCTGGATAGCGATGACATCGTTATTTCGCAGATGACTGGCCCCAATAATTTTCGTTTTCGCCACGGCCTGGAACAGCAACTCACCATCTGGCATCACAATCAGCGTCGGCAATGGGGTAGCCTGCCGGCCACGGTAACCCATTTCCACCCTGCTGCCGATGGTAGCGCGATCGTTGGCGGTCACGGCCGAGTGCCCACCAGAGAGGAGCTCAATGCCGCGAGAGAGGCAGCCAAAGCAGCAGCTAAGGATGCTGACAATCAGCCTCTGGCTGACGAAGATTTCGCCAAGCCTCAGCCATGGTGGACCCTCATCGATTTCTCTGGAGCCAGCGGTCTTGATGGTCTAGTGATGATCATTGATGGCCCAAGTGCTGAAGACGATGGCGAATCTGGTGTCCATCGTCTTCAGTGGCAGGGTCACCAATTGCAGTTCCTTGGTCTTGGCGGCGAACTCCCTAGCTTCCACAGTGATGAGCACGGTCTGCATTTTGGCGAGCAAACCTTGCGGCTTGTCGATGGCCAACCAAGTCTATTGATGTGGGCAGAGTAATTCACGAACTAGGAAGTTTGTGTCTGTCACATTTGGTGATGGAAATGTCCCCAACTCAGTATCTGAAGCGACGAAGATATTCGGTTAATCTTGCTCAGCGATATGGGGTAGTCATTACGCCATCCGGGATAGAGAAAGCATGGTGTTGCGCTCGGTCCAGGCGGAACTGCGTAGGGCTGCCTGACGGAGGAGTTCGGCGCGAAGGCGCAGGCCCTCTTTTTCTCCACAGCGCGCTGCGGCATCAGCAAGTCGCAGGGCCCATGCTGGATCAAGGTCTTGGCGTTGAGCCTCTTCGAGAAGCTTTCCTGGGCCGCCAACGAGCTGACAGAGATGGGCGGCCTCATCATTGGGATGTAGGGGCAGCAAGTCCCGTATTTCGCCACTCCAAAAGCCCATTTCGCCAATGGCGAAGGCCTGAACCGCGTGTGCGGCAGTTCCGTAGATTTGCCGCATCAAGGGGTGTTTGGCGAGTTGTTCAGGAAGACGGACCTGTTGCATAATGTCAGGGATGCTTGCACCCTGGGCTGCCGCAGCTTGGACATGGTCGTAGAGATATTGAATGGCCTGGTGATTGATCTGGAAATGTTCAGCGATGTTTTGCCTCCCACTTCTCGGAAGTCCATGACAGGGCAGGGCATATTCTGTTGGATGTTTGCATACATAGTCAACCGCTCGGAGCCATGGAAGGGGATCGCGATAACGCCCTCCGGCGAGTGAACCAAAGTTGGGAAACTGCCCGGTTACAAGATTGTGCGCAATCAGGTCATAGTCAGGAAAAAGGAAGGCGAGGCCATCATCGCTGTCAAAACACCCCTCTTGTATCTCTATAGTGACACCGGCCACGCGAATGCCATCACCGGGGAGGTGGGTGTGTGTAGGAGGAAGATAGGCAGAGGCATCTCGCCATTGAGGAGCTGGCGCAATGACAGCGTCAGAGCCGCTTTGTGGTAGACTGGCACCAGTTTCCAGAATATTGCGCTGTCCTGAGAATGACCGGCTTGTTCGCTGAATATTGCTATCTAATTGAGGGTGGCCGATGATCACCGCATCATCGCCGTCCAGCAGGGTTGCTGTCCCCCGGGTGTAATGCAGATGAGTATAGAGAACTGCACGGACAGGTTCTGAACAAACGCTGCGTATAAGCCGGCGTAGCTCAGTTCCTTCGCTTCCGCTGTGTCCGGTATCAATGACAATAAGCCCATCGCTGCCACGGATAATATGGCAGTTAGCAAGTGAAACTCCAAAAATGGTCCAGACATTATCACAGATTGGGATCACCTGAGGTTGTAATCGTAGGCGATGTTGGACTAAGTCGGGATGGCCGAGTTGCCCCTGTTCGGCGATCATTGGTTCAATTGGCTTTGTCATGCTAATTCCTTGAGCGAAAAAGAGAATCAGAAGATGTTCACAATGTCATAAAAACATAAGCGCCTACCCTTTTTCGGGACGCATAAGATCCTGATGGGCGCCTGTTTTTTGTTGCAGGCCGCATGATAATTATCACCGCGCGTAGCATAGGTCAATGATATCTGATTTTTACATTTCCTACCAGGGCGACTTAAAGCTCCGTTCAGGTCAAGGCTAAGCCCATGGCCCTGTAGATGCGCCATGACTGAGCCCGAGCGACGGCCCATCTTTTTGTGGATACGGCGTTGGCGGTAGCACTGTGGAGTATGGTGAGCACGAAAAACTATAGCGAATCTCTATAAACTCTCCCTGGGAACGGCGAGCCCCGGCTAGGCATTGATAATATAGAACTAGCAAAGCAAGTCGGCCTTATTTGGTAGTTTTTAGGGTAAGCGTTCGGTGACGGCCTTTTGATTCCCGGTCATTCCCGGCCCATGATTCCGGGACGTCTTCCTCAAAGCCCACCCCTAACCATCACTCCACCACCATTTCTCGATTGCGGCGTGGCCCGCAGGTTACGGCTGATGAGCGTCGCCATGTTGTTGTGCAGTGGCGCCATTCGGGTCTTGCCATCCGCGCCTTTGCTCGACAGGTTGGGATGTGCCCCAGTACGCTGAGCACCTGGATTCGCAAATATCTCATGGAGTTATCGACTGAGAATGCGAAGCCCGATGAGGCGATTTCAGCTCGCGGCTTTATACCAGCGGTTTCCCCAGCCACGGGTTCCGCCCCAGCGCCTTTGGTCTGGTATCTGCCATCTGGCTTGGGTGCGGTGCTGGGCGATGCGATTTTCTTATGGCCATATAAATTGGGAAATTGGGGGACATGCAAAAGGTTGAGTTTAGTTTTTTGCGGCGGCCACCTCGCCGAAATCCGGATTGGCTGCATTGGGTCTCTGTGGCCGCTGGTTCAGGCTGTAGCTCAACGATATTTACCATCGCCGCTGAGGCGCGATGTGCTAAGGGTGGTTTTGGGCTGGCCGTAAGACTTCGCCAACAAAAGTGCGACTTGGCAAGCATCATCATGCTAATAATTTAGAGCCAGTCCCAAAATCGGCTCAGTCGGAACGGTCATAAAACGATGGCGCGCC
>REDP01000177.1 GCA_007693455.1 Planctomycetota bacterium | reverse complement strand
AAAGGGCGGTATGAACGCCTTTTCAGGCAAGCTTGCCGCTCCATGGTTCAACGTTCTTCTCTGCTATTGGGTATGTATAGTCGCTGGCGTTGGCCTCATTGCCGGCCAAGAGTGCCGGCCAAGAGTGCCGGCCAAGAGAGCGTGCGCTCTCCACCATTCCCATCACTGTTGTCACGGCACAGCGCTGTGGGGGCAGGCTCCCTGCAGGTATTACCCTATGTACACTCATTTCGTCCCTGTGGCCTGGCCCCTATTGGCGGCACTACTCCTGATCGCCTGTGGCAAGACCGCCATCAATGCCGAGGATGCCGCCTCTTCACCGCCTATGATAAAGCGCCCTTTTATGCAATATACCGCCGATGATATCCAAGCCATTCGCCAGCGATTGGCCAATGACCCCGCTGCCCAGCGGCAAGCGCAGCGCACCCTCTCGCTCTCAGATCGTCGTGGCCGGCCACCCCAAGTAACGATGTTTGACCTCTTGGTGCGTCCTGAAGGGGCCGACAGCCGAGCGGCTCTGCTGCAGGATCTGCGGCAGCGCATTGGCCATAAGCCAGAGCCCCTCACGTGGGACCGAGATCCCAGTACACTGGAATGGAACGAGGGCATGCCTTCGGCAGGTGATCGTCACATGCGTGATGAGCGGAGCGAAGATGCATTCCTGTTTGACGCTCTCTATGACGATCTCAGTGCGGAGGAGCGGGCGGGGATTGAGGCGTATTTCCGCTCCTATATTCAATTTCACCTGGATGGACATCCGCCTCGCCATCCCCATTTCCAATATGATCGCACCAGCTGGCTCCCCAATATGCATTGGCCTCGTCCTATCGGCACCCATCTCTTGGCCTTGGCATTGCAGGACGAGGAAGCCATTCGTGCCATGTTTCACGCCGAAGGGGGATGGAAGTGGTATTTCGATGCGTATCTGGTGGACCAAGGTTTTTATATGGAAGAGTTTGGGAAACAGTACTCCAATACCGGATCAATGATTGCCTGGTGTGAAGGCTTGGAGCGTTTGGGTCTCGGTGAAATGGGCTATGATTATGTGGGCGCAACGGGCATTAGCATGCGTTCGCACCTCAAGGCAAAAACCCAGGACCTCGCCTTTCCCGCGACGTACTGGGGCGAAGGCAGTATGCCCACTTATGCCCGCATCACCATGGGCGATGCCAAAGGTTCGGGTATTGTGCCCCATGTAGTGCAACATGCGGTAATAGCTGGTTACCTGGCCGATGGCACAGGCGGTAATCGCGAAGTGAGCGCCGCGCGCATGAATGGACCAGTAGTGAAACTGCGCGAACCCTATTGGTTTGAGGCTGCCCATGCTCGCTGGCCTGAAGACAAGTATGACTTTTTTATGGCGGCATTGCGCAAGCCTAATGAAGAAATGTATTATCCGTCTTTGCTGTTTAATCTCGATCCCATCGACCCGAAAACCGTTACCCCGCCACAGCCAACGCCCTCCTATATTGCCCATCAACGCGGCTTTGCTTTCCTGCGTGCTGATCACAGTGCGTCCTATTGGACTGGGCCCAAGCCAGCTGTAGCCCTGCAATTTGCTCGCTATTATGTGCATTATGTTCATGACTGTATGTCAATATTAGGATTTCATGCCTTTAACACTCCACTTATTGTCAATTCCTGGGGCATAGGTCGCGGCTATGCCGGCGGCAATGCTTGGCGCGATAGCGTGCGGGGCCACAGTGGCATCGTGGTGGATAATCTGCAAGCACAGCCCGTGGCGCGGGATTTTGATGGCACTCAAGGACATCGTTATCGTTCGGACTTTGACAATGCCCTGGATATCCGTTTTACCGCAGTGCGTGCCGATGGCGTTTATCCTGGCGTAGCCCACGAACGAGCCCTGGTCCTTGCGCAACATTATTTATTGGATGTAACGTGGCTCAAAAATGAGGATCCGGAGGTTGATCGTAGCTTTGAATGGCAAGTGCTATCCCCTGCCAGTGCCCAGATCAGTGATGCCTGGACGGCCACTGATGAACTGGCCGAGGGGGCCTTATATCGAGGTTCGCCCTTTGCCGATCGCATGCGTGACGGGAGTCCAGACCCCACTCAAGTGCAACGTCTTGATGCGGCGCAGCAGCCCTGGAGTCTGCGTTTGGCCTACGAACAGGCAGTTGCCGAAGGAGAGCGGGATTATGCGTTTGGCCATTTTGTTGAGCGTGGTGTGGGCATGGATATCCACTTCCTGGGCGGAGAAAGGAGCACTGCCTTTGTTGGTATACCCCCAGGTGGCCGCAGCGAACGCGCGCCCCCCACCTGGATGATGGTGCGTCGCCAGGCCCCTGCCGCCCTCTTTACGGCCGTCTACGCGCCATTTCAAGAACACCAGCCAGTAATCACCGAGGTCACCCGCCTTGCGAGCAATGATCACGCAGTGGCGGTGCATCTTGCTGGCACAGACAGTGATGGCCAGGCCTTTGCGGACGTGGTTTTAGTGGCTATGGGAAACCATTATGAAGACGAGGTGCACCTAGAGAGTGATGACCTAAGCGCCCGTTTTACCGGACACGCAATCATTCGTCTCAGCGGCGCACAGCAGCCCATCGCCGGTCAGCTCCATGCGCTTACCCTGCAAGGCGACATCATTCGCTAAGCCATTCGGCAACAATAGCGCGCATGATAAGGGTTCAAACCATTGCCGTGCAAAGTGGCATAGACGTTTTATTGGGGTTCATTGGTTGATAAGGGGCCACCAGAACATTTGCCATCATCACCCCGTACCTTGGTAATTACCTTATACCAAAAAATCCTTGCATAGCCGTAATGTGGTTGCTCGGATTTGGCTAGAGTGAAAATAAATTCCTTACGGTATATTTATTCGAAATTAATGAGACAATTAATTGAGCTGCCATATGGTCGCAGCCATGGAATCAGAAACGTTGCACGTCCAACAACTCAGTAAGCGATTTGGGACCACCGTTGCCTTAGATGCCGTTGACCTAGTCATCCCGAACGGTCAGATGGTAGGTGTTATAGGTTGCTCTGGGGCTGGAAAGTCAACCTTACTACGAACGATCAAGCATCTTAATAAGCCGGATTCTGGATTCATAATGTGGCAAGGCAGTGTCGTCAGTGGGTTGCGCGGACGGCAATTGCGCCAGTGGCAGCGTAATTGCGGCATGATTTTCCAGCAGTTTAATTTGGTTCCGCGGCTTGATGTGCTCACCAATGTACTTATGGGCCGATTGAGTTATCGCCGTACGCTTCCTTCCTTACTCAAACTTTTCCCTGAGCAGGATCGCGCTCAAGCCATTCGCATGCTGGAACGAGTGGGCTTGGCCCAATGTGCTTTCCAGCGCGCTGACACCCTTTCTGGTGGGCAGCAGCAGCGGGTGGCCATAGCCCGCGCATTGGTGCAACAACCAGCCTTAATGCTGGCTGATGAGCCCATTGCCTCTCTGGATCCACGAGCCGCCGAAGTGGTGATGCAGACCCTGGCACGAATCAATCGTGAGGACGGTATTACCGTTATATGTAATTTACATACGGTTGATACGGCGCGCCGATTCTGTGATCGCATTATTGGTATGCGCGATGGGAAAATAATCTTTGATGATGTGGCTGATCGTCTCAATAACGCAGTGGTACAAGCCATCTATGGAGCTGATCATGATGAATCTTTTGATGAAAGCGTAACCTCCACGGCGCTGACCCAGAATGCTGCGTCGAGCTCACAGCGCAGCATGGCGTCTTCTTTGCGATCTGCGTAAAAGGTTTTTTTTATACCCCTTGTCTCGAAGGAGATCCCTATGTTTATAAGACATTCCCTATTAACGGTAAGCGCATTGGCCATGGCGATGCTGGTTGGATGCTCATCGGATGAGGTGAGTACCAATGCCAGCGACGAAAATCAGGGCTGGCAAGCCGATTTCCCTAAGTTCCGTTATGGCGTGCAAAGCGTAGAAACCCAGGGCGCTGCACTTACGCGCTATCGTGGCTTTGATCGGCATGTAAAGGAGACTCTGGGGGTTGAGTTGGATCTCTTTTTATCCGGTGAGTATGCGGGTGTGATCCAAGCAATTGCCGGTGGCCAAATTGAGGTCATGGATATGGGTGCCAGTGGCTATGCCGCAGCCTGGATAGAAACCAATGGCGGTATCGAACCCCTGGTCGTACCGCAAGAAGCTGATGGCAGTATTGGCTATTACTCAGTCATGTTTGTGCGTGCAGATAGCGATTTTCAGAGCGTGGAAGATCTCAAGGGGAAAACCTTTGCCTGGGCTGATCCCAATTCCGCGTCTGGTTACCTCTTCCCCTTGGTTAGCTTGCGCGGGATGAATATCGAACCCGAGCAGCATTTTGGTAATGTGGTATTTTCTGGTGGGCATGAGCAAAGCATCATTGGCGTACTTGACGGTACCTATGATGCGGCCGTCACCTGGACCAACGACATTGAAAAGCATACCCGCGGTGGTTTACATATGATGTTAGATCGCGGGGTCTTAGAGGCCGATGACATTCGCATTATTTGGGTATCAGACTTGATTCCCAACCCGGTGATCGCTATTCGATCTGATGTGCCAGAGGAGATGAAAAACGATTTGCGCGATCTCTTTTTGAACCTGCATACGGATAATCCAGAAGTGTTTAGTGAGGTGGCCCGTGGCAATTCGCCGGGGTATGTGGAAGTAGATCATAGCGTGTACCAAATTGCTATTGATCTACGCAAGCAATTGCAGGCTGAGCGGCGGAACCGTTAGAGGTCTATTAAGCGAGCGAGCATTGTATGTCATCTGATCCCCAGCCACCTCCTAAAGTAGACGCTCCGAGTCCCTTACAGCAGCAATTCCATGAGCAATATCGCCGCAGTCGCCGCCGTTTGTGGCTGCAATCCACGATAGTTTTAGTTGTGTTCTGTGTGGTGGTGTGGGGATCAGCAGGGGTTTCTCAGTTTACTATTGGGCGTCTCTGGGAAGCCCTGCCGCGCATGGGCGACTATATTTGGCGCACCCTTCCCGACCTCAGCGTAGCTTCGTTTTGGTCGGATATGGGTGATTGGTTTTATGCCTTCCCGCGTTGGTTGCGGCTCCTGCTTGATACCATTGTCATTGCCGTAATGGCAACCTTTTTAGGTGCTGCTGGCGCTCTCTGTCTCTGCTTTACCGCGTCCCGTAATTTGGTGGCACGCTATTGGTTGTACTGGATTGCCCGACGTAGCGCCGAGGTGGCACGTACCATTCCAGAAATTGTGTTTGCTTTGATCTTTGTTGTGGCCTTTGGTGTTGGCGCTACCGCGGGCCTCTTGGCTATTACCATTCACACCTTTGGTGCTCTCACTAAACTGTATTCAGAAGTAAATGAAAACATTGATTCTCGGCCTCTTGAAGGTCTTGAAGCCACTGGGGCTCATTGGGTTCAACGTATGCGCTTTGCTGTCTTGCCTCAGGTCTCCGCAGGCTATATCACCTACACCTTGTGGCGTTTGGAATTAAATATTCGAGCTGCTGCGATTATTGGTTTTGTCGGTGCTGGGGGCATTGGCCAAGAGCTCTATCATGCTATTAGCATGGGGTACTATGAAGATATTAGTGCCATTATATTGATGATTATCTTTACCATAACCGTTATTGATCTAGGTTGTGAGCGAATGCGTCATCACTTTATTGGCAAGGAAGTTCTCACATGATCGCTGCTGGTGAAATGGGACGCTTGCGTCAACAGTATCCACACATTTTTCCCTCGGCCTATAGGCGCTACCTTCCCTTGGTTCTGGCAGCCGTGGCTTTAGTTGGCGGGCTTGGTGTTGGCGCCTGGTACCTTGGCGTATCGCCTGCGCGCTTGTGGAATGGCCTTTCTCGATTGGGTATTATTGCTGTTGATCTTTTGCGTCCCCATAGCGGCGGTGCTTTCTGGGAGTTGACACGAAGTCTCTTGGAAAGCATCGCCATGGCTTTCCTGGGAACCTTGATTGCTGCCGTAATTGCCTTGATAATTGGTTTTGCTGGTGCCCGCAATGTGGTTCCCGTGCGGTTCCTTCGCTTCCCCGTGCGCCGTATCTTTGATGCCTTGCGTGGGGTTGATTCCCTGGTGTGGGCTTTGATCTATGTGCGCGCGGTGGGCTTAGGTCCTCTGGCCGGTGTCCTGGCCATTGCCACCAGTGACATTGGCACTCTGGCCAAACTTAATGCCGAAGCCATAGAAGATTGTGATCGCAATCAGAGCGAAGGGGTGCGCGCCAGTGGTGGCAATGCGGCACAGGTTATCCGCTTTGGTATGCTTCCCCAGGTGTTGCCAATTATGCTCTCGAATGCCTTATATATGTTTGAGAGTAATACCCGCTCGGCCACTATCCTGGGTATTGTCGGTGCCGGTGGCATTGGTTTTCAATTAGCCGATCGTATACGTGCCCACCGTTGGGAAGAGGTGAGTTTTATTATCATTATGATTGTGGTGGCGGTCTATGGTATCGACACCATATCGCGTTTCCTGCGTGCCCGATTGATTCACGCTGGAGTGTCGCGAACGGCAATGGTTCAGGCTTCGCCAGTTAATACACCAAGCTAGGGATGTCCCGTTTGCCGTAACTAGATATCGTTGGGGGTGCAGTTAATCACTGAGCGGCTGATGTGGAGTATTCGGTGATGGCCAAGAAAATATACAGATTTGCCATGTTGATCTCTTAGGGACTGTCATTGAAATGCTCGCCAATCATGCCGCCAATCGTCTGGAGATATGCGAGAATCAGCGATTGAAAATACCACAGGAGTGCGACTACAGTCGCTACGATAGCTATGCCCATTAGCCAGCGAGCAATGCGTTTGATCCAGAAAAGCCATCGCGGCGGGGCCAAGGGGGGCGCGAAGACGCCCAAGGCCGATACCCCGCCGGCACTGTGGCGTTGCAGATGTTCGGCGGCGGGGAACAACTCAATGTTCTGGGTTGCTTTGAGATCACACCAGGGACACGGGCCGCAGTAGGGGTCGTAGACATGGCTGGGATGAATACGGCAGGTATGCAGCCGTCGCGAAGCCTTGTGCAAGGCCTTTTCCCAGGCCCGCGCCGAGGGGCGGCGATGGGGTTTATTGTGGCCCACCACAAAGGCTTGGTAAAAGCACTTTCGCAGTGCGGGGTGAACCGTGCGTAGGCCCACGGTTCGCGCCGCTGGTTGAATCTGGCTCGTGGGATTATAGCGACAGTGCCCATCGCGAATGAGGACATTGATGTCGGGTGGTTCGTCCGAGGCGCCTTGATCGGCCTTCCAATTACCAGAAAAGGGGTGGTCGCCAAAAAGCAGTTGGTGGATAATCACTGCTAAGGCAAAGCGATCGCTGGAAACACTGCGGGCTTGGCTGGAGAAATCGGTGCCAATGGTTTCCGGGGCAGTGAAGCCAGCAGTGCCCACGGGTGAAAGATGAGTGGTGCCTTTGTGGCGCACCTGAAAGGAGTCGCAGTCAACAATCGCCGGCAGGGCCCGTTCGTTAACCAGGATATTTTCGTCCTTCAAATCTCCGATGACATAGCCACGGCGGTGCACACTGCGGATAATCGCGCAGAGATTGCGAGCGATATGGTAAAGAAAATACCAGCTCACAATCTGGTTACGCTTGCGCAATAGTGGGCTGGAAAAGGTGATCAGGCTTTTGGCATGCTGAATGGCTGGCATGATAAAGCCAATGGGTTTCTTGCGTGTATCGGCAACAATATCAGTGGGCCAGGCCAGCGAGACATGATGCATGGGTGCGGTCGGGTCGCGCGGCGGGTCTTGAATCATCACTTCCAGTTTGGCAAAGCGCTCTGGCGTGCGTTTATTGTGATGATAAATCTTTGCCAGAACTCCCGGCCGATCGGTTTCCCAAATGGCACCTTCGCCAGAAGAAGCAATCTCTGTCACCAGGGTAAGGGGTTGGTCGCTCAGGGTGAGATGACAGCGCATGGCAGCAGCATGGTCCTCATGGCGAGGGGGGAAGGGAGGGTGTCCGGTCGATTGCAAAGCGAGGCATAGCCTGTCGGGATATGAGTCATGTGTGGTGGTGGCTCGCGGGGGAGTGGCGATTGCCAATCATGCATAGGCTCAGGTCGTCATCACATTTTTCCTGTAGGCGATCGCGCAGGAGGAAATCGGCAACATCGGCATCAGCCACTGTGGGAGAAGTTTGCATATAACGACAGAGGGGGTCAAAAAATCCTGGAAAAGGACGCTGGTGTTGTTGATCAATGGCCACCTGTTCAATGCCGTCGGAGGCGCAGAGCAGGGTGTCCCAGGGCTCAATGACCACCATGCTTTCGGCGTAGGTGGTGGCATGGGGCATGGTGGCGAAGTAGGTTTCATTGACGGGCCCATCGTAGGATGCTCCGGTGCGGCGCCGATAGGCGGGCTGGGACTGTGCGCAGTGGGAAACCACCATGCCATCGCCAATATGGTATAGGGCAAACCAGCTCGGATAGGCGCAGATGGCAATCACCGTGCTGTGATACTCGCGCATGGTACGTTGATGAGCGCTGGCGTGCTGGGCAATCTGAGCCAGGCCGCGTTGCAGGGCAAACTCTGCCTGCATCCTCCAATCATCCGCTGCTATGGCGGTGGAATAGGAGAGCTGCGCCAGGTGTTCGATCATGGTCTGGCTCAGAAGTTCCGCGCCCAGGCCACCATGCGCCGCGCTTCCTGCTCCATCGCAGAGCACGGCGACGATGCCCTCGTCATCGGCGGTGGATCGGTAAACTACCCGATCCATGCCGTCCGAAGCGCTGCGGCGGTGTCGAAGGCCAGTCACCTGCGCCGCACAGCACCGCAGGGTCATAGCGGGATTCCTTGTAGGGGTGCCAGGATAACCATCTGTGCTGGCCTAGAGGGTGGGCACTTCTCCCCAGCCGGTGACTGGGGGAAGTTTTTGCTGCCCATCTGCCGCCAGCGCACTGGTGGACACCGCCTTCACCGAGGCCGAGAGCCACTGGAACATCTCTTTAAAGGCAATGCCTTTGAGTTGTAATGGGCCTCGGTTGGGAGGGGCAATCTCCGCCAGACGGGTAAAGTTGGCACTCTTTACGCCCACCGCATAGAAGAGGAATTTACCATCCTTCTCTCCCTGATGCACCTGCTGGGCGGCCTCTTTCCATTGGTCGGTGGGCTCACCATCGGTAATCAGGAACACCCAAGGGCGGTAATAGAGAATGCCGCTTTCCCGGTAGGCGGCCTTGCGCTCCTCCAGGGAAGCTAAGCCAAGGCTAATGGCGCTGCCCATGGGAGTGGTGCCGGATGCCTTGATTACCGGCGGTTCAAAATCAAGAATGGGGGTAAAGGGGGTGACTTGCTCACTTTTCTCGCCAAAAGTCACTACGCTTACTTCAATGCGCAGGCTCGCCAAATTGTCACCGGCAACCTCATCGCGAAACATGCGAATGCCTTCTTGCAGTGCCTCAATACGCCCCTCTTCGCGCATGGAAAAGCTGGTATCCAGCAGGAGCAAAACCGGGCAACGTGGTTCGGGATTTTCAGCAAACTCAGCTTCATCAATAGCCATAGGAAGACTCCTCAGAACACTCGATAGATGGTGGCGAACACGGCAATCGCATGACGTGATAGGAATCAATCGTAGAAGCCCCATCACGGTGATCAATCGGGGAAACAGTGATCCATCCAGGGTGGCTCAAAGGCGATCCTGCAAATTCTAAAGTCAGACTTTAGAATTTGCATATGTGGATTAAACGTACGCCTACCCCGTTGCTGAAGCAGGCCGCGAGCACTGCAGCGTCATCGATGGCATTGGTCGAACTACTTTTCCATAAGCCGGGGAAATACACTGTCAGAAGGATATTTCGATCCTTTCACTGCGTTTGATCACCCTCCTATCTCCCACTCGCGCAGGGGCGCGGAGGAAAGAACGAGGGGGCAAAGGCTTTTATGGAGATGACGAAATATACTACTCCAAACACATCTTTCAGGCCTCATCCTTCCCGCAAAACGCTGTATTTACGGAACCAGTTGAGCGGGATGGGCACTTTCATGTTCCAGGTGATGGACATGGGTTCAGCGCCCTCGTGGCCGTCATAGACCACTGGACCCAAGGCGCGGTACAGGTGATTCTTGGTTTCGCGGACAAAAAGCTGGAACACCCAGCCATCGGCGGCCCCGTGCAGGTAGCGTTGACCGGCGGTGGTGTTGGGGCCAGCGCCGTTTTGCGTTTGCCAGTGGAATCGTTCCGGGCTCATGGCGTAGTCATGGTAGCTGGTGCGTGCGGTAAAACCGCTACTCTTATCAAGGGTTACCAGAAGAAATTCTGTTTTTAATTGGGGAAATAAAACAATCCCTGCTTGGGGCAGGTGGCGCGAGTTGGCAGCGATTTTTCCAGTGAGGATCATAAGCGAACGTAGGCTGTAACCACAGTGCAGACAGAGGGGCCAGGATTCGGGGAGATCTGGTACTGGCTGCTCGCTAGCCATGGTTTCATCGCTAAGGATTTCGGCAATGTGGCCCAGTTCTTCGCGCAAAGCTGGGGCATCGGCCAGGCGGGAAGTCAGTTGGCTACCACTGACTGGATCCTCGCGTCCGGGATAGAGCTCGGCGCTGAGAGCATCCTGGCGTCGCCGCTCTGCCTCTGGTAGGGCGTTGTAGCGCTCCTGGGGATCGGCTACGCGCTTGAGGCTTGCCAAGAGAGCTGGGTCGTCCTGATTGAGGAGGTTGCTGGCAATGCGCTGCGAAACACGGGCCTCATCGTCTCCTTCAGGGCGCGATTCGATGCCGCAGGCGCGGCGCAAGGCGGCCCAGCCACGGGCGGTATTTTTATTCCCACCACGATACAGCTCTGCCAATTCAATGCCTGTGTCGCGTAAAAATTCGGCCAGGCCTGCCTGACGTCGATGTGTTGCTTGCTGGAGCCAGGCCTGCGTCTCGACAATAAGATGACGCCAGGAGCTTATGCTGAGTTCGCGAAGATTGCGCAGCACTTGTTCGCGGGTGAGGTGGTCCAGGTGGATATGACATCCCGGTGGCAATGTGCTAAAGCCAAGCTTGGCTGCCGATGCAAGTTCGCTGCGGGACAATCCGCTCAGCAAGCCAAGAAGGCGATCAAAGCGGAAGTCCGTATTGTGGCGGCCCACAAGATCCAAAATCAAGCAGCTTTCTTTACCCGGGGCGAGACGTAATCCACGGCCAAGCTGCTGCTGAATAAGTACGGGACTGTGGGTGGGGCGTAAAATGAGCAAGGTGTCCACGTCAGGGATGTCGATGCCTTCATTATACAGATCGCAGGTGCAGATAACCTGGATCTCCCCGCGGGCGAGCTGGGCTGGTGCTTGCCGCCGTAGTTGCGCATCGGTACTGCCAACTACCACCATCGCCTGCAATCCATGCTGGGTGAAGGCTTCGGCCATAAAGTGGGCGTGTTCGACCGATACGCAAAAGGCCAAAGCCTTCATGCGTTGCGGGTTACTGACATATTGATCAACGGCAGCCATGATCAGGCGCGCGCGGGCGTGATTGCCATTGACAATGGCATTCAGTTGTTGTTCTTCCCTGCGTCGCTGACCCCACTGCACACTGCTCAAATCGGTGTCGCCATCATCGATGCCGTAATATTCAAAGGGGGCGAGGAGCTGTTGATCAAGGGCCTCCCAAAGCCGCAGCTCGGCTGCGGGACCGCCATCCAAACGCATATCGAAAAAGCTGTCGAGACGAGCACCATCGGCGCGTTCAGGCGTAGCGGTAAGTCCAAGGAGGATGGCGGGACGCAGCTGGGCGAGAGCCTGATAGCTGGCTGCAGTCATATGATGACATTCATCGATGATCACGCTGTGCCAATAATCAGGGGCAAAGCGGTCGGCGAGAGCCTGACTGGCAAAACTTTGTACGGTGCAGAAACAGTGGTCAAAGGTCTCGGGTATGTGCCCATCGGCACAGATGCTACCGAATCCCGGCTGCCGCAGAACTTGAATAAACGTGGCGCGGGCTTGCTGTAAGATTTCTTTGCGATGGGCGATAAAAAGCAATCTGGGTCGACCGCCTTGCTGATGGCAGGAGGCGAGATAATCAAAGGCAGCGATCACCGTTTTGCCGGTACCGGTGGCAGCCACCAGGAGATTGCGGGTGCGGCCATGGCGCCGCTCGGCCGCCAGTCGCTCAAGTAAGCCATATTGGTATGCTTTAGGCTGTAAGGCAAAGAAGGTAATACGATTGTCGTCATCGTTATTGCCTGGACTGTGGCCTCGCTCACGACGTAAGGCATCGTGTAAGGCGAGACGATGCTCGTCCTTGTTGGGGTCGTAGGCAGTAAACTCTGGGTCATCCCAGAGAGTCTCAAAATGGGCAGTGGCGGTTTGGAATAATTCTGGTGCTCCGGCTTGGGTGGTTTTTACGGTCCACTCCAGGCCGCCGGTGAGGGCTGCTCCGGAAAGATTGGCGGAGCCCACATAGGCGGTGCCAAAGCCGGTAGCTCGGCGAAAAATCCACGCTTTGGCATGGAGACGCGTACGTCGGCCATCCAAACTGATACGCAGTTCGACTCCAGGTTGTTCGGCCAACCAGTGCACCGCTCGCGCCTCGGTGGCCCCGATATAGGTGGTAGTGAGAATGCGCAGACGGGTTGGCGATCGGCCATCGCCGCCGACGGCAGTGGCTTGGCGAATCAGGTCTTGGATTTTTCGCACCCCACTCCAGGTGATAAAGGACACCAAGATGTTCACTTCATCAACGCAGCTGAGTTCGCGTCGCAGTTCGTCGAGCAGTGACGGGTCATGGCGGCCGGAGGTAAAGAGCCATGGCTGACGTAAGCCGGTACGTGGCGGTTCAACTGCGGCGGATTGTGCCGGATCTACGACGCCACGCAGCAGTCTGAGCGGACGTGGTAGGTCATTATCGCAGCGCCCTTGGCGAATGGCTGCCAACACTCGGGAGAGCAGCGCCAGCTCCTGGTCGCTCCCCTCCATATCCTCGTCATCAAGGGCTTTGGCCAATAATCTGCTGAAGGCAGCGACCACTGCTTCACGACGCACTTCTCCCTGGGAAGCAGGTTCAAGGTCCAGGGTGAGGGCATGGCGTTCCTGGTCGCTCAGCCCAACAAGGGCCTGCGCAAGCGTGCCATCAATGAGGCTTTCATACCAACCGTTTGGGAGCTCATTCATTGCTCACTCCAGGTGGCCAGAGGAAAAAACATCTGACGACCCTGAATATGGTCGAGAATTACAGGGCCCTTATGTGCGTCAAAGCCAGCGAGATGCATCATCATCTTCAGCTTGGTAATTCATACCACATCGGCAAGGCCCGAACCGGGCTATTGGTTCCTGTGAGATGGTGGGGCAGAGCAGTTTGCCGGCATCGCTATTGAAGTGATGGGCAATGCTCACGATGGTATGTGCTGATTGAGTTTACTCTGCGGGGTCCGCGGTGTCCGCGTAGAGTGCTGCGATTGCTGCAGCGAGTTCACCGGCGAGTAGGAAGCGTTTACTGTCGGCTTGCAGGTCGCCGATATCCAGGGCCGTGGCGTCGCCCCAATACTCTGGTTTGATGCGCCGCAGTAACAAACGCAGTACCTGCGGTTCATTGCCCATAAACTGGATGGACCAGCCGCTTTGGCCGCCGCGGAGGCGGATCCAGCCCTTGCTCATCACCGCTCGGTATAAACGCCCGCGTGGACTGTCCTGATGGCGTGCGTTGGGGTTGTAGTGGATCCCCTTGGCTCCAACGATGGCCTCGACTGCAGTTCGAGTGAGGCCGAAGCGACGGGGGTTCTCGATGACGGCCCAGCCGTGCTCGGTAATGCGATGGAGGCGGCCGCGACGATTCATCCAAAAACCAAAGGGCGTGCTAGCCATGGTTCTCCTCCTCAGGGGCGGTTGCTCAGAGCTTGGCAGGCAATGAATTATTGGCCAGTGCCACTCCAGTGCCACGGATGTACTGCTGTTGGCATGGTTGTGTCGGGCAGGGAGACTTGTTCCCCATGCGAGCTCCCAGGGCGGCGCAAAGCTTGCCCCCGGGATCGCCGATCTCCTGATCGGCCTGCAAAAACGACCTGAATAGGGCGCTTTTTGCGTTAAAAGCATGCACCGCGAAGCGGGAATTCCTTCCCCAAGGTGAGCTTTGCGCCGCCCTGTGCGAGCTCCTTGGCCATAGATTGCATCGCCGCAGGCAAGCTTTACACCTGTATTATGTCACTACCCGATGATGCTATTGCGATTGCTGATCATGTGATCTGGGAACAGGGGCCAGGGGGACTGCGGCAGCTGCGTTTGTGTTCGGCTGCTGGTTCTGCTGTGGTGACCCTGCATGGGGCCCATGTGACGGAGTTTGCGCCGGCAGGGATGGCATCTCTTTTGTGGTTGAGCGGGCAAAGTCATTGGCAGGTGGGCAAGGCAATTCGTGGTGGTATTCCTCTGTGCTGGCCTTGGTTTGGGCCGTGGTCAGGGCCGGATGAGCGTCCAGCGCATGGATTTGCCCGCATCTGTGAGTGGCAGCCGGTGGCTTCGGCCTTGCTTGCTGATGGACGGGTGCGGCTTGATCTGCGCTTGCCCATACCGCCGGCCTATGCCCAGTGGCTTACGGCGGGAGTTGGCGCTGAGCTGTCGATCATTGTTGGCGCTGAATTGGAACTGAGCTTGCAAACGGTTCATTCCGGTAGTGAGCCGGTGGCGCTAAGCGATGCCTTGCATAGTTATTTTACTGTTGGCGATGTGCACCAGGTTGCAGTTGATGGGTTGGATGGTTGTACCTATGTGGATCAGTGCGCCCAGGGTGCCCTGCGCGTACAGGATGGTGCTGTCACCTTTCGTGCCGAAACTGATCGTGTCTATGCCGACCGTGGCCCGTCCACCGTTCTGCGTGATGGCAGTACGGGGCGGCGTATTCGTATCAGCAAAAGCGGCAGTGGCAGTACGGTAGTGTGGAATCCGTGGGTGGCCAAGGCCCAGCGTATGGCCGATTTTGCTGATGACGAATGGCCGTCCATGGTGTGCGTTGAAACGGCTAACTGCCTAGACAACCGTTTTCTTCTCCTACCAGGGAATCGCCACCACACCACGCTGCGTATCGCCTGCGAGCAAGAATAGATGATGCCAGAGGTCGTGCCTCGTGATTGCATGCGGTACGATATCAGAGCGGCTCAAAGGTCACTAAGCGGCGCAGCCGCGAAATCCGGGCCCCGACAAACATCTCCGGTGCGGGCCAGCGGGGATCTCGCTGGATCAAGGTCACAAGCTACTGCATTGTGACCCCAGCGAGCGTGAAGCTTGAGCCCCACAGCGCAGCGAGGAGCCAAGCTGAGGGCGGGCCGGGGGCAGTGCCCCCGAAACAAAAGAGGGGGGGATTCGCTCGCTGCGCTCGTATTCCTCGGCCTTGCTCCTCGCTGCGCTGCGGGGCTGCGTCCTCGGGCTCAGCCGGGTCGGACGCGGTGCGTCCTGCCTCGTTCCTCGGCCCCCGGCTTCGTCCCTTCGGGTTCGAATCCCCCCCTCTCCGCCATAAAAAAAGCCGGCCCAGTGGGCCGGCAGCCTGGCGCCGAGGGGCGGTGGGCGCATACAATCGCGTAGCGATGCGCCCACGGATGCAGCGGCGCAGCCGCGAAATCCGAGCCCCGACAAAGCCAGGGGGGGCTCGGGGGCAGTGCCCCCGAAACAAAAAGGCGCCGAGGGGCGGTGGGCGCATACAATCGCGTAGCGATGCGCCCACGGATGCAGCGGCGCAGCCGCGAAATCCGAGCCCCGACAAAGCCAGGGGGGCTCGGGGGCAGTGCCCCCGAAACAAAAGAGCGGAGAGGGGGGGATTCGAACCCCCGATACCCTTTCGGGTATACCGGTTTTCGAAACCGGCGC
>REDP01000105.1 GCA_007693455.1 Planctomycetota bacterium | reverse complement strand
ATGGCGCCCCTCCTGCAAGCGAAGGTAATCATCGGCATGGAGGCGGCGGCCATTAATCCAGGCGTGGAGTCGGGCTCCCCCTGGATGGTCGACATAGCGGACGAGTTGCTCTTCTCGCACATCAAGCACCGTGTAAAAATATCCGGTGTGAAAGTATCCATCCTCTTTACGTTGATAATGCCGGGCGTAAAGATCGGTAAGTTCAATGTTGCTGCGGCCCTGATGCTCCCAGAAATACTTTTGATCAAGGGGCTCAAATAGCGCCTGCGCACCTTGATAGCGAACCTTTTCTTCACCGCTAAAAGATTGATGAAATTGTCCACTGCCCCCCATGTGGGCAAAAAAGTCTTCTTGGGTATTATGGGGGTCCGGCAGCGGCCCAGCAATCCACCAGCGCTGGGGAAGCCAATCGCTGCGGAATCGCTGCCCGTCATGCTCGGTGAAGTATGGACTCAATGCGGGATCTTGGGTAATGGTGCGGGGCTGTTCCCCCAAGGGCCGTGGCGCTTGGGGTTCGGGCCCTTCCTTGCCGTGGAGGATCAAGGCGGCAAGGGCTGCCGCCCCACGCAAGTAGGCTTGATATTCATTATTAGCGGACCATTTCAGGGTGCGCGAAACAGTATGCGGACGATGCAATAAGCGCTGGCCAATCCAATCAAGATACGCCAGCACCGATGCATCAAAAGCATCATCCCAATGTCCGGAAAAAAGGTCGTACGCGTTGGCCACTTCGCGCAGGCGCTGTCCCCAGACAAGACCTCTATTACCAATGCCATCGCCACGCTCATCCATGCGCCCCTGGATTTTAACCCGCGCGCGTTGGGCATAGGAACGCTCACCCGTGAGATGATACATGAGGCCTAAGGAGAGGATGGAGTCGGCTTGCTCCATGGTCTCGTAGGCTGCCGCTAGCACTGGGGACTGCTCTTTGCGACGGCGCAAATCACCGAGATCTTGCTGACGAAACCATAAGCGTGGATGGGCGGCGGTCTGTTCATGCTCAAGGTCTGCGGCGAGACGATGTCCTGGCTTGAGGGTTATGGCGACCCCTCCATTCACCCCGTGCACATCAAAACGCCCCGTGTAGGAGCCTTGATGGATGTCTCCATGCCATGGATCGTCATCGCTGATGGGCACCACAATATGATAGGCAGCAGCGCCGCCAGGAACCCAAGGGTCCCCAGCAATACGTATCACCACTTCCAAATGCACTGCATCATCAAGCACGCGCATACGCTGCACACGCCCACGGTGATGGGCGCGATTAAAATCAGGCGCCATGCCCACCACCGGCGCCCATCCCTGCGCATCGAAATGGGTATGCAATACCAAGTCGGCAACCCTACGGGGAGCCGATGAGTCTTCGCCAGCTGGGCCAATCAAGGCATTCTGCAAATGCAGCGTCACCCGACCATGGGGGATCTCTACGGCAAGACCAGGCACCGCTAACACCCCAAGACACAGCAGCACGGCCGCCACACGCTTGCCAAAGCGATTGGCATTCATGAGAAGAGGAATATCGAGCATGGGAAACCATTCTCCATCTCGCAGCACCAACCGACTGCGGCACTGGCAGAACGCGCCATGGGTGAACCTCAGGCAAGAGCTGGGGGCGCGCCCCATGAGCTCTCGCATATGAATGTACTACGCCCCAGGAGACTATTCGTTGCCCGGCAAACTGCGCCGCGCGCAGGAAACGAGGCAGTCCCTACTCGGCACCAACTTGATCCAGCATGTCAACTTGCTGCATTTGCTCTAAACCAAGCAATACCATATTGATACACCATACATGACTAAAGCCCATAATGGTTCCCTTTTGCACATGTGCGGCGGTGGGGTCCCAGTCGCCCCAGATAGACCAGTCATTGGTGTAAAACTGTTCTGAAAGCATCCCCCGCTGACCATTCCACTGCCCATCGACAGTACTCAGGAGCTGACTGGTAAAAGCCAGGTTCTCGTCGGCGCGTTGCCGGTAGTAGTCGTCACCGGTAAGATCGGAAAGACGATGCAGTTCGGCCAGGCAGTTACAGCCATAGACATGCAGATGGTTATTGTTACTGGAAGCAAAGTCTCCACCTACAGTTCGGAAGTCGCCTGCCCCTAGGAGGTTACGGGGAGGGAAGCGAACGTTATAGAGCTTGCGCCAGGTCAGGGTCCAATCCGCGGCTCGACGCCATAACGCCAGCCAACGTGGTTCTTTGCTGCGCCGATAGATGGCCGCATAGGCTAGAATGGCATTATACCCATCCTCAGAGGTTGGCGCCAATGAAACGTCTTCGGGCGCACCACAGATATACTCCGCCTCCACATCCTGCGCGTAGCCCTCGGCGGCGCGGAACATGGCCTCTTCAAGGTGCTGCTGAAAGGCTGGATCAGCATCAAAAAGGGGCGCAGCGGCATCCAAGGCGGGAATCCACAATAACCCTCCCGCCCCTTCATGCTGGGCCACGCTGCGCTGGTCGAGATTGTAGAGCTGACCAAACCGTCCCGCATCATCCTGCACACTCAAAGCTGCCTCACAGGAGCGACGCAGGGACTGCAGCCACTGCTCGCGCATGGGATGCTCTGCATCCAAAAGACTTAGGCAGCGAGCTAAATAATAGGAGGCATCTGCCGTAGTGCGGGCGTGAACGAGGCGCTGATCGCCCTGCCAGCAGGAGCCGTAAAATGGCGTTTTTCCACTGCCATCGGCATTCTGCGCACCGGTGGGAGCCGGGTTAGCAAAGGCCCCATTAGCCGTTTGCGCGGGTCCAGGATGGTAGGATCCACGGAAGAATCCCCATTCACTTTGGCCCTCTTCACACCAACGGGTTAAGCAGCGTTCGGCAACCGCGCGCCCATCCTCACCTTCTTCACTGATTCCCGTACCAGCAGCCCAAAGCAAACCAAAAGCTACGGGGAATCCCCCAACAAAGCCCAGGCTCTCGAAGTGCCACCCCAAGGTGGTGCCCTTATTGTTGGCATTAAACTCTGCCGAACGATCGTAAGCAGTGGTATAGACCCAGTAGCCAGGATCATCGACCCAATGCCAGGCCAGCAAACCATGCACCGCACAATCAAGCAAAAGCGGCATGGGCTCTGAGCGTGCTGGACCATGCTGGGGCCGCAGATAGGTATACAATGCGGCCAGGGGCTGCTGATAGCCATGGGCATCGCCTGGTTGATCCACCAAGCCCACCCAGAGCCGTACTTCCTGTCCAGGACCTAGCCACAAGCGCTTATCAGTCGCCGCATTATGGCGATTTCTTGCATGCCGAACAGGACGCTCATTGGCAGGAATGTTGAGCCGCAATAAGCCCCCACCAGCAGCATTCCAAGCGATTCCGCAGCCTACCTGAGGCTCACTCTCGCCCCATACGGCAGGGCCATCAGTGATATCGGCATCCTGAGGATCGCTCACCGTATAATGGGGATCCCACGCCAAGCCCAACCAGTGTCCATCGCGATGAGCCAAGGCCAGCGGGGCCGCCAAACGATCCAGAGCAAAATCCCAACTCGGCGCAGTCCAGGGGTCATCGGCATCCTGGGGACCAAGAGCAGGGTACACCAACCGCGGATCCTTACGGCCCTGACCATAAAAAAATCCTGGAAGAAAAAACCATGGCGCTGGCCCATCCTGCCAGGGAAGCGGTAAATGAATCTGGGCCGAACCAGTAAACCCCTCGCGACCAGCACGTAACACCAAAATACTGCGGTCATCATCATCCCGCTCCCAGTGCAAGGACAGGCCTCCTAAGGCCTGGGAATCGGTTGCCAAAAACACCCGCCCTAAGGGATCGTCAAACATCTGCGTACTCCTTGTCCGTCACTGGGATTGCTAGAACGGTAACGCACTCACCCGCAAACCAAGTCTGCACCACCGGTAGTGCTTACCCAGTGTAGCACCTTGATCCGTCGACCCTCAATGCATACACAGATACCAGTGACTATCGCTTGTATTGAGGGCTGAGATGTGGTATACTTCTCCCATGCGACTCAACGACGTTTCCCAACACCTCTCTGCAGCGCAGGCTGTCACTGGCCGTCAACAAGAGCCCGGAGGACTGGACTCGCCACTGGCGCAACATGCCACACAGCGTGTGCCCAGCAGTGATGACGCCCGCCTGGAAAATGCCCTGCAGGTTACCAGCGAACGTTCACAGCAGGCCGCTGATGGTCTCCAGCGCGCCAGTGAAGCCCGTGAACTGGTCAACAGCGCCAGTGATCAGATTCGCGAACTGCGCAGCGCTTTAGACACCGTAAACCAACAAGCAGTCGATGCTGAAGAGCTTGAACTGGCAAACCAACGCTTTACCCAAAGCCTGAGCCAACTAGCCACCATTGATGGTCGCATACAAGATCAGGCAGAGGGCAGTACAGCCTTTGACCCACAGACCTTAGGCTCTCTCGCCTTAGAAAGCCTCGGCACCATGGAAGCGAGGGAGGACAATCAATCCCTCACATCCTTGGCATCGCTACGGGACACAGACTTGAGCGCCCTCAGCCCAGAGCAACGGGAAACCGTTGAAGGTATGCTTGCCGATGCCCAGGCGCGCATAAGCAGCGCCGATCAAGCCGCCGAACGTCAGATAAACGCCTTTCAGCAGCAGCAAGACCTCTTCGGCAGTGTACTCGGCGTCCTCCAGGGCGCTGAACAAGGTGAAGATCTCAACAGCATGGCCAGCGCCATCGAGGACGACCCACAGCTGCAGCAACAAGCACGGGCAGTGCAAAACATGCTGCAACAACTCTCGTCCCAGGGCGGCAACGAATTCCTTGCTCCTGGAAGCCTCATCAACCTCCCTGCCTAAAACAAAAAACGGCTGCGATCCTCTCTCTAGCGCAGGCTGCTCGGACCCCGACAGCGCCACTATGGCAAAGGGGAACAGGCACGCGCAAGATCGATCCACCGGCCTATTTATTACTCACTTTTCGTAAACAATAATAAAAAACACTTGCGCTATAATGGCTTCATGGCATAATGTTTAGCCGCAGTTCAGCAGGTCTGATGATTTTCCTGCCCGCATTCACACTGCCTCGGTCACCATATCTGACCCAAAGTGAATGCACTCGAGCCGCATTCGGCGGCACCAGATGAACCCCCTTTGGTATACGATGCGGTACCAAAGCGTGCGGTGCGATCATCTGTTCACCGTATGGGGAGTCGGCCATTTTCGCGCGAAACATTCGCTGCACGCCGTTACGAGTCACTGGGTCATTATACATGCCCAGCTCTAGTGGGGCTATTTCCTTCATTGCCCACTTGGACCCCCGAGTGTGGCCTGAGTGCCGTGCGGTCTATCACAATGCGGCACAGCGGCGTATTGATTTCAAATCCCAACCCACACCTTTTCATATACACCTACAAGGAATGGTATGAGCGATACGGTTACCTTTCGTGCACCCGTCTGTGAGGACGGTCCTGCTATCCACGCCCTCATTGCGGCATGTCCCCCCCTGGACGTTAATAGCGCCTACCTCTATCACCTCATTGGCGCACACTTCTCTGCCACCAGCGTGGTGGCAGGGGTCGACGGGGCAATTGTTGGCGTAGTCACTGGATACCGCCCTCCCGAACAGCCCGACATCCTTTTTATCTGGCAGGCTGCCGTGGGTGAAGCGGGGCGCGGCAAGGGGCTTGCTACACGCATGCTCGATCACGTTGTCCAACGCAACCAAGACTGCCGCTGGATCCACACCACCATTGGGCCCAGCAACGACGCCAGCCACGCCCTCTTTAAGCGCTACGCTACCCAGCGTAACAGCAATCTTGAGCGCAGGGATTTCATCCCCGCCGATGCCTGCGGCCCAGGCCACGAGGCCGAAGATCTGATCATTGTTGGACCCTTGTCCTAAGCTGGACGCGCTGACTGGCCGCCGCTCTATCGCTGGCCACCCTCATCACTTCACCACCACTCCCCTCATACTGTACCCCAAGGAGTTACTATGAAAATATTCACGCAAATGGAATCTGATGTCCGTGGCTACTGCCGCGATTACCCCGTAGTCTTTGAACGCTCCAAGGGCAGCGAAATGTTCACCGTTGACGGTGATCGCTTTATCGACTTCCTTGGCGGTGCGGGAGCCCTCTCCTACGGACACAATAACGAACACATTAAACAGGCAGTCATGGAGTACATGCAAGCCGATGGCGTCCTGCATGGCCTAGATCTCCACACCAAGGCAAAAAGGGAATTCCTCACCACCCTGCGCAGCACCATCCTCGAGCCTCGCAAGATGGACTATAAAGCTCAGTTCACTGGCCCCACTGGAACCAATGCTGTAGAAGCCGCCCTGAAACTGGCACGCAAGATTACGGGACGACAAGGCATCATCTCTTTTACTAACGGCTACCACGGCATGACCCTGGGCGCCATTGCTGCCACGGGCAACGGACACCATCGTGGAGGTGCTGGGGTTCATCTTGGCGGCACCACCTTCATGCCCTTTGATGGCTATTTCGGCCCCGAAACCAATACGATTGCCTATATTGAGCGCCTCCTTGAGGACACCTCCTCAGGTATCGACACACCCGCAGCAATGATTCTGGAAACCGTTCAGGGCGAAGGGGGCGTCAACCCCGCCTCAGGCGAATGGCTGCAAGGCATCCAGGCACTCTGCCGCAAACATGACATCCTCTTTATTGTCGATGACATCCAGGTGGGCTGCGGTCGCACTGGAACCTTCTTCTCATTCGAAAACATGGGTATCGACCCTGATATGATCGTGCTCTCCAAGTCCCTGGGTGGCATCGGTCTACCCATGGCACTCTTGCTGATGAAACCCGAGCATGATCAGTGGGATATTGGCGAACACAACGGCACCTTCCGCGGCAACAACCTGGCCTTCATCGCCGCCACCACTGCCTTCAAACGCTACTGGAGCGATGATTCTTTCACCACTGAAATCGGTGAAAAAGCCGCCATCCTTCGCCAACATTTACAATGGATCAAAGCTGATTTCCCCGAGCTCAACATAGAAGTTCGTGGACGCGGCATGATTTGGGGCCTAGAGATCCCCCAAAAGGGCCTCGCTGGCGAAGTAGTCAACGAAGCCTTCAAGCGCCAACTCATCATCGAAAACTGCGGTACGGGTGGCACTGTACTCAAGTTCCTTGGCCCCCTGACCATGGAAAAAGCTATCCTTGAAGAAGGCCTTGGGCTTTTGAAAGAGGCTGTACAGGCAGTATACCAACAACACTTCACCGCAGCCGGCAGCAATTCCTAAACCAGCGGCTTTGCACCAACACCCTTACGCGCCCACCGGGGTCAGTTCGGTGGGCGCGCTTGTTTCCCCTAATAACCTTTCAACCCCAGGAATACCCTCTCTTATGTTTACCAAACGCTTGGAAGATATTGTCGGCAGTGATCGTGAAGTTGATGGCGGCAACTGGAACTCCCGCCGCCTCCTCCTGCGCCAAGACGGCATGGGCTTTTCCATGCACGACACCATTATTCGTGCCGGCACCGAAACCCTCATTTGGTACCGCAACCACTTGGAAGCGGTCTACTGCATTGAAGGCGAAGGCGAGGTAGAAACCACCGACGATGGAGTCATTCACCCCATTAGCGCAGGCACCATCTACGCCCTTGATAAACACGACCGCCATCTCCTGCGCGCCTTTAAAGATATGCGCATGATTTGCGTCTTTACTCCGCCACTCACTGGACGGGAAACCCATGACAAAGACGGGGTCTACCCAATCCTCGAAGACTGACATGCACAACCGCACAAGGCGATAAGGTTTCACCCAAAAAAAACAATCCCAGCCCGTGATAGGCTGGGATTGTTTTTTTTGGTGCCGGTGAAGAGAATCGAACTCCCGACCTTCGCTTTACGAAAGCGCTGCTCTACCCCTGAGCTACACCGGCGCAACAACACATGGGTGAGGTGCGTTTGGCTGAAGGGTGGCAATGTGGGCCATTTTGCTGCGGTGCAAGCCCCTGTCAGCGCTGCGACAAGGGCGCATAGAAATCCAGGCTGGGGCCAACTGGTTTATTCGATAATGGTTACCGTCATTGGCGCACGCGAGATAAAGCGTCCGTCGCGGGTAGTGGCACAGGGCACCAGGATATTATACAGCTCGCGCACCTCGTCATTACGCATGCGTACACAGCCATTGGATTCACGGGTACCCACCGCATTACCAGAACCCGTATAGCCATGGATGCCCAAACCATTGCGCCCAATCTTGGGATCAAAGGCAAGCCAGACGGGGCCAATAATGTGACCAGGGTGGCCGTAATCATAAACTTGGCTGGTCTTGGGATCAGTCCACTGGGGTTCTCGCTCACGGGCGGTGATATGGGTAGTGCCAGCAGGCGTTGGGGTAATATCTTCGCCGATACCCACATCGTAACGGCGGGCAAAGATGTCTCCCACAAAAAGGTCCATACGAAACTCGGACTTGCTAATGTAGAGCTGATATCCGCGGTCTTTGAGATCAAACACTTTCAAACGCTCACCCACACGCAAATTACCACTTTCTGGATCAGCACCGCGCAGCATATTAATAAACTGATAGCTCATACCATACGCACGCCCAATATCATTGGGGTTTTCCCCCGACTGCACCACATGACTCTGAACAAAGCCACTGGCATCATCGCGAAGGGGAGCTGAGCTAAAAAAGAGGGAATCAGCCAAGGGCTGAAGACGCTCGGCAAGCAATTCTTCAGCCACAGCCTGAAGACCAGGCTTTCCATAGGTAGCGCGTAATACGCGCGAGTAATCACGGGCCAAGCGCACGGTATCGGCATGGGTTACAGGATTTTCACCCGCATCAAGGATTTCCTGCCAGCGAGCATCACTGCGCTTACGCAGATCCCGCATGGCCTGCGGCAAAGCCTCTGCGGCAGCACCGTTGCCACCAGATGAGCGCTGCGCCGATGCGCCATTTGCCGACTCGCCACGCGATCGAGGGCTGCGCTCAGACCCAGATGCCTGACGTCCAGCACGCTCACGGTCGCTGGCTACCAGAGCAGCACCAAAATGATCACTGCCCTCTGCCGTCTCGTCAGCATCAGGAGTGGTAGAGCCCACTTCGCTGTCTGCTGAGGCATCGTAAGTTTCCGCTCCCTCGGCAGTTACCCATTGATATCCAAACCAGCCACCGGCGGCCAGAATAACCAGCACTAAAAATGCTTTCATCGCTCACTCCCCCTTTAAGACGCTATACGCTGACCGATAATCCAGCGTGAGCTTTCTTGAGTATATTGGTCACGGGATGCCTCAAAGCGGCAATCATTCCCAATCGCACAGGTACGCCCACATACTACATAGGCAGCTCGGAGCCGCGCCTTTCACCACAGTCCATGAGGGAGTCCGCATCTTCATCGGTTGACAGTGCCGGGGATGGCATACCTTTCCGCGTCCGGCGATGAGGTATCGACTATGCAGTCCTTCCTTATGGCGCCAACCCTGCAAGGAGTGGTTTACAATGCATGCTTTAGTAAAATCCGTAGAAGAAAGCTCAATCCGCCAAGAGCCCCTGGGCGACTTCAATGTCGGCGACACGGTGAATGTACACACCCGGATTAAAGAAGGCGACAAAGAGCGCATTCAGATCTTTACGGGCACGGTCATCCGCAAGGTTGCTGGCCATGGCTCCAATAATGCCTCGTTTACCGTGCGTCGCATTGTTGAAGGCGAAGGCATTGAGCGCATCTTCCCTGTCAACAGCCCACGCGTACTAAAAGTTGAGGTCAAACGTCAGGGCCGCGTGCGTCGCGCCAAGCTGTACTACCTGCGTGATCGCGTCGGTAAAGCCACCAAGGTGCGCGAAAAGATCGTCAGCAAAAAGTAAATGCCGCTATATCCATCAATATTGCTCAAACTTCATCGCCCACTCCAGCATACTGGGGTGGGCGTTTGAATTGCATGTATTGCAGCGCAGGCCAAGGAGATCCCTGCCAAGAGTACATCCTGGCCACTAAGGCTCAAAGATCCTCTTTCGCCACTGGTCCATCAAGGGTAAGGGTGACCCAAAGGTCTCCCTCGGGATCCAGATCAGCCAGCAAGAACGTCCTTAATGGGCGCTTCCTGCACTAAAAGTATGCCCCACGAAGCGGGCATGCTTCCCCTATGGCGAGCTTCGCGTCGCCCTCCACTTGAGCATCACAAAACACTTCCATAGTCGCATGGGGCAGAAAGCCCATACAAAGCCCCACCCAGCGAGCGCTTGCCAGGAACGATACCCATGCGGACCCAATGCCTCTTCACATGTCTTACGCTTTTCTGGTGGCTTGTCGTAAATGGCTCCCTGCAGGACGCCTACGCAAGCGAAAGCGGACCGTTCGGGATGCTAAGCGTGCGCCCCCTCCCCTTTACGGGCATTATCTCCGCTGATGGCAGTATGGCCGAGCGCAGTGGCGGCTATGGCATTAGCAAGGCAGGCGGCAGCGCCATCATTCGTGCATGGTCTAATGAACGTCAGCAATTGGCCCTACGAGGAGCCTGGAACACTCGTTTTATCGATACCGATCTACGCTTCCCCGAGAGTAATGCATCCATCCCAAACCGCCTGCACAGCCTCAGCGCTGGTCCGATTTTTCAGCATCGTAGCGACAGCGGATGGTCACTCTCCTTCTTTTCTTCCATAGAAGCCGCCAGCGACCGCTTACGTGCCGACAGTGATCAGCTGACCTATCGCCTTGGCACCACCGCACTACTACCAGCTGGCGAGCGCGACCAATGGTTTGCCATGCTTTTTTGGGACAGTAATAGCAGGGTTATGGGGGGCGCGCCACTCCCCGCACTCGGGTACCATTGGCGGCCAGAAAATGATTGGGAAGTCATTATCGGCATCCCTATTGCAGGCCTACGCTGGCAACCACACCAGCAATGGCGCTTCGAAGCCACCGTCTTGGGCCCCTCCTTGCAAGGCAATCTACGCTGGTCGCCCAATCAGATGACCCGCGTCACGGCTTCCATCAGCCGTGATCCCTGGCGTTCATCGCGATACTGGCGCCACCAACGCCCTGATAAGGATGAAGCCATCCGCTTTCAGGAATGGATCGCCAAACTGGAATGGAATCAGCGCTTCCACCGTGCACCCGCCTTTACCGTCTTTGCGGGCTATGCATTCGAGCGCTTTGTCAGTGAAAGCGAGCCCAGCAGTTCCTTTTTTGGCCGCCCACGCAACAATAGCCTCCGCTTAGACAGTGGTGTTGTGGTAGGCCTTCAGCTCACCACCGTGATTCCTTAAACCGGCAGTCAAAAACACACACCTCATTAATAACAATGGCCGCCCTGCAAAACGCAGGGCGGCCATTGCCATTTTTCTCTCACAAGTCAGCCGCAGCCTAGAGACTTGGCAGCAGCTTCTCGTAATCTTCCACGCCACCACGATCGAGGCAGCATTGGATGATTTCACGACCTTGCTTGGTGAGGCCGGTACCCTTAGTGAATCGAGCCAACTCTTTCTCGAAGAATTCATAGAGTACAGCTGCACCAGCGTCATAGGCATCATCGCCAACTTCGGGCTGGGTATTTACTTCCAAGAACCAGCGGGGGATGCCGTGGCCTTCCACCTGCATGCTGTAGAGGGAATATCCCAACAGTGGGCAGCGAGCTGGATCCAGCTTGTCACTCTTGAATTTAGCACCGCCACGACGAGCTAGGTATTCACGCGCGATCCACTGCGGCACAAAGCCCACTTCCCAGGCACCAACATGCTGGTTGGGGCAAAGAACATAGCGGGTTTTGCGCGAGTTGTTGAACTGATCCAGGAGCAGATTGGCCTGATCAACACGACGACCCGTGCAGAAAGGCCAGTAGCTGCCTACACCTTCCGAGCTCATGCCTTCGCTATCGACAATGGAGGGGTTGGCATGACCGCGGGGCGCGGTGAGACGCCAGAGCCAGGCCAGGGCAGGAGGCAGGATCTGCACCAGGCCCATAATGCCGTAGGTGGGCTTATGCTTGGTACAGGGTGGGCAGCGCACGCCGAAGCTACGGATGTCAATACCAACAGGCTCATCAACCACTTCGTCCACACAGCGACGCGGCATGACCACGCGGGGATTGGGGCAGGGCTTGCCAGGCTCGTCTTCGATGGGTTGCCAGATCAGGGCAGTGGAATTGGGCACCGCATCAACACTAAGGAAGAGCAAGGGCTCTTTCGGCTCCACGGTCATCTTTTCAAGGAAGGGGTCAGTGCCGTAGCCAGTGATGTGATTAACGCGCAGGAACCAAGCATCTTCGGCATCGGTGATATAGAGACGATCATCACCTTTTTGGATGGAAGGATGCGCAATAGCCATGTCGTCCGTGACCGGATGCAGATCGCAGGTACGGGGCATTTCCAAGTGACGCTTTTCACCCGTCACCACATTGCGGCCCAGCAAGAGGCGGCCATCGGCTTCGCGGTGGGCCTGTTCGAGCAGTTCTGACTTACCGCCGCCAGAAGCACCTTCGTGCATGATGGTAACGGTGTTGTCATACGGTGTGATCACCTGGACTGCTGAACAGTGATTGGTCACCCAGCCTTCTTTTTCACCCAAGGTGAGCAGTACACCATAGATGCCTTTTTTGGCGGAAGGGCCGGGGTAGAGGTTGAAACTAAAGAGTTCATGCAAACCTTCAGTGCGGTTGTGCACCACCACCTGCTTGCCCTTGAAGTGGGTATGGCGGAAGGGTGGAGCCACATAAATCACGGCCTTAGGATTGAAGTCCTTATCCAACTGTTTAAGGGGAATAATTCCCTGCAACTGGGCCAGACCAAGAGCAAAGAAGCCGGCATTGGCGGGCGCGATAACAATAGCGTCGACACCCATGCCTTTGCGGCCAGCGAGATACGCAAAGCCAGCCAAGTCTTGGCCTTTGAGCCACTCCAGGGCCTCTTCGCGTACAGGCTCCCACTTACCATAGGAGTCTTGGAACCGCGTCTTATCGGTAACACCCTTGTCAGCGATAAACATGCAGTCGGGATCACGGCGACGCATATACGCTTCGGTATAGTTGGCGGCAATGCCGTTGCGGACACGATTCACCACCACTTCGTCTACCTGGCCTTTGCCGGGAACATCGTAAGAAACGGTAAAACTGTCAGACTCTGGGCCGCCGACGGCGGCTTCGAGGATATCGGTGGAGTTCTCAAACCAGGTCACCGAAGGTGCTGCCTCGAGCACTGCTCGCGCATCGGCAGGGAGGTTGAGATCTTTCCAACTGAGGGGCTTGGACATAAAGGTCACGCCTTTCTCGGGGAGCTTGATGATGTGCCAATGGCGGGCATCCCCATACCGTGCCAAAGGCCATTGCGTTGTCGGTGGCAGGCCAGCACCAGCGCTGGCCAACCGGCACAGATGGGGTGCCCCCGTTCCTGTGCGCGAAGCATGGTATGCAACTGGACTATCAAACCAAAGGTGATTCCAGTAAAGGTTAAAAACATTGTAGAACCTTGCCAATCCTTTGTATCACCAATGGTTTATACGAAAACCACCTACACCAATTGCACATCTCTCGCTGATGCCAATGATGCTTACTGATGCTGATAGCCTGGCGCATGAACCCTATCAGTGAGGTAATCTGACCAATGCTTTTCAAAAAATATTCCTTGTAAGGGCTCAATCGCGCGCAGCGGATTATGGGTGATGATAAAATCATCGCCAGTCCAGCGTAAAGTAATCTTGTACTCTTTATGCTCTGGTTGCTCTGGGCGGTAACACACGTCTTGCAAAGGCCCATGGCGAGTATGGATAACCACTTCACCATCATCGGCTAAATAAGCCCGGGCACCTCGCGAGCCGCCCCCCTCGCGCACATAGTGAGCGATATTGGCCAAAACAGCCTCGGAGGTCAAGGCCAGATGCCGCCAACGAAATACATCCACCGCCTGGGATGCTCGAGTAATACGCATTTCCCCCGCAAGAACTCGCTGACGCAAATCTTGGGCGGCCGCAAGCGCCGGTGGTAGATCCGCTATATGGCAAATAAACCCTGCATGATCACTCATCCGCGCCTGAATTTCATCACGCACCACAGCTGTGGTCGGCGTGGTTTCAGAGGCCTCTAAGGCCTGCGTAATTATGCCGATGCATTCTTGCACTGCGGCATCAAATAGAGTATGCGGCAGGTCTTCGGGAACTGCGCAGCCGCGTGCCGCACAATGACTCGCAACCCGCAAACCGCCTACCTGCCCAGCATTCAGGGCAGATCCACCAGGCCGCGTCACCCCATGGGTTCCGGCTACTTCGCCTACCGCAAAGCACCCCGGTAATGAGCTTTCGTTCCATTGATCTACAGCTATCCCACCATTCATATGCTGATTACTTACATTAAAGGGCAGCGGGTCAGTAGCGACATCATGACCATGCATACGATAAAGCTCAATGGCCAAGGGATTCATCCGCTGTAGGCGAGCCAAGGGGGTACCCTGCAAAGCATCATTGTTTTCAAGGTATGAACGCACGTCATCATCAAGATTTTCTAACGAAAAGGGGACTCCATCGGCACCAGGCAAAGGATTGCGCAAGAAGTCCATTTTGATCGTACGCCCCTGCTGACTTTCACGAAATATGGCCAGGTCAACAAGCGAAGAACCAAAGTCTTCCATGCGAGTGGCATGGAAGGGCCACTGATAGCCTTTACGAAAAATATTACTACATAATTCACGGGTAGTGCGGTAATAATCGGCAAGGAAATTATACTCATTTCCTTCATCGTCTTCCGAGTAAATATAGGGGATAACTTGCACATAGGTACCAGAGAGATTCCATGGAAACTCCGTACGCCGAGTGCCTATGCCAAACTGGCTTTCGCTCAGATTGGTCACCTCAATACCGGCTTCGATGGCCATGCCAAGAGAGCCATAGCAATGCCGTGGATAGACACTGTCCCGATACAACTCCCCAGGACCACCACTCGCCAGCACCAAAGCATCGCACAGCACCACACTCAAGCCCCAGTGCTCATCGCGACGTTCTTGGTCAATAAGCACGGCCCCAATAGCACGTCGCTGATCCCCTTCGCCACGAGTAATAATCCGCACCGCCTCAGCCTTACGTAAAAAAGGAATACCAAGGCGAAGGGCTTCTTCACATAAAACCTTTACCATCAGACGAGACGTACGTGGCCCACAGGAAGTCGCTCGCCCCACCTCATCATGGTCCGTCTGATAGCGCAGTACTGCACCAAAACGATCCTGCGGCAAGGGCAGGCCAAGATACTGCAACCCAGCCAAAGCATTAATGGACCCCACGGCCTCAATATAGGCAGTGTCTAGATCCATACATCCGCCACCACCAATGGCTTGGGCCAATTTACGAAAATCATCACCAGTGCGTGCCGTACCTGCCGTGTGAAGCGTTTGTTTATCCGATCCCGAGCATGCACTGGTGCCGCCAAAAAGGGACATGGAACACACCAGAACATCCATCCCACGTCGCTTGGCCTCCACAGCAGCCCGCAAACCCGCAGCACCACTCCCAATCACCGCCATCCCGCAGCGATACAACGGCAAGCGCATACCCGCAACCTCAACCGTCTCCGGATTGCCCGAAAGAGCAGGAACTGCCGGCATATCAACACGGGTAAGGGCATCCAATATCTCCTGAGGCACACTCGTACTCATGAAATCCACTCCTTAATACCAAAAAGTTGACCCATTCTGACACCCCACACCAACCTGCAACCCCCACCCAGATATTGGGGACACGCAGAAACAAGATATTGGGGACACGCAAAAATATTTAGGTCCATCGCGTACTATTCGAACAGATCATGCATGTGCACTTGCATACATATTACAGGGCGCTCCAACCCAGTGACCCTCTCCAACTGAGTACAACCCAGGATATTCAGAACACTGCCTCAGCATATATAGAGATCTTGTGGAAAAATGCACGTGACATGGGCCAGGTTAAGGAACGCGCGCGATAACACACGCCTACGAGCACTCAGGAATCACCGCTGGCTTACGGAAAAGACGGCAGCGTGATTGAATCCACTGCAGTCCT
>REDP01000188.1 GCA_007693455.1 Planctomycetota bacterium | reverse complement strand
GCGAAGCGATGCGTACCTGGGGGGCCGTTGGGGGGCTTGCCCCCCGACAACCAAAGCCGACCGCCGAGGTCTGGAGGGCGGATACAATCGCGAAGCGATCCGCCCTCAGTCGCGGAGCGACGACAGACCGACAAAGGTCGTGGGAAGCAAGCGAAGCGATGCGTACCTGGGGGGCCGTTGGGGGGCTTGCCCCCCGACAACCAAAACTTGCCCCCCCCCTCGGCAACCAAAACCCCCACTACTGTTGCAGGGTAAGGTAAATCTCTACGCGTCGATTTTGCGCTTTATTTTCGCGACTGGTATTGGGCACTGCGGGACGATGCTCGCCCGAGAAAGACCCTCGCAGGCGCTTGGCATCGATACCCTTCGACTGGAGCACGCGAATGACTGAAGCAGCACGCATGGCAGAAAGTCCCCAGTTATCACCAAAGGCGCGAACAGTTTGCTCACGGGTAACAGGGGTGTCGTCAGTATGCCCTTCAATCACGATAACTGCATCCCGGTAATCAGGGCCATTGAGCACTTCGGCCAGACGGGCCAGTGCGGCCTCACCTTCTGTGGTGACTTCAGCCGAGCCCAAACGGAAGAGCATGTCGTGGTCAACAGTTACGCCACCAGTCTCAGGGTTGGCACGAAAGACGTCGCCATCAACATCACCACGACGAATGCTGCGCAGTTGCTGGGAGAGGCCCTCAGCCTGAGCACGCAGGCGGATATTTTCTTCCTGCACATAGTTGCGTTCGATCTCAAGATTGCGTGCCGTTTCTTGCAGGGCATTGAGCTCCTGCGACAAACGGGCATTTTCAGTGCGCAACTCATCCATTAGCACTTGATCGGAACGAGCGCTACAACCTGCTCCAAGGAGCAAGGAACCGGCAACGACAGCGGTAAGAATTCGCGATGTAATCATGGAGCAGACTCTCCTTGCGAGGGGTAAGATCATTTAAAAGCAGGGACCACAAGGACCAAGCACGGTGCACTACAGATCAGTTGACGGCCCCATAAGGAGCCTTTCAACCTTTACCGATAACCTATGATAGATAGCTCTATGTGTTCCGCAAGACATGTTGATGATGCAGGCCATGATATCTCTCCAGTCACGGCCTGATCTGTAGGACGGTCATGTATGCCGCCATGGTCAGCCGACTCACGGAGCAGCTCGGCTTCCCTAGCGATAGCTAGCAGCAGTAATCTCTGGCTCATAGGCTTCAAGATCAACACCACCAGCCGAACGTGAGACCCGATTGACAGGGAATTCAGCCACCCGCGTTGTGCCGTCAACGGTATAGGCGCGAGTGGTGCGGAAACCGCCATCGGCCGTTTCTTCCTGATCAACACTGGTAATCATAAAGTGATTGGCTCGTTGACCAGTCTCTTCATAGGAGCCCCGATACTGCTGATAGCGCCACACATTGGGCTGCTCTGGATCAGCTTCACTGAGCGGGCGGTGGGGGTCCTGGGCACCTGGATGCAGGCGATTCCAGGTGGCGGGATGTGGCTCGACATCAAAGCCGACTAAAGCAGCTGCCAAATTCGCCCACCCACTGTCTTCAAGACCATAGGCTCTATCACCGTTATAGTGATAGACATTTTCTTTGGGCCACACTGCAATGGCATAGTAGGGGGCTATAACCGCGCCACTCACGATGAGGGTCAGAATGAGGATAATGATCCACAAAGGAGACACCCGCACTGCTGGCTGACGAACGCGCTCGGCACGCACGCTACGACGCACACTACTGCGGCCGGTAGCTGGACGATCATCATCATCGTCCTCATATTCACCTTCATCAACAGTCTGATAGTCTGCCGTCCCAGTGCTCATCATGGTGTCATCAACATCCGTCAACACCGCAGTGTTGCTTTCCGTAAATGACAGCTGCTCAGTATTGGCCGAATCATCAAACATCACTGTCGCTTCGCTATCATCGAAGCTCATGGTGTCTTCACCATCGTCATCATCAAAACTGACGGTTTGTTCACCATCGCCGAAGTCCAATTCGCCAGAGCCCGTATCATCGAAGCTTACTTCCAGATCATCACCGAAGGTGATCTGGTCAGTGCCGTGTTGGGTCCCCGCTGAACCACCATCAAAGATGGTTGCCGCAGCGTCATCACCATCCTCATCACCAAGGTCTATGGAGAGATCTTCGCTTTCACCATCAAGAACCAAGATGCTATCGGAACTATCACTACCAGCGGCACTGAGAATTCCCTCAACGTCGGCCTCCTCGACCATCAGCTGACCATCAACCCGCTGAGAACGCAAGGTCCCATTGTTGATGTAGTTGCTAAACGTTGCATCGTCACAGCCCAGGAGCTGCTGTGCGCGTGCGGCATCGATCATAGCCATGGTCATCCCCTCAACGACTGTTGCAGCAGGAACATGCCTGCCAGTGGCAGCTAGGATAGACGTGGCACTCCTGGGCCAAGGCAGGGCGCGCCACCAACGTGGCCTGCGGGTGAGACACTGCAGGTAACTGCAGCCCCATCCAGCAACTCATTTTACAAGGGCGACCAAAGCGAACCTTAAGGAAGGAATACCCACTTCGCGGGGCATGCTTTGAGCGCAAAAGCGCCGTATTCAGGGCGCTTTTGCAGGTCAACCAGGAAATCGGCGATCCCCGGGGGCAAGCTTTGCGCCGGCCTGCTTTTATTACATGGGCCTAAAGACCAAATCCTAGGCCAATACCATAAAAGCGATCGCCGCCATCCACTGGCTCGTAAGCCCCGAGGTTTAAGGAATATCCACCAGATGCGCCAAAAACACCAAGTGTTGCTTCAAGACCATGGTAATCAACGCCCTTATTAAAGTCGTTGTTACTCTTATCGGCGTCAATGAGACTATAGCGCAGCACCAAGGATCCGCCTCCCCCCTGGCCCGACCAGGTTGCCGCGCCAATCCCAGCACCGTACCGCCACCCCGTCTGGGTCCACGATCCATGGATCATCGGGCCAACAATCAAGCCCTCAGAACCAGAAGAACGAACACCGAAAATAACCCCCAGATCAGCTTCAACACCCAGCTGGGTGTGCCAGCGCAAGCCAATTACTGGCTGCATAAAGCGTAGCATCTGGTCTTCAATATGACTTGAGGGACCACGATCCATGGCCATCGCCACGCCATGGGATGCAACAATCAGGACCATCGCAAGAATGAAACGCCGCATATCCACCCCTCTGTGAGCTCATGAGATGGGGGAAGAATAAAGCCAGCACTTCAACCACAACCGATGAATACCAGCCGCACAGCAGATATTAGCACAGGGCGACGCAAAGCTCACCTTGGGTAAGGAATTTCCGCTTCGCGGTGCATGCTTTTAACGC
>REDP01000119.1 GCA_007693455.1 Planctomycetota bacterium | reverse complement strand
TAACAAAGCGCCAGAGTGCCCCTTCTGCAAGGCGGCGAGGACGATGTTTGGTCGTCCAAATGAGGACGCGCCAACGCCGCAGAAGGGGTGCTCTGGCGCTTTGTAGCTGAACCTTGTGTTTATGTGTCGCGTATATCATTACTTGTATGGTCTGCGGCACGCTAGCGTCTCATGCTATACAGTGCTTAGGATGGTTACGCCAAGAGGAGCAGCATGGAGCCAAGCGATTTTCTTGCCCGGGTGCGCCGTCGCCTGCGCACCATCGTTGCGCTTGATGGATCGGCACGTCTGCTTCTGCTGCTCCTGCTAAGTGCGGCGGCGCTGGTGCTCTTGGATTACACTGCCCCCATGCCCGGAATCTTGCGTCTCGCATGTCTGATCGCCTTGGCTGGAGCCTTTGTCTCCGTGGCCCATCGCTATCTCTGGCGCCCCCTGCGTCATCCCTTGGACACGCGGGTGTTGTCGCAATTGGTAGAGCGCCGCATGCCAGAATTAAATGGTGCCCTGTATACCCATGTGGATGGAGTGGAGCTGAGTGCCAATGAGTATCAGGCCCTGCGCGCCCATCTGCGTACGGATCGTTTACCCGCGCTGCTGCGTGTAGAGCACACCCTGCGCCGCGGCCTAGCAGCGGTGGTGCTGGTGTTGGCGGTAATGGCCCTCAGTGTTACCCACGCTGATTGGATGGGCACTGCGGTACGGCGCTTGCTTTTACCCATGGGCGCCACCCAGTGGCCGTACCTCTCTGCCCTTGAGGCCCATCTTGAGCGCAGTGTGATTGCCGCCGACGAGCCTCTGGTGCTTCGTGCCGAGCGTCGCCATGGCCCCCCAGGATCGGTGGTTGTGCGCTGGCACGATCAAGATGGTGTGCAGGATTCCCGCGTACTGGGCTCGTTAACGGGGCCCTGGCGTGAATTGCTGTCGCTGGGTCCTGGCGACTACACGATTTATTTGGAAAGTCGCGATGCTGCAACCCTGCGTCTGCAGGCACGGGTGGTGGAGCGTCCGCGCCTCAGTGTTGCCCAAGCGCAGCTAACCCCTCCCAGCTACACAGGGGCGGCTCCCAGTAGTCTCGATAGTTTGGCCGACTTGGCTGAGCTGGCAGGTTCATCCCTTGATTTCTGGTTTCGCGTACGCTCAGGCCCAGAAGCCGCCAAGCATCATTTGGCGGTAACCTGGAATGATGCCGCCATTGACATGGATCCAGAAAACGGCCGTTATCGCGGTAGTTTGGAATTAATGGAAGACGGCGAGCTTGCAGTGGATGTGGTAGACTATTATCACGGCACAGGTTATGGAGCAGGGGATGCGGATGGCGATATGATTGCTATTGCAGCACGTCCCTCCATTGGTTTTTCACTGAGTGCTGTTGCTGATCGTCCGCCCCAGGTCAGTTTGCATGGCGTGCGCAATGGCGAAGCCGTGAGTGCGGATGCCCGTTTGGATCTTCGCATCAGTGCATCTGATGATGTGGCCTTGGAAACCCTTTCGCTTTTGGCAACGGTGGAGCGACCTAATGCCAATGAAGAGGGAGACGCCCCCGCCGAACGCACCCTCGCCACCCTTGATGGTGTCGCGGGCATGGTGAGTACCGAACGTGATGTACCTGTGGACCTCGATGGTTTGGTGCGGGTTGGTGATGTTCTGCGCCTGCAAGCCAAGGCAGAGGATGGTAACGACATTACTGGTCCTGGACGTTCCCGCTCTCAGGTGCGCAGCGTCCGTGTGGTGAGCGAAGATGCCTTGCGGCGCGACCTGGATCAGCAGCTCCTTGAGGCACGCGATCGCGTGGTGCAAAGTCGCGAACTGTTGAGTCGCGGTTTATCTGATGCTGATCGGGTTACCGATGCAGCTCGCGGCTCTCAGGCTGTAGCACGGCGAGCCCACGAGCAGCTAGAGGATGTGGTCCGGCGTTGGCGGGCCAATCGCCTCGACCCTGAACGAGAGGAGCGCTTGTCTACAGCAATGGCAGTGCTTGCCGATGAGGCGCTTACTGAAATAGCCCAAGCCGGGGCCAGCGGACATCCTGACCCCTTGCCGCATGCGCGTCAGGCCGATGCGGCCTTAGGAGAAAGCGCTCGCCAGCTCAGTGCGTTATTGCAGTCCGATGATTTATATCGGCAATTGGACAATTTAATCCGGCGGCAAGATCCCTTGGTGCAGGAATCACGGGAGGTGGTGATCCGTTCCCTGCGTGGATCCTTGGATGCTGATGGCCAGGATCAGCGCCAGCATCTCCAGCGGCGCCAGCAAGAAATTGCCGAGCAGCTCCGCGACTGGGAGCGACGCCTAGCAGCAAGTGATAGTAGCGCTTTGACAGCCGCCCAAGAACTTGCCACGCGGGAGCAGCCCGCAGACCTTCTCCGCCGAGCCGCCACTGCCCTTGACCATGACCGTCCCCAGCAGGGCCTTGTGGGACAGCAGGATAATGCCCTGAGTATTATGCGTGAACTCTTGGAGCTCTTACAGGGCACTGATGTGTTGAATCGCCTGGCCCAGGAGGCTGCCCAATTGGCTGACCGCCAAGAGGCCCTTGAGCAAGCTCTTGCGCGAGGAGCCGACCCCCGAGCACTCGGCGCGGAGCAGGAAGAGCTCAGTGAGCGCAGTGAGCAACTGCGCCAGCGCATCGCCGAAGCCACGGCTGACGACAGTCCCGCCAGTGAAGCCATGGAGGGAGCACGTGCCGCCCAGCGTGCAGCCGAAGAGCAGCTGCAAGCCTCCCAGTCCCGCGCCGCCCAGCAATCCGCCGCCGCTGCTGCGGCTCAGTTGCGCGCAGCCAGCCAGGAACTTGGCCAAGATGATGGTGCTGGGGAGGAGGATCAGGCTGCTGATGACGAAGAAGAGTCCGGCCCTGATGTGCTCGCTTTGCTACGCGATCTGGTGCGGCGGCAAACCCGCGTGGTGACCCAGGCTACGGTCCTCCATCGCCGCTTTACTGCCGCCCATGAAGCCTCCGGCGGCACTGGTGCATACCAGCAGCTCGAAGGCTTTGCCCAGCGCCGCAGTGTTCAGGACCAACTGGCCGGGCCGCAGTCTGATATCTTGCTGCTTCTCCGTGAAAAGGGCCTGCAAGAACTGGAGCAGCAGCCCATTGCCCACCGCGCCTTACAGCGCGTGGAAACGGCGGTGAAGCGCGCATCTGATCACTTCGACTCCCCCGCCCTGCAGGAGCGTGGAGTGCGTCTGGCTACCATTGCCCTGTATGAAATGCGTCGTTTATTAGCCATCGCTGCGGACTTACCCAGCCCGCAGCAATCCGAAGACGATGATGATAATGGTGGCGGAGAGGCTGATGGTGGTGGCGATCAAGCGCCCTTCCCGCCAGCTGCCGAGTTGGCGCTTCTGCGTGCCGAACAAGAGGATGTGGCCTGGTTGACACGCACGCGTCAGCCCCTCGATCTTGCCACACGGCAGCAAGAGCTAGCCGAATTGGTGGAATTCCTCATGAATTCCTCGCGTTCGGGAAGCCGCCCCCATCTTCTCCTCCAGCGCACCCACCGCGCCATGAGTAGTGCTCGACACCGTCTCTCGGAGATGGCTGATGATGGTACCATTACCCAGGATGAACAAGATCTTGCAGTGGCCTCGTTAACCCAACTCCTGCTGGAGGCTGCGGCAAGCGGCGGCTCAAGTGGCGGGCAACAGCCACCCTCGCAAGACGAGGAAGACGGCGATGATGGTGAGAGTAGTCCCCGTCAAGCCGATGGTGATGAAGGATCCGATGCCGCCAGTGGTGATGCCGGTGGAGTCTCCCAGGCTCAGGGGCAGACAGGCCAGGAACAGGATCTGCGGGTGCGCCAGGGGCAAACGGATGATGCGTCACTGCTCCATCTGCCGCCAGACGTGCGAGGCCCCCTGATTGAGGCCCTTAATGATCAGAGCTTGCCGCCAGAAGCGCGCGCGGTATTACGCCGCTATTTCGAGTTGCTTGAGGACTAATACTCATGGAACAAGCTCGGGGACAGGGTCGCTCAGTAGTGCTGCTACTGTTCCTGGCGGTGCTTACAGGCTTTGCAAGTGGTTGCACTGCCCGCGTGACCCCGCCCAATCCCGAGCGCTTGGAGCAGCCACAGCTCGTCTGGATGAGTGCGCATAAGATGCATGCGGCGGTGATCATGCCCACTGAAGTGGCGCAGCAGTGGGTGCTCTACGAATATGGGGAATGGCGTTGGTATGCTGAGGGTAATACCGCATGGTATCGCTTTCTCCCGGTTTTTGCTTGGCCCACGCGGGGCTCCCTGGGCCGTCGCCAGATGACCTTTTCTGCTGAAATGGATGCTGAAACCATTCGCCGCACCGTGGATGCCGATCAGGTGTGGGGATTCCTCGTTGAACGCGAGCACGTCGATGCCTTGCGCAGTACCTTAGACCAACGCTTTGCGGACCATATCGATACGGTGGTCTACAACGATAAGCTGTATACTTGGCTGGTCCACGATCCCAGTCCCTATCATCTTCTACGCACGTGTAATCATGTTTTGGCCCAATGGCTGCGTCGTCTCGGCTGTACAGTCCGTGGCTGGGGTCCCTACTGGAAGTGGCAGGTAGAAGATGCCCCCTACAGGGCCACTCGCCCGCCGCCGCAAGCGCGGCCCTAACCGTGCGAGGTTTACGGATGCCGGACTAGAGTTCGTGCACACGTATGGAATAGCGCACCCCTTCGACCCCTTCGGGAAGGACATGTAGAAATCCCAGGTCAAAAATTGGCGCGCTATTCACCTGTTCATAATCGCCATCGTCATACGCAGCAAAGACATCGTAGGCCACGACCGCATCACTGGCTTGCTGCCACCGAATAAAGGCGCCGCGTTCGCCTTGCTGGCCGTGGTAATGATTGATGGAGAGGATTTCCGGATTGGGATGGGTGATCTCGGGGGCTTGGGCAGCATCGCTGATCACCAAGAGGCTTACCGAGGCGGGGCTCATGGCGATGCGCAGGGGGCCATTGCTCAGAGCATCCTGATGCTGCAGAATGGCGGGCTCCATATGTGAAGCCAGGAGGGCATAGCTCTCCCGATCCAAAACCTCTGGCGATCCGAGATCCCGCCATACCGCATAGGGATTGGCATGGATGCCATCCAGGCGGACATGGGTGAGTACAGGCTGCTGCATATCTAGCGCTTCCAGGGCCAGCTCTACCAAGGCCCCTTGGGAGTCAATGCGACGCCGTTGCGGGGGAGTGATGACATGGTCACTCTCGGCACCCGAGCGCACGGGACCAAATTTGGGCATATTTGCGAGAAGAATCAGTAGCTGCCCCTGGTCATTGCGTACTGGGATAATGGAGGTGTGGTCGCGCTCATCGGCATCGCTGTTGATGCTTAGGCGTTGCCCTCCCATATGGGCCAGCAGTGACATGGCATTGTGGACCGGTTTTTTAATCATCCAAAACTGATCGCGATTCTGCTCGTTGGCAAAACGGGCCAAGGCGGTGCGCGTGTACCAATCCCCCAAGAAGCCCTTATCGTTGACCAGAAGCCCGTAATTGATCTCCATGGCATCCATAATCAAACGATTGTGGGCATCGACTGATTGCACAATAAAGCCGGCATACCATGGCGTTGGTCGCCACCAGAAGGGCCGTCGCCAGCCCCAGGTGGGGTCCGCTTCATTATTCCAAAAGGGAAGATTGACAAAGCGGGGGTGATGCTCGCGAATATAATCGATCGAGCGCATCTCCATGTCAATCATGGAGTAGGGCGTATTTTTGGCATGTACGGAGATAAAATCCAGGGTGGAACCCTGCTCCCCAGTAATCGCGTTGGTGCCCGTATCGCAGTGCGCCAGCACAGCTTTGAATTCATCGGAGAGCACTGTGGCGGTGCCTGGTCCGCCAAAGACGTAGTCGGGGTTGACGGACTTGATCGCCTCGCTGGTGGCATCCCAATAATTGAGTAAGGCAGGGATGCCTTGCTTCCAGAACCACTCATGGATATCTGGCTCATTGGTGGATTCAAAATACCAGGATTGTAACTCCTCGCTGCCGTAGCGTTCTTCCAGGGCGGTGATGAGTTCTTTGACAAACTGATGCCAGAGCAGGTATTCGTCACGCTGGGAAAAATCCGGCACCCATTGTCCGTCTTGCCCACCCAGGCCCTGGGCATCGGCATCGTAGGTCACCTCTTCATCGGCATCCTCGATACGCGGATAGCCCATAATTTCAAAGATCGGTTTCATGCCCCGCGCAATCATGACATCCAGGGCTTGAAACAGCTGGCTGAAATCATACTCCGCCTGATCGCTGCCAGGATGGCGCACGCTCACCATATTGAGCAGCCAATGCGGCCGCACATAACGCATTCCCTGGTTGGGAATCGCCGCCTGATAATCCAGGGTAAGGTGCATATCTTGGCGTAGCAAAATGTTACCCGGGGTGAACCCCGTGCCATTCCAATAGGGCTGAAAATCAACGCCTTCCTGTGCCACATCCACCTGAACCTGGCGAGGGTGGTAGTGTACCTGCGCACTGGCAACGCCGAGGCAGCATAGCAGAATAATAAGAAGAGTAATGTGCATAATAGGCCGTGTTACCCGAAGATTACCTCCTCGCAAGCTCCACCTGCAGGGCGGCGCAAAGCTTACCCCCGGGACCGCCGATCTCCAGATCGGCCGGCACAAGCGTCCTGAATAGGGCTTTCCTTACCCAAGGTGAGCTTTGAGCCGTCCTGGCTTCACCTACAGGCCTTCATACACGCGCTCCTACAGTCTTTCTCGGTCGCTATCATCTGGAGATGGAGAGTGGGCCTATCACGGCAAAGTTGGCATACAGCAAACGTGCATCAGGTGCGCGCGAAAATAAAGCTGCAACCCCGACGAATCAAGCTTTGCCAGGAAAGGGAACGCAGGATTTACGGGATATGCTTTTGGTAAAAAAGTGACCCATTTTGGGTCGTTTTACCTGTCCGATCTCGACCTCAGAGCGCCCATGAAATTCTTTGCCTCGCCCTGCGAAAGCGGTATTCCGCGTCGTTGTTTTGGTAATCCATCGCCACCAAGCTTCGGTATTGAACAGTATCTCCCTCCTTTTTAATTTATTGAAATGGGACTTACACGATAGTCGTCTTTGTAACTAAGTATTGCAGTGACCATATCAACGCCATGCCCTGTTCGGCGACATAAGCGAATACAATAATGCCCGCTATGAATACAAGCGCACTTTTTGAGAGCAATCAATGGAAGCGCGCTGGAGGAGTGCCAATTTTTGTGACCTATGCACCTCCAGGAAAGTAATGGAAAGTGTCTTTACTTCCGTCCCATGCGCCGAATAATTGGTAGAATAATCGGCTTGTGTGGTTGCTGTGAGCGCCACCGCCGCAATCGTTGATGAAGAAGGGTGTTGGAATATGGATAGGATCGCTCGCGGTATTGCTGTGCTGATTCTCTCGATTATGAGCAATGGAATAATGCTCACAGCCCAAGAACCAGCGCCAGATATAGTCGTAGCTGACGGGCAAACCGCAACGCAGCTTGATCGGAAACTCACATCACTGCTCCGCGAACATGACCGACAGCTAAGGATACTCCTTGCAGAACACCGTCAAATACTTGAGTCTGAGGGTGAGCCCTTGTTAACCGAGTTGATTCATCAGCGTCTTTTTGACCAGGGAATAGTGTTTGAAGCATGGCTGCAGTGCCGATCGCGTGGAAGTTTTCGTAGTCGGCCCTGGGCACCTGTGCCAGAGGAAGGTGCTGGGGCAGCATTTGCCGAGCATTGGTTGCGAGGCCATGCCGCCATTCGCGCGGAATCTCTCGACGCGCGTTTGCAAATGGTGAGCGATGCTGTGCGGCAGATGCGTTATCTCGAAGTGGGAGGACGTCATCGCCAAGATCGCCTTGAGCGTATGCAGCGGGAGGTGGAATGGAATTTACGGGCAGCCCAAGATCGAAAGGTCGGTCTCAATCCGCGGCGTATTCCGCAGGCTTTGGCCGATCTCCCCTCCCGGGGACGTCCCGGTATTCACCCGTTATCCACCGACCAGAATGAAGGTTTGGCAGCGGTCATGACAGCATACTGGAATGCTTTTACCCTCGCCTTGGCAGCGTGTCGCGATGCCGAGCGCCGCGGCGAAGATCCGCCCCAAGAGGTGGTGGATGCCGCCCATGCTGCCTGGGCAGGAGTCGTGGAGCATGCGATCAATCACGGGGACTTCCGCGCCTTCCGCGTGTCACCCCACGGCCCGCAGGATCGTGCCTGGAGAAGTCGTCATGCCGCTAAAGATTTAATGGATGCGCTCATTGCCCTTGATCCCGAGGAAAGAGAGGCGGACACGCTTGCGCCATTACTGCATGATCTGGCACAGAATGCTGCCCACATGGAATTGCTCAATCAGGTCTATCGCCGACGTTAATAACTATGCGACATTCATAAGGAATACAGATGCGGTATAACCTCCTATTGGTGATGGTGTTCATTTCTATGTGCTTCCTTCAGGCACAGGAATCCGTTTGGGAGGATATTCTTCCCGAACGAGGCGACGACAGCTTTCCCGCTTTACAGGCGTGGATAGAAGCGCATGAGGCTGCATTTCCAGCAATTCACACTGATGACGATGATCTCCTCCTGGACGTGATACGGCGGCGTAGCCCAGCAGCGGCTGCGGCATTGATCGAAGCGGACTACCCTCTGCGTACTGCGCAGCTGACGCAAGCGATTGAACAGCGCATGGATTCGACGGCTAGCGCATTAATCACGGCTGGCTGCCCCCTGGGCGATGAACAAGCTGATCGTCAGCAGCTACTCATGCGCGCCATACGACTGGGCACTGACTCCACCACCCAGCACTTGCTCGCACAAGGACTTGACCCCACATTTCTTGATAAAACGGAGCGCGGTCAAACCCTGCGCCAAACCGCATGGTGGATGTATCTGGACCGATCTTCGGTTAATCCTCAGGTGGTATCCGCCATGTGGGCGGCCACGCCCGATGCACGCGCATGGTTTGCACAGCACAGCGAATTGGTGTCCCGATCGTTGCAGCGTGGACCGAGTGTATTCCTACCGCTGCTTGATTATTTAGGAGATGATTTTCGTGACCACCAGGGCCGCAGCGCACTCCATTTATGGGTGCCATTGAACGTGAATCGTCAGTCAGGAGCAGACAAGCAGGACATACTGACGGCCTTATTGGAGCACGGTATGGCGCTTGATGCAGAGGATGGCGATGGGCAAACCGCCCTGTTTGCGGCCAGTACTCGTCGGGACCGTTCCTTGGAGTGGCTGTTGGCGGCGGGTGCCCAGGTTAATCACCGCGATCATCAGGGCGTGACTCCCCTCGCTCATCTCGCGCAGCACTATCAAGACACCTACGTCGAAAGCCTGATCCGTTTGCTCTTGGCGGGTGCCGATGTGAATTGGCAGGGGGAGGCGGGGGAAAGTGTCCTGCATATTCTGGCACAGCAGCGGCGGCCCAGCTTTACGCTCTTTCATTTGCTGGTGCAGGCAGGGGCCCCGCTGGATCGTCCCGATAACGCAGGGCGGCAGCCCATTGATAGCGCCTTGCTGGCACAATCGTGGGAGGCGATTGCCTGGTTCGAAGAGCGTGGGGCAAGTTTTTCCTTGCCGCTTGCTATGCAGATGGAGCACTTTCTCGATGCTCATTCCTATGGGCGTGTACAGGCCCTTTTGGCCGGGGGGCAGCGTAAACCGGACCTTGCCAACCGCGTGCTTGGTAGGATTGAGCCGATCTCCGAGATCATTGCGGCAGCCTTGCAAGCAGGTGGTGACCCCAACCTTCAGCCAGAGCATGGATCTGCCCGACCGATTGTGCAGCTCCATCTGGAAAAGGGACATTTTACGGTGGCGCTCTTGCTGATTGAGGCGGGTGCTTCGGTTGCCTATGAGATGCATGAGCGGGTCATCGTCCCCTTGGATAGCCTGCGCTACGGCCGTGGGCAAATTCAAAGAAGATTACACAGTCTGCGTGGCCACTCCGACGCGGCAGAGAGAGTATTCTGGGAAAAAGAAAAGGTTTTATTTGATGCAATTTTTGATCATTTGGTTGCTGCTATGTTGGAGCATTTCAATGAGGAGGAGCAACACAGGCAGTTGCGTGTGGCCATTACCCGTCGTCAGATGGAATTAGTGCAAGCGCTGCATCGAGGCGGGGTGGAGTTGAAGCCGGCTGGGGATATGGTGCGTCTTGCCGGGCCAAGGAATGCCACGGACCATGGTCACGAACAGCCGATGTTGCGTTGGCTATTTGCGCAAGGCATTCGCGACCCCCAGGCGCAATACGCTCTATTGGGCATTGCCATCGAGCGAGGCTGCCAGAAGCTTATGAATCTGCTGTTTGCACATGATACGCCGATCAATCCGGATCCATCGTGGGAGGATGATTACCAGTATCGCTCCTTATTGCTGCGTGCGCTTGATCAGCCAGACACGGACATGCTCAAGATGCTGTTGGAGCGGGGGGCGGATGTGCAGATCGGATTACCGGTGCAAAATGTGGCGGTACTCAGCAGTGACCCCGCGCAAGGGGCGAAGCGGCCCCAGGGCTATGCGACCACCGCCTTGCACGTGGCGGTGCGCAAGAGCCACCTGGATCACGTCAAGGTTCTCCTGGAGGCTGGCGCACCCCTTGCCACGCTCGCCCCTTCTGGACGTACGGCCCTGCATTATGCGGCAGCCAATGGAAACCTCGCCATAGTGCAGGCATTATTAGCGGCGGGAGCGGACCCTACTGTCCGCACCGATGTTCCCTCCTGGGCGCGCAATGCTGGCCTCAATGACATGTCGGTATTGCACGTTGTGGCATTGCCGAGTGAAGGAGATGCCCAGATCGTAGATGTCCTGGTTGCAGCAGGAGCACCCTTGGAGGCGCGCAATGAACAGGGCTATACTCCTCTGGCCTACGCCAAACTCCGTGGGCGAGAACGCTTTGTTGAAGTGCTGAAAGCCCACGGTGCCGATACCAGTGTGCTGGACGGCCTGAGTGCGCCTGAGCGATCCGCGCATCCGGTGCGTGTGGCTTGGGCGCGGCATCTCCGCAGCCATCAGCGCGACCCCCAAGCTTTGCGCGAAGCTTTGCAGGCGATTCCGCATCCCTGGTCGGCAGCAATGCCCAAAGATGAACACATCTTTGAGAGTGTCGTTCGCGTCCATCTCAGTAGTTGGGGATCACGACCCAACGAAGAACAGCGTCAGCAATGGCTGGAGTTCGTCGCTTGGATGATTGATGCCGGCTATCCCCTCGAACAAGTCGATCCCCAGGGACGTCGGCCTCTGCATGTGGCGGTGCACTATAAAGAAGTTGAATTAGTTGAAAAACTCATTGCAGCTGGCGCAGATGTCAACGCACGCGTGCTCCACCGCTCTGTCTGGGGGCGGTATACGCCGCTGACCTTGGTGACGCGTGGGCGAACCTCCCAGGACGATGGACGAGCTGGCACGGCCAAGAAAAACCATGCCATGGCCGAGTTGTTGATTGCTGCAGGGGCAGATGTCAATCTCGCAACGTCGCGTGTTGCTCCCGTATTTGAGGCGGTATCGGGAGCGTGGTATCTTTTGCCGCTCTATCTGGATGCGGGTGCCGATCTGAGTATTCAATTGGATGATGAGAGAAATATCTTTTTCTTTCTTGATTGGAGCAATCGCCGGGCCATGCCCTTGGCCGAGCGTCTGATTGCTGCAGGTGTCGATGCGGCACAGTTGGACCGGCGTGGCCGTTCAGCCCTCCGACACGCGGCGCTCACACGCTCCAGCGAAGGCGTGACATTTCTGTTGGAACACGGTGCGCATGCGGTTCTCAACCACATTGCCAGTAATGGTGGAACGCCACTGAGTGCCGCGCGCACCATAGGATCGAATGATGCAGTGATAGCACTCCTGCGAGAGCATGGTGCAAAAACCGGCCAGGAGATCCGGGGAGCGGCGCAAAACGCAAATGAGTTTTAGGCCCAGCTGGACTCAACCGCATATCATTCTGCACCACTGGCGGCAAGCACGGGGGTCATGATCGCCACCAGGGGCGGCGCAGAGTGGTAATGGCCTTGCTCAGGAACCTGTGGCTGACTCAGAGGGTGTGGTGCTTGGCCCCAGTGGCAAGACGAGAGGGAGGAGGCGGTCGTCGTAGTTGAGCAGATGGAATGTGATGAAGTGGCGTTGACCCTGATGGGGGACGCCGCTGGCGGGGTCGATTATGTCGGCCGCCAACATAATGATTTCGCCCGCCTGCCGATAGCTGAGATCTGGATGGAGGGCTAATACAAGAGGTTGGCTGCCGATCTGAATCCCTTGTTCGGAGTGGTGTGCCGCTTCAAACCATTGATCCAAGACGGCGCGCAGCGCTATCCACGGGGTGCGGTCGTTGTCGTGCGATTGCTGCCAGGTGCCCTCGGCGGCCTCGGGATGTTCGGCACGAATATGTAGGAGTCCGTCTTGGGCCCAGACCTGGATGCGAGGTGTTGGTGGGGGTGTGGCGCTGTGGCTACCGTGCCGTGCCGACTGCTCCTGGGCACAGCCATTCAGGAGCAGGGGGAGGAGGAGTGCGCAGAGCGTGAACGGTATAAGAGAGCGAGCCATGAGATGCAAACGGAGGATGTTGGCTCTGGTTCAGGTCGATATCCTGGCGAGGTGTTGGTGCCAGGGCAGGGCGACATAAAGCTTCCATGGTGCTCAAGCATGTCCGCGAAGCAGGCATGCTTGAGCACAAAAGCGCCCTATTCAGGGCGCTTTTGGCCCGCCGATCAGGAGATCGGCGGTCCTAGGGCAAGCTTTGAATTGTTCTGGGTCAGGGCCCATGCGGCATTGATCGCTCGTCACTTATCGGCTTGCCGCCTCCGCGGGCGCTTCCTCTTGCATGGCTTCAACGGGGGCGCAGGAGCAAAAAAGATTGCGGTCGCCGTAGGCGGCGTCGATGCGCCCCACTGGTGGCCAATATTTGCGTTCAGCTACCCAGGGCAGGGGCCAGGCGGCGGCTTGTTGGCTATAGGGCCGGTCCCAATCAATGAGATCGTGGGCGGTGTGGGGTGCGTAGAGGAGGGGGGATTCTTCGCGCTGCAGGCGTCCGTCTTCAATGGCGGCGATTTCGGCGCGAATGGCGATCATGGCTTCACAGAAGCGATCCAACTCCTCACGGGGTTCCGATTCGGTGGGTTCGATCATCATCGTGCCTGGCACGGGCCAGGAAATAGTGGGGGCATGAAAGCCATAATCCATGAGGCGCTTAGCGATGTCTTCCACTTCAATGCCCGCACTGCGCTTAAAGGGGCGGCAGTCAATAATGCATTCATGGGCTACCAGGCCCCGTTTGCCACTGTAGAGTATGGGGTAGTGCTGACGCAGACGGTGGGCCAGGTAGTTGGCATTAAGAATGGCGTTGGTGGTGGCCTGCCGCAATCCATCACCGCCCATGAGGTGAATATAGGCCCAGGAGATGGTGCAAATACTTGCCGACCCCCACGGTGCGGCGGATACTGGGCCCACTCCGTGATCAGGGTTGGCGTGCTGTGGGAGATAGGGTGCCAGGTGTTGGGCGACGCAGATTGGGCCTACGCCTGGGCCACCGCCGCCATGGGGGATGCAGAAGGTCTTGTGCAGGTTGAGATGGCAGACATCGGCGCCGACAGCACCCGGCGAGGTCAGGCCTACCTGGGCGTTGAGGTTGGCGCCATCCATGTAGACCTGCCCGCCGTGCTCGTGGATAATCGCGCAGATATCAATAATGCCTTCTTCAAAGACGCCATGGGTACTGGGATAGGTGATCATCAGGGCGGCCAGGTCGTCGGCATGGGCCTGCGCTTTAGTGCGCAGATCGTCAATGTCGATATTGCCAGCCTGGTCGCAGCTTACCGGTACAACCCGCATGCCAGCCATGACTGCACTGGCGGGATTGGTGCCGTGGGCAGAGTTGGGAATCAGGCAGATACTGCGTTGGCCTTGGCCCCGTTCCTGGTGGTAGGCGCGGATGGCCAAGAGGCCAGCATACTCGCCTTGGGCCCCAGAATTGGGCTGCAGACTGGTGGCATGGAGCCCAGTGATATGTGCCAGCCATGCTTCGAGTTCGGTGGTAAGGGCCTGATAGCCAGCCTGTTGATCATGTGGCGCAAAGGGATGGATTGCGGCAAAGCCAGGCAAGGTAAGGGAGAGCATTTCAGCCGCCGCATTGAGCTTCATGGTGCAGCTGCCTAGGGGAATCATGCTGTGGCAAAGGCTCAGGTCCTTGCGCTCGAGCTCTTTGAGCCAGCGCAGGAGGCCGTGTTCACTGTGATAGCGGCGAAAGGTTGCGTGTTGGCAATAGTCAACGGGCCGTTGCAGATTCTCGGGGATGGCCCAGTCGTCTCTGCGCAGGCGTTGCAGATTGCTGCTGGAGGCATCTACAATCACCGCGAGGTCGGCAATGTCGGCATCGCGCATGGTTTCATCGCAGGCAATGACGATGGTGTGGGGGTCTTCCAGGCGCAGATTTATTTCACGTTCACAGGCGCGCTTATGGATTTCGGCAGTTGCCTGCGGGTCATCACAGTGAATGCAGACGGTATCAAAGAAGTGATTATGGCGCAGGCTCAGGCCCTGTTCCTGGGCCAGGGTTGCCACTGCCTGGGCGCAGGCGTGCACGTGCTCGGCGATGGCACGCAGGCCCTCAGGTCCGTGATAGACGGCATAGGCCGCAGCGATATTGGCCAGCAGCGCTTGCGCTGTACAGATATTGGAGGTAGCGCGCTCGCGGCGGATATGCTGCTCGCGGGTCTGCAGGGCAAGGCGATAGGCTGGGGTGCCGTGACGATCGCGGGAAAGGCCTACCAAACGGCCAGGTAAGAGGCGCTTGAGCTTTTCCTGTACCGCAAAGAAGGCGGCGTGGGGACCACCACCACCCAAAGGAACGCCAAAGCGTTGGGCTGAGCCGCAGACAATATCGGCGCCCCACTTGCCAGGAGGGGTGAGCAGGCACAAGGCGAGAAGGTCGCAGCATACGGCCCATAAGGCGCCGCTGTCCTGGCAGCGTTGGCCCAGGGACTGCTGATCGGCAACGGCACCATCGCTACCAGGATAGGCACTGATCACAATGGCGCAGGAAGTGTCGGGCGTGAGTTCCTGCCAGGGGGCAACGCTTACCTGCAGTCCCAGAGGCTGACAGCGGGTGCGGATGACCGCAATGACCTGGGGATGGCAATTGGCATCTACCAAAACGTGCTGACGCTTGCCGCGGTGATGGCCATGGGCGAGGTGTACGGCTTCGGCGGCAGCAGTAGCTTCATCCAAGAGCGAGGCATTGGCGATGGGCAGCCCTGTCAAATCGCTAATCATGGTTTGGAAGGTGGCCAGTGCTTCTAAACGACCCTGGCTGATTTCCGCCTGATAGGGGGTGTATTGGGTGTACCAGCCAGGATTTTCGAGAATGGTGCGCTGGATTACTGGCGGCGTGTGGCAGTTGGCATAGCCCAAGCCAAGATAGCTGCGCCAGGGGCGATTGGCTGCGGCGTGCTGACTGAGGGCATCTAAGGTGGCGGCTTCATCGTGACCAGGCGGCAGGGCGCTCAGATCCAAGCTGGAGCGAATGGCGGACGGCAGGGCTGTATCAATGAGGCCGTCGAGATCAGTAAAGCCGCACTGTTGCAGCATCTGTGTGCGATCATCCGCACGGGGGCCGATGTGGCGATGGAGAAAGCGATCAGGATGGGAAAAAGCGCTCATGAGGAACGTGCTCCAAGAGAGAAACCCCGCCGCAACCAAGGCGACAGTGGCGCATCAGTGATGGATGCGCGGGTGGAATCTCCCTGTAGTGGTGCCTGAGAGCGTTACTCCGTCGGCGGCAAGCGTCTGCTTACTCTCTCCAGGGGGTCGTCAAATGGCGGTCCTTTGGCCTGAGAGCGTTACTCCTTCGGCATCCCAGACTTTCGCGCAGGGCAAACGGGGACTTCTCCCGCCATTCTCGTACGACTGAACGTAAAAGACATCAGGAGGGCAGCCCTGCTGACATCGGTTGGTAGTGCATCGCCGCCATAACCCTGGTCAAGCGGCACTTGTTGTGCGCTCGTGCGACAGAGTGCCAGATCAGCACATCGGTGTTAAAGCGCCTGGTGGCGACCCTGGCGCTGGCTTAGAACGAGATGGCGAAGAGGCGT
>REDP01000024.1 GCA_007693455.1 Planctomycetota bacterium | reverse complement strand
GTCCAGGTGGTGGCAGTGGGCGTATTATCCAAACCTTTCAACGCTGGAATAACCTCCAACGAGATAACGCCGCAGCAATCACCATCCCTGGCCCTCAAGGGGCGTTGCCCACGGTCCGCTATCTTGCCATGGCTCAGGGAGCCCAAGAAACCGAAGCCTTTATTTGGGCGAGCAAAGCCTTGGAATCCGACCGCTTGCCGCAAGGCGCCAATCGAAATCAAGCCCAGGAACTCCTCGATGCCTGGCGTAATCTACGGGTAGTTGACCCCAAGATTATGGCCGGGGATAACGAGTTTGAAGTGCTTAATGCCCTTTACGGATTTGCCGGCTTTGCCCAAGGTCAACGCTAGTGTCTAGACCAATGGATGCTTACTCCAGAGCCGGAAGCTGGTATGCTTTCATGGCAAAATAACCAGTAGGCACAAAGCCTCGCCACATTGTCTCAGCCCAGATGCCCGACCCGCAATATCGAGATGGATGCCATCAGGGCGACAACTATTATCAAGGACCTCCCGCAGATTGATCCACCAGCAGTATGGGTAATGGAATCAGCGAATACGGTTCAAGCTCGGCATGGGAGTTACTCCTTTGCAAACAGGCGCTGAGCAGCACCGCGCAGGCTGATCACCACATTGGTCCACGCCTGACGCTGTTCATCCTCAATTCGAAAGGGCGCTCCACGATCGTGACCACTAGCGCCCTGATTGTCGAGGCGCCTGCCTTCCAGGCGACAGGATTCCAAAACCGACTGCGCATCCTTGGCGCAATCGGCAAAAGCATCGATAGCCTTGTCGATGTCCTCAGAACTAATGTTGTCGGCCTGCTCCTGCACTGCCCGAATACGGAAATAAGCATGGCGATGAACTGCAAAGAGGCGGGCCATGAGCAGGAGTCGCCGGGCCCCGCTACGCCATTCATCGCCAGCCGGACCGAGGTCAGGCAGGCCACTGAGGTAGTCAAAGAGATGCTGGGCACGCTGAGCTTCGGCATCGCCCTCGGCAACCATTAACTGCCACCAGCCAGGGGGCATCTCAGCCATCGCCTGCTCATTAAAGGCATCGGCTGGATCACCTGACCAGGCAGCTAGGCGATCAGCATTGCCACCATTGAGGTGAGTCTGTGCATAACCAAAGGTGGGAATATTCGAGTGGTTTCCGTACCACTGACCGCGGGGAAACAAGACACGGCGGGTACAGTCAGTGGCCTCGCGCAGCCAAGCTGCCGCACCGGGAAACTGCCCCCCCTCCCATTCGTGCACGGTAGCACTGATGGACTCACCCGCACTAGCGGCATGGGCCACCGCCAATACCAACGAACCCCAAGGAGTGGCCAAGGCACTTGGTCCAAGCTGTCCGCTGTAACGATCCAGACGCAGGCACCAGCTTTGAATCCCGCGACGGCGCTCAGCAATTATGCGGGCAGTTATGGTATCCACATTGGCATAAGGCAAAAGGTGTTGACCCTCGTATTCAAAACCGAAGTCATGCTCAACCCATTGCTCGTGCTGAGGGAAAAAGCCAATCAAAGGATAGATAGGATAATCTGGATGCCAATCGTGAGGCACCGCCTTGGACATAATCACCACATCCTCAGGAAGCCCGGCCAGGGCCTGGCCCATGGCTTCGACTTCATCGACGCGATAGACAAAATCCCGGACTGCCAGACGCACCCCATGCGGCCTTAACGCTGCATAAAGCTGGTCAATCAATCGACGGGTTCGCTGCGTGGGGCTGGACTGGGATATCACACGATGGTCTTGATACACTGGGTAAGGGCATTCGGCAAAGGTGACAATAATACCGCTCAAACCAGGAAGCACTTCAGTGCACAGGCGAGCATACTTCTCGTTCAGGTAATCAGCCAAGCCTGGTTCATCACAGCGCAAACGCCCGTCGTCCTCACAGAATTCCCTAGGCGGACTGTGAAATTCATGGGTCCAACACCAGGCCTCAAGACCCGCGGCGCGCACCGCTTTAACCATCACGGCCACCTGCGCTGCGTGCTCTGGTTTATCAAGTACATCCTCAGCGTGATGACACAGCTTGTGAGAGAATTGGATGGCGCGCACCCCGCGCGCTTTGGCCGCAGCAATCGTGGCATCGATGTAAGCGGCATCCATGGTCAGGGGCAGATAGTGAATCATATCAACAGAGTATCCCCTAGGATTAAGGATTGCCATGGCTAGGGATGACATCGAGATGGATATTTGTGCTACGTGATTCCCTGAGTAGATGGCACACTCGGCGGCTTACCGCATACGGCTGTCATCAATCACTGATCGGTCAGGCCTCCCTTCCTGCAGGCGGTGACCACTGACTTGGCGGCACACCCTTGCAGCGCTTAAATACCCGAGAGAAATGAAATGCATCCCGGTACCCACAGGCTTCAGCGGCCGCAGCAACCGAGACACCGTGGGCCAGCAGGTGTTGAGCGTGGCGCAGTCGACGACGTTCAAGATAGCGACCCGGACTATAGCCGACAGCTATCGCGAAGCGCCGACTAAAATGGGCACGGCTCAGCTTTGCCAGCGCAGCCAAAGTTGCCACATCAAGACTAGGGTCGGCAAAATCTGCCTCAATGGCAGCCAACACCGGGGCCACCCAGTGTTCATCAGGGCTCTGCTTTATCGGTTGCTGATGGTACCAGCGCATGATCAGAGCTTGACCTAAACCCTGAACTTCTAATTCCGCCCCAGCATGACCATCCTTCCATGCATCGGCAGCTCGAGCTAAGGCCCGGGCAATGGCCATGGTCTCAAACTGGTGCACAGCCTGCCGCCGCACCTGGATGGATTGTGGCCAAGGAGGCAAACCCCGTGCTTGGGCATGGATGACACTCAAGCGTACCCCTTCGCCAAGAATCCCGTCCGTTTGACGAAAGCGCAGCCCTATAGGCAAGGCCACCATGGCCCCAACACGGGCGCTAGCTGATCCCCCTGGCCAACGATACCGAATGCTTCCCGCCAAGAGCACATGAAGATTAATGTCGGCAGAGGCCTCACGATCAAGGGTAAAGCCCGGAGCATGACTAGCCGAGCCACTGCGCGGAGATATGCTGATTATCGGTGTGACCATAGCCGAAGGATAAATCGCCTTAGGCCAAACCAAGACACATTAAGCGGCGCCAATGACCCACTGTCGGCAGCCAGCATCAGCGCCCAGGCCAACGGCATTTGTACGTCCAGAAATATTTACCCTAAAAACCCCAAGAGTGCCCCATCTTCGACGTTGCCTCCTCCTTATTTACTGAAGTCAAACTGCGTCTGCGGCGCCTTGAATATGATCCACTCTTCCGAGTTTTTACCTATTATCCTAAGGATGAAGGTATCATTTGATGGAAACCGTTGCTTATCCCGCAGTTGC
>REDP01000025.1 GCA_007693455.1 Planctomycetota bacterium | reverse complement strand
AGAAGCCATCGACCCCGATTTACCGGTGACCGGGATTAGCCGCCACGATGTGGATGCCTATATTCAATGGCGGCGGGAGCGCGACAATCTGCCCTGGCGCCTACCCAGCGGCAATGAATGGCAGGTAGCGGTGCAGGGGGGCGACGGCCGCCGCTTCCCCTGGGGCAATCTGCACGATGCCGCCATGTGTTATTCCTACACAGCAGCCCCCACCACCAGCGGTTTGGTGGAATTGCCGGTGGGAAGTTTCCCCGGTGACCGTTCGCTGCATGGGGTCTTTGATCTGGCGGGCTCGGTGGCAGAATTGGTGGACGAATCGTGGTTTGACCACGAGGGGGTGAGCGTGGCCCGGGGGGGCAGCTTTACCGATCGCGAGGGGCATCGCTTCTCCTTTGCCGCGCGGCGGGCGGTGGATAATCGGCTGCCCTTGAATTCGGTGGGTTTCCGCTTGGCCATGGATGCCGATTGAATCTCTCGGGTTATGGCGGGCAGGGCCACTCAAAGCTCTCTACAAGAAGCTGAAGAGCATTGGGTTATATATATAACTGGACTGCTTAATGAAGTTGGTTATGGTGCGCTACCATGTTGACATCTTCCCCAGATCTCTCCTCCCTGACCATTCGCTTGCTGACGGATCCCTCAGAAGTCGCTGAATGGAATGAACTGGTATCCCGGCACCACTATCTGTCGAGCCATCGCATGATGGGAGAGCAGCTTCGGTATGTGGCGGAGGTCAATGGGTATTGGGTGGCTTGTTTGGGATGGAGTGCGGCATCCTTGAAGCTGTCTGCTCGGGATGAACGGATTGGCTGGACCGTGATTCAACAGCGTCAGCGTCTGCATTTGGTGGCGCAAAACGCGCGTTTTTTGGTGCTCCCGGGCTTTCAGCTTCCGAATCTTGCCAGTAAATGTTTGGGACTGAATCTCCGTCGGTTGCGTGCTGACTGGGAGTCCACCTATGGGCATCCGATTTGGTTGGCCGAGACCTTTGTGGAGAGCGAACGTTTCGATGGGACCTGTTACCGGGCCTGTGGTTGGCAGGAAGTGGGGGTGACGAAGGGTTTTCGTCGCACGCGCGAAGGGTATCGCAAGCATGGCATCGTGAAGCGGGTTTTTATCAAGGACGTGGTGCGCGGTGCTTGTCGGCGTTTGGCGTCGCGCCGGCATCATGCCGAAGATCGTCCGTTGGAGCGGATTGAAATCGCCTCGCAGCCGATTGAAGGCACCGCGGATACACCGAGTTTATTTGATATTATTGATGCAAACGTCACAGATCCGCGCAACCGTTCGGGCCGCAGCTACCGGCTGGATTGCCTGTTGGGGATTCTGCTCACCGGTATCCTGGCTGGCGAAACCACGTGTGCAGGGATCGCCACCTGGGCCACCACGCTCAAGCAGCACGAGCGCAAACGCCTGAAATGCCCGTTCAAAGCCTTCATCGGGTATGTGGTTCCGACGGCAAATACGTTGCGCTACGTGCTCCAGGATATCGAACCCGGATCGCTGGAGTCAGTCACGCGGGCCTGGGTTACCGCCTGTGGCATCAATACCCATAACACGCACATCGCCATTGATGGGAAAGTCTTGTGTGGCTCAGCGCACGATGGCCAACCGGGCAAAGCCCAACTGAACGCCTATCATGTCGATCAACAAATCCCCATCGACCAGATGGCCATACCTGCCAAAACCAATGAGATCACCGCCGCCCGCGACCTGCTCGCGCGCAACGACCTCAATGGCACCCTGGTGACTGCCGACGCAGCCCACACCAACCACGAAACGGCGGCGCTCATCGTCGAAAAAAAGGGCTCTATCTCCTGGCCCTCAAAGGGAACCAACCTCACCTTTACCACGCCGCCGAGGACGCATTCGCAGCCGCCGGACTCAGCCCCGACCACACCAGCGTCAGCCACGGCCATGGGCGTACCGACCGGCGAACCCTCACGGCCCTCGTCATAGACCCCGACGATCCGGCCGCTGCCGGATTCCCCGGCATCCGACAACTCTTCCACGTCCATCGCGAACGCGTGGACCATCGCACCGGGTTCATCACCCACGAAACAGCCTATGCCATCACCAACGCGACCGCGACGCAACTCGCGCCAGCTGCGGCGGCTCAGGCCATTCGTAACCATTGGCAGGTCGAAAACGGCCTCCACCGCCAAAAAGACGTGCGCATGAAGGAAGACAACGACCAGACCCGCACCAGACACGCCCCCCACAACCTCGCTGCCCTGCGTAACCTCGCCATCACTGTCCTCCACCAAGCCACCGCCAAGGCCACCCCAGCAAAGAGATGGGCCGTTGCGCGCCTGCAATCGTGGCGCATCCACAAAGCAATGGGCTTGGCCATGAAGTAACCGAGCTTTGCGTCGCCCTGAATAGCTGACGCATGCTGAGCTTGCATAAACCTCACGACGGCAACACTGCGCCGGATCGTGGTGGCCTGGGCGCCTGAGGTAGTCGCGGCGAGGCTAACGCATCTCGCGGGTCGCAGTAGCAGCAGCTGCGGGGAGGGAGCCTGATGTCTGATTTACACCACAGTGAAACGGACCGCCCGCGGGGTTTGGGTATTGCTCGCTGGGTATCCAGCCTGTCCCCGTGGCAGGCGGCGCTGGGTCTGCTGTTGCTGGTGATTGTGGCCCTGCTGCTGGTGCGTTTGGGCTTGCTGTGGGTGTATTATGAGGATTTCGACCATCTTGGGCTGGGGCCAACCCTGTGGGCGCTTTTTTATGGTATGCGCTTTGATTTGGCGGCAGCGGCTTTGTTGTGGGCCCCGGGGCTGTGGCTTTTGCTGTGGCTTTTGCTGTGGCCGCTGCCATGGGCCCACCAAGGCTGGTGGCGTTTCTCGCTGCGTGGCGTGGCCCTCCTGGGTTTGCTGCTGATTCTGGCGGTGGAATTGGGGTCGCTATTTTACTTTGGTCATGTGCGGCGGCGCCCGGGGGCCGAGTTGTTTGCCGTACTGCGCTCCGGCGCTGGGGATGTGCACTTTCTCACCAGTATGATGAGCGGCCGCTATCTGCTGGGCCTGGGCATATCTTTATTGCTGATGTGTCTGGTGGCTTGGTGGGCTTGGATATTGAGCGGCGCCCTGCGTCCGTCCCCTCTGATTAAGCGGCGCTGGCAGTGGTTATTGGTATCCCTGCTGGTGCCGCTGCTGTTGGTGGTGGCGGTGCGCGGTGGACTGCAGCGCAAAGCCATGGGGCCAGCAGATTTTTTTCAGGGGCAGGATTTCCATGCCGGTTTGCTGAGTGGGAATAGCAGCTATTTGCTGTTGGGGGCCCTACGCCAGCAGGCGGGGCGAATTCCCGACTATATGCCCCGGAAGTAGGCCTTGGCCGAGTTGCGGCATATGGTGTCATCCCAGAACGGGCTTGCCGACT